>CAZKFN010000017.1:0-32184 GCA_964552035.1 uncultured Flavobacteriales bacterium
GTTAAACCGGCATGGGAAGCACATATTTTTACATTTTTACCACTGTAGGCAATGGATTGTCTAATTTGATCGTAAACTCTTCCTGTAGAAAAGTTGGCAAAAGTACCCGTAAAAGGAATTTTTCCACCAATGGTCATGCCCGCAGCAACGCCCATCATGTTGGCTTCAGCAATTCCTGCTTGAAAAAAACGATCGGGAAAAGCTTCCTTAAATGCAGTCATTTTTAATGAACCCGTTAGATCGGCACAAAGGGCAACTACATTTGGATTGCGTTTTCCTACTTCTAACAAACCATCTCCAAAACCAGAGCGGGTATCTTTCATCTCTATATTTTCGTTTTTAGCCATAACTTATAAATTTACGTGTGTACTTTTTCCTGATGTTATTTTAAAAGACTCTTCTTTGGTATAAATACTCAACCTTGCATTTTGTGGTCGAAACACAATGTGGTAGCTACCTGGCTGCAAAGTAAGATTGGTTCTGCTGTTGGTGAGCGGAAGGTCATAAATCCATACCAATCGGTCTGCTTCCTTTTTAAAAACACTTCCATATCCTCTCGCACTGGTATTAATTGAAGCAACTCCAGCTTGAGGTATTTCCACCTTAGTATTGTGGTCTTGAGCAATGTTTACTCCTTTTATATAAGTTCTAGGTAAGGTCAAAATCTCTAAATCATAATGCCCAATAATGTAATTTTGAATCTTGTCAAAATCTTGGACAACCAAGGTTTCTTGTTTTCCTTTTTCTCTTACAATGGCCTTTAAATCCTTGTATTCATTAAAACCGTTCATTTTTAATTCTAAGCTTCCTTGAGGAGCGTCAACAGCAATAACATTGTGTTTACCTGCTGTAATTTTAACCTTATCCTTTTTTACAGGAGGAACAGTGTGCACTACCAAATCATAAGTTCCGAGAGGATCAATAGGGATGGTGTCTGGGTTTCCTCGGCTGTCTAGCGTATGAATAAAATTATATCTTACTTCACCACTGTGTGAATCATAAAAAGTCATAGGAACATTGGTTTCCGTTGGCTTATGAAGGTTATCCAAAAGGTTTACTTGAGCAGAGGTGGTGTTCATAGCTTGTGAGATAACAATTTGCAACACCTCTCTAAAGGTAGTGGCATCTTGAGCATCGTAAAAGTTACCTACGCAATCAAAAGTATCTATTAAATCAGGTTCTAAGCCCATTCCAATGATAAAAGGTTTTAGAGCTACTCCCTTTTTTTGTAGAGCCATAGAAACAGCACAAGGATCACCACCGCATTCTTCAATTCCATCGGTAATAAGTATGATTATATTTCTACAATCGGAGCAGGAGGGGAAGTCGTTGGCTGCTTTTTCTAAAGAGTAGGCAATTAATGTTGTCCCTCTTGGTTGAATGGTTCGAAGTCTAGAAATAATTTCATCATGATTATTAGCAGAAAAAGGAATTTCTAATTTAGTGTCTTCACAATTTCTTTTGTCTTTGGAGATAACAAAATTCTGGTGTCCAAAAACACGAAGAGCCAAGTTGGTATTTTCTGCTTTTCTAAGACTATCTACTGCTTCTCTTAATAGACGGGTAGCAACTTGCATTCTAGTTTCATTACCCCAGCGAGCATACATGGATTGGGAAGCATCAAATACAAAAAGGATGTTTGTTTGTTGGACTTTTTGAGCATAAATATGGGAGTTGCTAAAGCCTATAAAGATGAAGGTGAAAAAAGCAATTAAGAGATATTTCCTCATTCTTCTTTTTTTTTGTGTACCAATTTAATCAAAAAAACTTGCTTTTTAATAATCACCTAAAGTCTCAGTCAATTGTGCCAAAGCTTTTTCTTTTTGTTCATCGTTTGGAGCCACCCCATGCCACGCATGAGTGCCCATCATAAAGTCAACACCTTGGCCCATTTCTGTTCGCATTAAAATAACAATGGGTTTACCTTTTCCACTAGCAGATTTAGCTTCTCTTAAAGTAGCAATAAGTTCTTTCATATTATTTCCGTTGGTTTCAAGCACTTCCCAACCAAAGGCTACAAACTTTGCTCTTAAATCACCTAAAGATAAAATATCTTCCACATCTCCGTCTATCTGTCGGTTGTTGTAATCCACTGTAGCAATTAAGTTATCTACTTTATTGTGTGCGGCATACATGATTGCTTCCCAAATTTGGCCTTCTTGAAGTTCCCCATCTCCCATTAAGGAGTATATCAATTTATCATCTAGGTTTAATTTTTTTGTTTGAGCTGCTCCAATGGCTACAGACAAACCCTGACCTAGAGAACCACTGGCAATTCTAATTCCAGGTAGTCCTTCATGCGTAGTGGGATGCCCTTGCAACCTAGAATCTATTTTTCTAAAACTCGCCAATTCTTGAATGGGGAAATAACCCGAACGTGCTAAAACAGAATACCATACAGGTGAGATGTGTCCATTAGAAAGGAAGAATAAATCTTCACCAAGTCCATTCATTTTAAAATCTTTGTTGTGTTCTAAAATCTCAAAATAAAGTGCAGTGAAAAAATCTGCACAGCCTAATGAGCCTCCAGGATGTCCGGAAGATACGGCGTGTACCATTCTGATAATATCTCTCCTTACTTGTGAGGCTATATCTTCCAATTTCTTTAATTCTGCCATAAGTATTTTGCATTTCTGGGTTCGTCTGCAAAAATACATCAATTTAGGGGATGATAAAGCTAATCTTTAAAAAGAAAGTAACAAGAGATTGAAAAACAAATGAATTTAAAATAGTAAGTATTAATCTTTTATAAATTAATGCCTTTTAGCTTTGTTGACTAACTCCAAACTTTTGGAATATATTTTGTGGATGCGATGTACCTTTTTAAGCTCTCCTCCAAAACCTCTTAAAAATTGTTCAACCGACGGGATACTACTTCCCTCAAAATTAAAATAAGTCAATCCCTTTTCTTTAGCTTTTAGAATTTGCTCCCACATTAACCAACTAGCTGCTGCAGAATTTCTGTATTTTTCATCACTTCCACCAAGGAGATAATAAGCAGTTTGTTCATCATACACACAAACATTTACTGTGTGAATTTCACCATTTTCTTCTCCATAAATAATGCTTCCTTTATTAGCCTCTTGGATGTAGGTTAGCATTCGCTCGATTATTCCAGTATCGCCAATAGGATAATCTTCTTTTTTTGCTTTAAAGGTCGCTTTAAAAAGTTTTTCTACGGTAGCTTCTTCCTTAGCTATGTTCGTAATTTGAATGTTATTTTTAGCCTTTCGAATTTGCCTTCTTATGTTTTCCCTCAAATTTGACCAAAGTTTTTTTTCATTTGGATGAAGATCTAGCACGTAAGTATAACTTAAATACTCATTAAATCCATTCCATTGAAAAGCCAAACCGTTGTTAAATCCTAAATAAAATTTTTGCTCTACTTCGGCTACTCTGGGTAATTGTTCTAGGAGTTCCTGATGCATTTTATGTTCGTAACTGCTTCTATTGGCTTGTTTTTGTCCCTTTGGATAAATAATAAATGGACCGGCAAATGGAGTAAAATAGGCAGGAGAAATAACTTGCCAAGGGCCTTTTTTACGGATAAAATAAGGCCAAACAGCCACTGCTTCTTTATCTTTTAGCACTAAAGCAACATCCCAAGATTTTTTAACCACTTTAGCCCACCAATCATAAGTAAGGCTATAGGGAAGTACAGCTTGGTGTTTCTTACTGAATTTTTTAAAATGCTCTTTATCGGTCAATCTGAACTAAGACTTATGTATTTTACAAAGATTATTCTTTTTTGCAAAAGAATAACAAATTAAATTTAAATATTGCTTAATCTTTATTTTTCTTAGTTTCTTTGTAGTTAAATTAGATTTCTATGTGGCAAAGAATACAAACACTTTATCTTTTGTTGGCAATTACTATTAATGCTATTGCATATTCTCTAAATTTAGGGGAGTTGACGTTAGATAACTCTTATTATCAATTTACATTTTTTGGTTTGATTGATACGGCTACTGGTGCAAAAGTGTATTCCACAGTTTTACCGGTTTTATTGAGTTCACTTTCAATTATGTTGAGTTTGGTGATTGTTTTTATGTTTAAAAAACGTCAACTACAAATTAAGCTAGGTCAACTCAATCTTTTTGTTCAGTTAATTTTGCTGGTGGTGGTCTTCTTTTTACAAGATGCTGCTGCTACTTCCATTGGAGTGGATAAAAATCTAGTAGATTATGGGATGGGTATTTTAGTGTTGGCTTTGCCTATTGCTTGCATTTATTTAGCTCTTAAAGCTATTAAAAAAGATGAGGCTTTGGTTAGAGCTGCCGATCGTATTCGTTAGTTAACGCTTTTCAAGTTCAATAACTTCTAAGTTTTGAATTTTTCCTTGGTCAACTTCAAAGCGCATGATGGTTAAAACCTGATGAAAACCAACCTTTCCTGCGGCTCCAGGATTAAGATGGAGCAATCCCAAATTCTTATCAGGAATGGCTTTCAAAATATGGGAGTGTCCACAAATAAATAATTTAGGAGGGTTGCTATAAAGTTCTTTATAAACCCTTCTGTCGTACCGCTTGGGATAGCCGCCAATATGGGTTATCCATACCTTTACCCCCTCTATAGTAAAACGTAAGTGTTCGGGATATGCCTTTCGTATCTCTGCACCGTCAATATTTCCATAAACAGCTCTAAACGATTTAAAAGCTGCTAAATCATCAGCTAAAGCAATGCTGCCAATGTCCCCAGCATGCCAAATTTCATCACAATCTTGAAAATGGTGCTTGACCCTTGGGTGAAGAAAACCATGAGTATCCGAAATTAGCCCAATTTTTTTCATGCTACGAAATTAAGAAAACGCAAATTTGAAATAAAGGAATTTTTATCAATCTATTTTATACTTTATCAAGCTTCATTGGTTTTTTAATTAGCTTTGAAGCTTAAGTTTTAAAAGATAAATGGGACCCTTACCACAATTTATAAATTCTTTAGCTCCCTTAACTTCATTTCTTAAAACCAAGAAATTTAGTCAGTTATTGATACTTTGTGATACCAATACGCATGAAAAAGTTTTTCCTTTAGTTCAAAAGGAGTTGGCGGGCTTTATCGAGCCGGTAGTGTTGTATGTTGAAGCTGGAGAAGCTTCTAAATCTTGGGAGATATGCCTCTCACTTTGGGAGAAAATGAGCCAATTGAATGTCGATAGAAAATCACTGTTGATTAATTTGGGTGGAGGGATGATTACAGACCTAGGGGCTTTTGTGGCTTCGGTTTACAAAAGAGGAATTCCTTTTGTTCATCTTCCTACCTCACTTTTAGGAATGACAGATGCTGCTATTGGAGGAAAATGTGGTATAGATTTTTTAAATTATAAAAACCAATTGGGTTTATTTGCAAAAGCAGAAGCTATCTTTATTTATCCTCCATTTTTGGAAACCTTAGCAGTAGAAGAATTAAAAAGTGGCTTTGCAGAAGTTCTTAAACACGCCTTAATTAAGGATTTTCAGTATTGGGAGGCTTTAAAAGAAATAGAATTAAACTCTTGGAAAGAAGCGGCATCATATATTGAACAATCGGTGAAAATAAAATCACAAATCGTTCAGGCTGACCCTAAAGAAGATGGGGAAAGAAAAAAATTAAACTTTGGACACACAGTAGGTCATGGAATAGAAAGTTTCTTTCTAAAAAAACAAAAACATCTTCCACACGGTTATGCCATCGCTGCTGGAATGCTTATTGAATCTTGGTTATCTCTACACCATACACAGCTTCCTGTAAAGGATTTTGAGGAAATAACAAAGAGCATACAAAAACAATATGAAAAGGTAACTTATATAGAAGAGGATATTGCTGAAATTATAGAGTTTATCCAGCAAGATAAAAAATCAGAGAAAGGAGAAAGTCGGTTTACTTTATTGTCGGAAATTGGGAAAGCAGAGCTTAATATTAAGGTTGATAATAAACAACTTTATGCTGCATTAAAACATTATTTAGTTCTTTATGAAAAAACTTAAACGTTCAAGAGGTATCATTCCTAAAACCTTAACCATAGAACTTCCTTTTTCAAAATCAGAAAGTAATCGTTTGTTGATTGCCCAGGCTATTTCTAATAATTCCTTTGAAATCGAAAATTTGTCCGAGGCTGAGGACACCCTTTTATTGCAGGCAGCTTTAGAAAGTAAGGAAAATACCATAAATGTGGGAATGGCGGGTACAGCTTTTCGGTTTTTAACAGCGTATTATTCCACTCAAGGAAACCAATCCATTGTATTGACTGGCGCTGCACGTATGAAACAACGTCCCATTGGAATCTTGGTTGATGCCTTAAGAAAATTAGGAGCGTCTATAAGCTATTTGGAGCAAGAGGGATTTCCTCCATTAGAAATTCATGGTAAAAAATTAAAAGGAGGAAAACTAAAAGTTGATGGAGGAGTTAGCAGTCAATTTATTTCAGCTTTATTATTAATTGCTCCAAGTTTGGAAACACCCTTACATTTGGAGATTCAAAATTTAGTTTCTAAACCTTATGTAAACCTCACCTTAAACATTCTAAATAGTTTGGGGATAAAACTCCAGCAAAAGGAAAATAGTATTGTTGTAGAGCCATCCACTTATCGTATAGAAATAGAAAATAAAATAGAAGTAGGGAAAGATTGGTCTTCTGCTGCTTTCTTTTATCAATTGATGGCTTTCTCTGACTTGGAGAGCATGTTGTTAAAAGGCTTAAGATTAGATAGTTTTCAGGGTGATAAAGCTTTGGTAAACATATATGAATCTTTTGGAATAAGTTCTGTATTTAACAAAGATGGGGTAGTATTAAAGCGAAACTTGCCAATTCAAGAACAATTGGAATTCAATTTAATTGATTGTCCAGATTTGATTCCTTCTGTGGCGGTAACAGCGGCAATTTTAGCAAAAAAATGTTTGATAAAAGGAGTGACAACTTTAAGAATAAAGGAATCTAATAGAGTGGAAGCATTGCAAAATGAGCTTTTAAAGTTTAATGCTCAATTGGAAGAGCTTGGAGAAAATGAGGTTTTTATTCATCAGTCCGTACAATTGCCTCAAAAAGTTCGTTTTAAGACGTATAAAGACCATAGGATGGCTATGTGTTTAGCTCCCTTGTCTGCCTTAATTGAAGAAGTAGAAATCGAAGAGCCCGAAGTAGTAGAAAAAAGTTTTCCTAATTATTGGAGAGAATTGGAGAGGTATTTGTCATACGATTGAGAGGATTAAAAATTGTGAATTGTGATTGGGGGTTGGAAAATGGAGAATAAAATTACAAATCCCTATAAATAATTAATCAAAACGGTCAACCCTATATAAGGAGAGTCAACTACCTACTTATTACTAGCTTTAAATAAAAACTCCTTTTCCTCCTTGGTCAAACTATCGTAACCTGAATGGGAAATTTTATCTAGGATTTCGTCTATTTTTTCTTGATCTTCTCTTTTATCGCTGTTGTATTCATAATCTTTTGTAGGCTTTTTAGGTTCTTTAGGCTCTTGACGTTTATATCTTACTTCTAAAGGTCTCCTTTTTAAGGAAGGAAGTAAAGCTTTTAAAAACGCAGTTGTAGGGTTAACCCAGTTGGTAATATCTCTTCCCTTTTTCCATTGTAGTGCAAAGAAGAAGCCCAAAATGGAACCTCCTATATGAGCAATATGTCCTCCGGAATTAGAATTAGAGATGCTGATAACATCAATTGCAAAAGCAAAAATAGCAATGTATTTTAGTTTTACATTTCCCAAGAGAAAAAGCCGAATGGAATAATTCGGTGCATAAGTTCCAACAGCAACTACTACTGCCATTACAGAAGCGGAAGCTCCCAAGGCTTTAGAAACCGGCATGACTTCTGAAAAAACAGGGAAAGTATTGAAAAATAAAATATACAAAAGTGCACCGGCTAATCCTCCAGAAATATAAACTGTCCAAAGTTTTTTCTCACCAATAAATTGCATAAACAATTGGCCTAGAAAATATAACCATAACATGTTAGTCAAGAGATGCAAAAATCCCAAATGCAAAAACATGTAAGAAATAGTAGTCCAAGGCTTATAAAGGACTTGCATGTAATCAGCGGGAATTGCCAGCCAGTTAAGTGCAAATTGATCAGCAGAAGTCTGGGCTTGCATCAACCATAGGGGAATGGATAGCAGTTTTAAACCAATAAAAACAATAAGATTGGCATAAATCAAGCGTATCAGCATATTGTTTTTGCTGAAAGAAGTATTGAATTGATGATTAGAAGATTTCCACATGATCAATAGAAGTTAGTGTTACCTTTTGATTTCCACATCTTAATCAAAATAAAGCCAAAAAGCATTCCCCCTAGATGGGCAAAGTGCGCCACATTATCTGCGGGATTATTAGATAAGCCCAGATAAAGCTCAAGCACTCCATAACCAATAACCATGTATTTGGCTTTGATTGGAATAGGTGGAATGAGCAACATAAGTTGTGCATTGGGGAAAAGCATTCCAAAAGCCAATAAAATTCCAAAAACAGCTCCAGAAGCTCCTACTGTAGAGGTATTTATCATGGCATTTAATTCACCAGCAACAGGGTCAATATAGTTTTTCCCAGATTGAAGAACACTTAAGCCATCTTTCAAAACTGTTTGATAAAGCATGGGGTCAATGTCGCTGATGAGCATTTGTATTCGAATTTCTGTCACCAGCATTTGGATTAATCCAGCACCAATCCCCGTAATCATATAGTAAATTAAAAAACGCTTTGGGCCCCATACCTGTTCGAGGATTCTACCAAACATCCAAAGGGCAAACATGTTAAAAAGAAGATGAGTAAAACCACCGTGCAAAAACATATAGCTAAC
The DNA here is from genome assembly GCA_964552035.1 of uncultured Flavobacteriales bacterium. Taxonomy (GTDB): domain Bacteria; phylum Bacteroidota; class Bacteroidia; order Flavobacteriales_E; family Vicingaceae; genus CAZKFN01. The sequence goes on from CAZKFN010000017.1 coordinate 8,786, forward strand.
CATTTGGTAGGGTTGAAAGGATTCACTAGACCAATGGTGTAGGCCTAACATACGAGCGATATCAACGCCATAATTTTCAGCTGCAATCATAGCTAAAAGCATGATTCCATTGATGATAAGAAGGTTTTTAACTACTTCTGGTGTATCGCGAAAAGGGTTGTTTCTTCCGAAAATCATTTCCTTTTAAATTGTTTATCTAATTCAGCAAGGGGGTAGGTGACAATAATGGGGTTTCCATCAAAATTAAAATTGGCCATTTCACAGGCAAACAACTCATCTATCATCTGCTGCATTTCTATTGTTGTCAATGTCTTTCCAGGCTTTATACTTAAGCTCCTAGCTAAGGACCGAATTAACTTTTCCCTAGCTTTATTTTTTAGTGGACCTTGTTCTGTTTTAAAGTCTTCTATCAATTGTTCTATTAGTGGAACAACACTTTGATTTTTAAGTTCTGCAGGTGCACCGTGGACGATAAGATCTGTTTTTCCAAACTCTCTGATATCAAAGCCCAGGGTTTTAAAATCTTCCATGAGGTCTTTGACCAATGCCATATCTTGAATGTTAAGACTAATGTTTTCAGGGAAAAGTAACTTTTGGGTATCACTTTTACCCTCTTTTAACCTTTTGCTAAGATTTTCATATAAAATTCTTTGGTGTGCCCTTTGTTGATCAATAATAATAAAACCCGATTTAATATGGCTTAAAATATATTTATTGTGCAGTTGAATGACTTTTTTTTGAGATTGATCTTTATCGCTGCTGTAATTTTCGTCGCTTGAGACCCTTTTGTTTTGTTGAGGAATTCCTCGTTCTTGATACAGCTTTTCCCAACTTTTTTCTATTTTGTTTTTTTCTCTTTGAAAAGGGAATTGAGAACTTCCTTCTTTTGATTTTTCTCTTTCAAAAGGATTAAAGGTAGGATCTACTTGAATGCTGGGCATACGAATAGCTTCTCCTTTTTTTAAGGGAGGAATATCAAAGCTGCTCTCTTTGTTAAAATCTAATGAAGGAGCGACGTTATACTTGCCCAAAGCTTGTTTTACTGCCGTCCTAATAATGGCATAAATAGCCCTTTCTTCCTCAAATTTCACCTCCGTTTTTGTAGGATGAATGTTGATGTCAATTTTAGAAGGGTCAACCTCCAATTGCAAAAAGTAGGCGGGGAACTGATCGCTGGGCAATAAATCTTCATAAGCTTTAAAAATTGCATGATTAAAGTAGTTGCTTTTTATATACCGGTTGTTGACAAAGAGGTATTGTTCTCCGCGGGTTTTTTTAGCGTAAGCAGCTTTTCCAACAAATCCTGAAATCTTAACAATATCTGTACTTTCTTCAACAGGTACAATACGTTCGTTGAATCTCTTTCCGAAAATATTGACAATGCGTTGCCTAAAATTCCCTGAAGGCAAATGATACAGCTCATTGTTGTCGCTGTGAAGGCTCATGCTTATTTCTGGGTTAATTAGCGCAATTCGCAAAAAAGCTTCTATAATGTGTTTATTTTCTACAGCATTGCTTTTAAGAAAGTTTCTCCTCGCAGGAATGTTGAAAAATAAGTTTTTGACCAATATGGATGTTCCAGTTGAACATTGGCAAACTTCTTGACTTTTTACTTCACTACCTTCTAAAATCAAATGGGTTCCTAAATCTGAATCTTCTTTTCTGGTTTTGATTTCCATTTGAGAAACCGCAGCAATAGAAGGTAAAGCTTCTCCTCTAAACCCCATAGTGGTTAAAGAAAACAAATCTTCCACCCGTTTGATTTTAGAAGTAGCATGTCTTTCAAGAGAGAGTCGAGCATCCGTATCGCTCATTCCTTTGCCGTCATCTATTAATTGGATTAGTGTTTTTCCCGAGTTTTTAATAATCAATTGGATGCTAGTAGCTCCAGCATCTATTGCATTTTCCATAAGTTCTTTAACTACAGAAGCTGGGCGTTGTACTACCTCGCCAGCTGCAATTTGATTGGCTACTGAATCCGTTAAAAGTTGAATAATATCAGGCATTATAATTTTAAAAAGTCATTTGCAAAGTTACTTAATTTCAAGGCGAAGATAAATGCTTTTTTATAGAAGTTTGACGAATATCTTTAACCGTTATTGTCAATAGCTTTAAAATAATTTATACTTATAAATTACATCAGTTTTAAAATATTTCCCAAGCAAAGTAGCGGAACAAAATAACAGGCAAACAAATTAAAAAACAGTCCACTTTCTTATCTTTCCAATAAAGCCAATTGTAGAGCCATAGTTGACTATAGTTCGAATTGGTAGGAGTTAACTCTCTAAAGAGGGTCTAGGAATAAATTAGTTTGGCATTGGGTACGTCAAAGAAGAAGCTGGTGGAATAAAATATAACAGGGCATAAAAAAATGGAAAGTGGGTTTGAAGTTTTAAGATTTTTGAAATAAAATGCATCTTTTTTTTAAAATTCAATTTTTTTCCGGCTTGAGAGCAACAAATAAATGGGTGAACTAAAAGTAGGTAGAAAAGCTTATTTTTTTATCTAAGGAGGTATCTTTTGGCGATTAAAAAACATATTTAAGTAAGTTTTAAAACAAAAAAATAGATACTCATATATTTACATTAAGTATTTAAGTATTTTAGCCAATTCAAATAAAATATAACAAATGCAAGAGGTACTCGAACAGTTATCAACACAATTTGAACTTCCCTTACAGAATCCGGTAATTATCTTTTCCCTTATTCTTTTTATTATTTTATTGTCTCCACTTTTACTTAAGAAGATAAGGGTTCCAGGTATTATTGGTTTAATTATTTCGGGAATCATAATAGGTCCTGATGGTTTAAGATTATTAGAAAACAATGAATTTGTCAATATCTTCTCTACCATAGGTCTCTTGTATATTATGTTTATTGCGGGATTGGAGTTAGACTTAAATCAATTTAAAGCCAATAGAAACAAGAGTCTTCTCTTTGGATTTTTTACTTTTATGATTCCCTTGGCCATAGGTTTTCCTATATGTTACTATGTCTTAAGTATTTGGGACGATAAATTTACATTTGAGGCCAGTTTATTGGTGGCATCAATGTTTGCTACTCATACTTTAGTAACTTATCCCATTGTCAGTAAGCTCAACATCTCCAAAGATAAAGCTGTAGCGGTTACCGTAGGGGCGACTATCTTAACAGACACTGCCGTATTAATTCTTTTTGCAGTGATTATGGGATCTTATCACGGTGGACTTTCACAAGAGTTTTGGGTTCGTCTTTTTATCTCTATTAGCTTATACTCAGCCATTATGTTTTTACTGATTCCTAGAATTGCTAAGTGGTTTTTTCAAACTATGGCCAGTGAAAAACACTCTCACTATATTTTTGTTTTAGCCGTTGTTTTCCTTGCAGCATTTTTAGCAGAAATTGCAGGCTTAGAATCAATTATTGGGGCCTTTTTTGCCGGATTAGCTTTAAATAAACTTATACCTAGATCTTCAGTATTGATGAATAGAATAGAGTTTATTGGAAACTCCCTCTTCATTCCTTTTTTCTTGATTTCTGTGGGAATGATTGTAGATGTTAGAGTGATTCTAAGTGGTCCTTTAGCTTTAATTATTGCTGCTGCTTTAACAGTCACTGCCATATTTGGGAAATGGTTGGCTGCTGCTTTAACTCGACTTACCTTTCGATTTACAAAAGCACAAAGCAACTTGGTATTTGGCTTAAGTGGAGCACATGCTGCAGCAACATTAGCGGTGATTATGGTAGGACACGATGCAGGAATTATTGATGACAACATATTGAATGCCACGGTAATCATTATTCTTGTTACCTGTATTGTTTCTTCCTTTGTTACTGAAAAAGCTGCTAAACAAATTGTATTAGCTACTCAAGGTGAGGAGACTGAGCCGGACGAGGAATTTAGACAAGAATTTATTTTAATGCCTATTGCCAATACACATAACATTGAAAAAATGTTGGATTTTAGTGTATTTATAAAAGATAAAAAATCTGTAAATCCCCTCACCATATTAACGGTTGTCCCCAACGATGAGGAGGCTGAAGATAGGATTATGAAGGCTAAGCAAAGTTTGGGAAATTTTGTGAATGAAACCTCCGCTTCGGAAGTAGAAATTGATGTTAAAGTAAGAATTGATCCGAATGTAGCCAGTGGAATAACCACCTATGCAAGAGAGGTAATGGCAGATGTGATTATGCTGGGTTGGCCACAAAAAACAGGCTTTATTGAGCAGTTGATTGGAGATAAAATGGACAGCATTATCTCTTTAACCGACAGAACATTATTCATCTGCGATTTTAAGAATCCACTTATAAATCATAAACGGTTATTTGTTGTCGTTCCTCCAGAAGGGGAATATGAAGACGGCTTTCCTTTTTGGCTTTCTAAAATTATTCAACTTTCTGAAGAGCTGTCTATCCCTATTGAGTTGTTTTCTACTACAGCAACGTATAAGGCAGTTAAAAGATATTCCAAATCCAATAAACTTTCTCTTACGGTAAATCACAGTGAGTTTAGCGATTGGGAAGATTTTTTGATTTTATCGAAAGATATTGTAAATACAGATTACTTAATCATGGTTTCAGCAAGAAAAGGTTCGGTCTCCCACGTAAGGCATTTGGATAGATTGCCGCTAAAGTTGGAAAAACATTTCCATGAGTTAAGTAAGATGATCATTTATCCTTAAAGAGAAAAAGCATAACCGCAAAGCTAGATTGTTTTCGTGAAACCTACTTATTTATAGAGAATATAGTAGGCAATAGCAAATAGTATGACGAGGATAACCACCAATCGTAGGTTGGATTTCTTAGAAAAATTAGAGGTCTTTTTATTAGTTCTCCATTGCTCTTTGAAGTTTCTTTGATAGCTTATGCTTGAGGAATCCTTTTGATTCAGCTCTGCTTTTTTTTGTGCATAACGCTTTTCCATCTCCTCCTTTCGTTCATCGTAAAAACGAGGTTGAAAGTTAAACGTTTTATTTTTTCTGGTTTTAAAAAAGGAACCTATCATTCTACTAAATTAAGAATAAAATAAAGCACTTCACTTTTGAGTATAAAAAAATCCCGCCATGGGCAGGATTTTATAGAAATTATAGTAATCTTATTTTTCTTCTTTTGCCTTAATAAGAATTCTTTCTTTAACTTTAGTAGCTTTTCCTGATCGCTTTCTAAGGTAAAAGATTCTAGCTCTTCTGACACTACCGTATTTGTTAACTTTAATGCTATCGATTAAAGGGGAGCAAATAGGGAAAACCCTTTCTACACCTACACCACCAGAAACTTTACGTACGGTGAAGGTCTCTTTAGCGCCAATTCCTCTTCTTTGTAACACGGTTCCCTGAAATACTTGAATACGTTCTTTATCTCCCTCACGAATGGTATAGGAAACTGAAACGTTATCTCCAGCTTTAAAATCAGGAATATTATTTGCTTCTATTAAGTCTTGTTCTACGAATTTTATTGCGTCCATTTTCATTCCAATATATATACTCCAAAATTGGAAGGCAAAAGTAAGGTATTAAATTAAATTGACAAGCACTTTATTCAGAATATTTTTTAAAAATATCCGGCCTTCGTTCTTGGGTCCGTTTTAAACTTTGTTCATGTCTCCATAATTCAATATTTTTTTCATGCCCAGATAAAAGTACTTCCGGTACTTCCCAACCCTTGTATTCTGCAGGGCGGGTATAAACGGGAGGTGCAAGCAGATCGTCTTGAAAGGAATCGGAAAGAGCGGAACTTTCATCGTTTAATACCCCTGGAAGTAAACGGACAATACTATCGGCCAAAACAGCGGCAGCTAATTCCCCACCAGAAAGTACATAATCTCCTATGGAAATTTCTTTGGTAATAAGGTGCTTTCGAATTCTTTCATCAATTCCTTTATAATGTCCGGCTAATAGAATGATGTTTTTCTTTAAAGACAATTGATTGCTCATTTGCTGATTTAAAACTTCTCCATCCGGTGTTAAAAAAATGACCTCATCGTAATGATTTTTACTTTTTAAAGCTTCAATACATCGATCAATAGGTTCAATCTGCATCACCATACCAGCTCCTCCTCCAAAGGCATAATCATCTACCGATTTTTGGGGATGTAAACTATAATCCCTTAAATGGTGGATATGCACTTCAGCAAGCCCCTTCTTTTGAGCTCTGTGCATTATAGATGCTGAAAAATATCCTTCTATCAATTCTGGAAGTACAGTGATAATATCAATCCTCATAAAAATAATTTGCTACAAAAATATGATTTTTAGATTTTGAAATCACTTTCAGATTAAAGCTTTGGTATTTTTGAACTTTATTAAAATTTCAATGAAAAAGAAAAATAAAGGCAAAGGAATAGGACTTCTAATTTTTATCCTTCTCTTTGGTATGGCAGCATGGATAACTTTTGAGTATTATAAAAAAATTTATCAATCAACTACCAGCTTTAAAGGAGAAGAATACTTTTATGTCTATAGCCATTGGGAAATGAAAGATTTAAAAGAAGGATTACTTCAACAAAATATTATCAACGATCTTTCTTCATTTGAATGGGTAGCGGATAAAAAGGAGTTTAAAAAACCTATAGCTGGGAAATATTTAATTCATGAGGGAATTAACAATAATGAATTGGTAAACCTCCTGCGATCTGGACAACAAGAAACCGTCCAACTAACTTTTAATAACATTAGATTAGTAGAACAACTTGCCGGTCGAGTTGCGCAACAATTAGAATTGGACTCCATAACTTTGTTAAATCAATTAAAAAATGAAGAATTAGCTCGTCAATATGGTTTTACTGCTTCTACTTTTATTCTAATGTTTTTGCCCAATACCTACGAGTTTTATTGGAGTACCTCTACAGAAAAGTTCATTCAAAGAATGGCTAGAGAATACAAAACCTTTTGGACAGAAGAACGCCAACAAAAAGCAAGAAATATCGGTTTAAGCCAATCGGAAGTTGGAGTTTTGGCTTCTATTGTTAAAGCTGAGCAGTTGCTTCATGCAGAAGAAAGACCCCGCATTGCTGGGTTATATTTGAATCGTTTAAAAATAGGAATGCCGCTACAATCTGACCCTACTTTGATTTATGCTTTAAATGATTTTAGTATTAAAAGAGTGTTAAATGAGCATAAAACAGTAGAGTCTTTATACAACACCTATAAGTATAAAGGTTTACCACCAGGGCCAATTTATTTGCCTTCTGGAAGTGCCATTGATGCGGTATTGAATTACGAAAAAAGTGATTACCTCTATATGTGTGCTAAAGAAGATTTTTCTGGATATCACCATTTTAGTAAAAGTTTAAGACAACATAACATTCATGCCAAAGCTTATCAAAATGCTTTAAATAGTCGTAAAATAATGCGTTAAAATGAATACTTTTGCAAACCGAAAATGAATTAGACTAGATTATGGTTAAAATTAAGTTTGGAACTGATGGTTGGAGGGCAATTATTGCCAAAGAATATACGGTAGATAATGTTGCAAGAATAACAGCAGGAACTGCTCAATGGTTGAAATCTAATTTTGAAAAGCCTTCAGTAGTAGTAGGACACGATTGTAGATTTGCTGGTGAATTGTTTGCTCAAACTGCTGCAAAAGTCTTTTGTAGCTATGGGATTAAAGTATATTTAGCTAAAGGATTTGTAAGTACCCCCATGGTTTCCTTAGCAACAGTTCAAATAAAAGCTTCTTTAGGAGTTGTTATTACAGCTTCTCACAATCCTCCTTCTTATAACGGTTTTAAATTGAAAGGAAACTTCGGTGGGCCTTTATTGCCTAAACAAGTTCAAGAAGTTGAAGATTTAATTCCAGATCTGAATGACTTTGAATTAGATAAAATTTCTATAGAAGACTTGATCGAGAAAGGACAAGTAGAATATTTGGATATAGAGGAAATGTATTTTAGGCAAGTAGAAAGTAGCTTTGATATGGATGCTATAAGAAATTCAAAACTCAATTTTGCTTTTGACGCCATGTATGGTGCTGGACAAAATATTATGCGTCGCTTGATGCCGGACATTACCTTTTTGCACGCAGAACATAACCCAGGATTTGGAGGTCAAGCCCCTGAACCCATTCATAGAAACCTAACCGAATTTTCAGAAGTAATTCGACTTTCTGATGGTGAAATTGACTGTGGATTAGCTGTTGATGGAGATGCGGATAGAATAGGTTTGTATAACAGCAAAGGAGAATTTATAGATTCGCATCACATTATCTTGTTGCTTATAAAATATTTAGTAGAAGTAAAGGGGTATCAAGGCAAAGTAGTTTTAGCTTTTTCCGTTTCTCCTAAAGTGAAAAAACTTTGTGAAAAGCTAGGCTTAGAAGTGGAGATAGTTAAAATTGGCTTCAAGTATATTGCTGGTTCAATGGTAACAGAAAATGTTTTGCTGGGAGGAGAAGAGTCGGGGGGAATTGCTATAAAAGGACATATTCCGGAACGCGATGGAATATGGGTGGGTTTGACCATATGGGAATATATGGTAAAATCTAATAAGAGTTTAGAAGAACTTATTGAAGAGGTGTATCAAGATGTTGGGGAGTTTAAGTTTGAACGCATCGATTTGCATATTGATGAAGATAAAAAACAAGAAATTATGCAAAACTGTGCCCATGGGAAATATAAATCCTTTGGCGAGTATGAGGTAAAAAGAATTGAAGATATCGATGGATACAAATATTACTTTGATAAGGAAGAATGGGTGATGATTCGCCCTTCAGGAACTGAACCTGTTTTAAGAACTTATGCAGAGTCTAAAAATACCGAAAGCGCGTTTAAAATTTTGGAAGCAGTTCACAAAACCATACAAGCATAAACTAGACAATAATTATTAACTTATAAATATCTATTTGGATTAAGTTAAGGTCATAGTTTTTTTATATAATTTTAAAGTCGAATAAAAAAAGATAAATAAAATAGAAAAGGTGAAAGCTAACTTATTATATATCCTCGTTTTAGGATTTTGTTTCCAAGCTGCAGCTCAATGGTCAGATCAATCTTTTATGTTTGGTGGACTGGAGCGAGAGTATAAACTATATGTGCCTCTATCTTATGATTCAAACCGCCCGGCATCTTTAATCGTTACATTGCATGGAATGGGGGATGATAGGAATAACTTTAGCCAAGTTGGATTTGACAGAGCAGCTGAAACTTCTAATTATATTGTTGTTGTACCACAGGCAATTTCAGATAAGTATGCAGGCACGACTTGGAACGCTCAAGCAGGACTATTAGGTTACTACCCCAATAAAGATGTAGACGATATAGGTTTTATTAATGCTATAATAGATACAGTTGAAAGTCAATATGCCATTAATTCGGGGAATGTTTTCTTGTGTGGGTTTTCTATGGGAGGATTTATGGCACAGCGAATGGCTTGTGAAGCTAATTCAAAGTTTTCAGCCATTGCCTCGGTTGCAGGAACCCTAGGGAATAACTTGAGTTCTTGTCATCCTGGAAGAAGTATTCCTATTGCTCACTTCCACGGCACAAAGGACTTCACCGTAGGATACTATGCCAATGGGTTTGGTTTAAAAGTTGATTCTTTAATTCACCTCTGGATGGTGAATAACAATTGCGATACTGTTGCAGTGAAAAATATACTTCCCCACGGCTCTGAAGATACGATAATTGTAGAACACTATTTATATCAAGGAGATGATAATGTAGAGCTTTATAAAGTAAATGGTGGGGGACATGTTTGGTTTGAGAAACCTCCCTATAGCATTTCGTATGTGAACGAGATTATGAAGTTTTTTGGGAAATATGAAAAAGTATCCGGTATTGCTAAATATGAAAAAATACAAACGTTGAAAATTTATCCTAATCCCACGGATAATTTTATAGCTATTGATGTTCCTCAGCTCATGCACAATGCACAATTGAAATTATATGATTTGAGTGGAAGATTGATTTATGAAAATCAAGTTAGTGAAAAGCAAGTTAATCTTTCTTTAAAAGAATTTAACCTCAATTCTGGAACCTATGTCATTAGTCTTGCAGATAATAACAACTATGTTACTCAAAAGGTAATTTTAAACTAAAAGAGGTATAAGGCTAATGGCAAGAAAAACCTTTATAACAGTAATAGTGTTAGCCCTATTTTTTATGGCTTGTCAAGAATGAAGTTCCTACAAAAATGTGAAAAATCAGAGGAAAAAAATCAATCATATAGATGAATATGCTCAAGAAAAAATAATTACGCTACTCCACTATCTTCTAAAATAAATTTAAAAAAAACGCTTTCCCCATAAGGTGTAAAACTTCGTCAACATATTATTCATTTTTGGCCTATCGGCAAAACGAATACTTAGTTATTGTGTACAGTGTTTTATTGTTTTTCAAGGTCAATTTTTAAAGTCCGATAAGCGATATATTCTACCTCAATTTTTTTCAATTCGCCATTAAATTCCGCTTCATAAATTCCGTTTACATCCGAGTTTATTTCTGATGTTTTATTCGAACCGTTTTGTTCAATGGATAATTTTAATTTAGCATTTATAAGAGGTTCTTTTGTTTCAGAGTCAAAAACTTTTCCGCGGATTGATTTTTTATTATTTAATTCGGAAATGTTCATTGAAATTTCTCCCATAGTTACGCATCCGTCACGTCCACTAATTCCGTAATCAGGTTTTCTATTCACGATTAGTTTATTCGAGCGTTTATTCTCAACGGTTAATTCTGATAATTCAATCAGATTTTTTGTTCCACCACAACTGGAAATCAAAATGGTCAATATTAGGATTATTCTTATTTTCATTCGGTATTTCGACATTGTACACAACGACAAAATATGGGGCGTAGTGAGTTAAGTAAAGATACAATTTGCTAAAAACTAATTAGTAAAAATCGCATAGCGATTTTGCACATTTTCTTTACTACAAAATTCGCTTGCGATTTTTACGGAGTTACAAAGAGTAAATAAACTTTCTTAACCTGCTCACTCACTATGTACTATATTTAATGTTATGGGCTTTTTTTATTTAATCTATAGCCTACGCCAAAATATGCTAAAAACCCATAGATATGTGTTCTGCCAAATAGATTCACTAAATTATTTCCTTTATCAAAACCATAAATCATTGTGGCACCAACTCCAAACTTTTGTCTAATAAAGAAATTGTTTCCTAAAGAAATATCCATTCCAACGCCAATAGTGTTTTCCCACCAATAATACGGACCATATTCTAAAATGAATTCGTTATATAAAATACCATCCTCAGGTCTATTGACAATCAAAGATGAATCATATCTATTCCCCAAATACATTTGTGTTCTTGCACCTGAACGTCTTAGTTGTACGTCATAGAATGCAAAAGCCTTTAAATTCGTGATTTCATAGAATGTCCGATGAAAATAGCTTTTAATTGCAAAATACTCATGGGTTTTCACGGGATATAATTTTTTATTGTAAAACTCATTTATTCCTTCATCTAAGTGTCTTGTAGGTAAATTCACTCCAAAACCAAATCCAAAGTCAATATTTTGTTTATTAAAATTATAATCCATTGAAATGGAATGACCTGATGCTGTGGAATTATAACCTCCTAAAACTGATTGGGAAATTACTGTTAACGGTAAAAAAAGCAGCATAACAACTTGAAATTTGTAATTCATAATTCAAATTTTTTAAAAGGCGAGAATTAAACATTCTCGCCTTAATAATATTATATAAAAACTTTCCAAATTCTAAAGTCAGACTTCCACGAATTATTCCAATGCGCCCAATACTTCCCTCAACACCTTATCATCTGATGTTAGGTCAAAAATACAAGATTGTTTTAATTCACTATCAGTCATAAACACAAAACTAATTTAAAAAAATATTAAAAATGGTCCACAACCTATTCGCCCAGGTATTCGAGTCTGTGAACCTTACCAATTGAATGGTACGATAAAGATAAGTAACAATTTTAAATAAATAATAAAATGGAAAGATGAGGAGTTTGCTTTAAATACAGCAGTTTTTGATAAGTACGAGACGATTAAATCAGCAAATAAAAGAATAAAAAAAAGAGAGTTGTTAAAAGCCCTCGGTAAAGGATACAGTCCAATCCAGAATCTTTTATCACTCTCTTGAGACAAAAGTATAAATTATAATTAAATATAACGAGCTACTTAGCTGATTAAATATACTTTATTTATAAAGGAAAGCTTACAAAATACAAAAGGCAGTAAACGAATTCACTGCCTTGTAAAGAATTTTATACCCGCCTCGCAAGGCTGGATTCATAAACACAAAAATACGAGTAATTATGAATACAACATTAATCTTTAAATGTTTTTTGCCATTGTTCGTTCGTTGGGAGTATTCTTTTAGGATGTTGAGCAAAGGCGTAACAACTCCAAACAAACAATAAAGATGAAAGATAACAATAAAGATTTATCGATGTGTAGATGAAAGTCATCATACAATTCCTTCTGGGGTGTCTGCCTGACTTCACGTGCCATGATTGAACAGAAATTAACTTTAGTGGCCTCTTCTAATTGATTGCTCCTAAAAAATAGCTGGTACTATTTTTAATCTCTTCATCACCTTCTACCCAATAGTTCTTTAAGATAACTTTGTTGTACTTCAGCGGGTTGTTTTTCCCAAAGGAGGATGCCATTCCTAAAACTTTTCGAGCAGGATCAAACTTTATAGTGATTGTACTTTTATTACTTTTATCAAACGGTAGTGTATTAAGACATTTAATATAATCGTTTAATGAAATTTTTCATTTTACTTTTTGATCGAATAAATTAAAAATTTAAGAAATTTTACTATCTTAGGAGTTTGAAAAGAGATAGTTATAAAAAACCAGTTATAAAAAAAGGAGTCCCACGGAAGTACGCAGGACTCAAGATTTTCATCTACGGCATATAGCCTTATTGTGATAAGATTACTTTCCAAAGATATGAAAAAAAATTAAACTACAATAAAATGAGCAAAACATTAGGATTAGATTTAGGAACAAACAGTATTGGTTGGGCATTAATTGACGATGTTAATAATGAAATTCTTGCAATGGGGAGCAGGATATTCCCTGAAGGCGTTGATAAGATAGGAGATGGAGAAGGAAAGGAAATATCTAAAAATGCTGGAAGAACTGCCAATAGAGGAGCAAGAAGGCAACATTTTAGAAGAAGGTTTAGAAAAAGATACTTATTAAGAGAGCTAGCTAAACAAGGTTTTACTCCTTTTAGTTTTGAACAAGTAAAAGTATGGACAGATAACAGCATTTTTGGTACGGAAGAGTTCAAAAACTGGGTGAAGTTGAACCCTTATGAATTAAGAGGAAAAGCATTAAAAGAGAAAATAACATTAGAGGAATTGGGAAGGGTTTTTTACCATATGATTCAAAGAAGGGGCTTTCAAAGCAATAGTAGAAGTACCTCTAAAGAAGAAGGAACAATTTTTAAAGGAGTGCCTAAAGAAGGGAAAATAGGTATAGATGAAACTAGAAAAAGCATAGAAGAATACGACACTTTAGGAGCATATCTTAGCAGCATTTCGCCTAAAGAAAATACGCCTTTTAAAAATGGTTTGGAAAGAATCAGAAATCGATATACAACACGACAAATGTATGTGGAAGAATTTGAAAAATTATGGAATGCACAGAAAAGGTTTCATCCTAATTTAACAGATGAGTTAAAAACAAAAATTGGAGGAAGAAAGCGTGACGGTTATCCAATGGATGGAATCTTGTTTCATCAAAGACCTTTAAGATCTCAAAAGCATCTAGTAGGAAAATGCACTTTCGAACCCAATAATACAAAATCGCCCATAAGTGCAATTCCATTTGAAAAATTTAGAGTTTATCAATGGGTTAACACAGTTGAGTGCAACGGGAAAAAACTGAATGATGATGACAAATCAATTTTAGTAGAGGAACTTTTTAAAAAGAGTAAAGTTAAATTCTCGGCTCTGAGAAGAAAATTAAAGAAAGCAGATGCAGGATTTCAATTTAATTTTAAAGATGATGATTCTATAACAGGTACTGATACTATAAGTAATCTTTCCAATAAAAAATTTTTCGGAAAAGAATGGGATAAATTTACCGAAAAAGAGCAAGAGGATATTTGGCATGTATTATATGATTTTGAAGATGTAGAAAAATTAAAAGAATATGCCCAAAAAAAGTGGGGGTTTGATGAAGAAAAAGCAGAACGTATATCTAAATTTAATTTAAAAGATGGGTATTCCAACCTTAGTAGAAAAGCCATTAACAACATTCTTCCATTTTTAAAAAAAGGATTTACTTATGATATAGCTGTTGCTTTAGGAGGAGTTAAAAATGCCTATGGAAAAGATTGGGAAACTTTAGATGATGAACGTAAAGAGTTTATTGCTAATAATATGTTTGACATTGTGAGAAGTGGAAAAGTAGGAGGGTATATAGAGGATTTGAAAGAATTTTTAAAAAAAGAATTTCAATTTGAGGAAGATGATTTTAAAAAATTATATCATCATTCTGCAAATATTAAAGCCAAGCAAATACTAAAAAAACTTCCTCTAGGCGATGAAGCAGATAAAGAAATTGAAAGTATCCGAAACCCTATAGTAATTACAGCCTTATTTGAATTGAGAAAACTGGTTAATGGACTACTTGACGAGTATGGCGAAATAAAAACTATGAAAGTTGAAATGGCAAGGGATTTAAAAGTATCCAAAACAGCACGTAATGAAATTCGAAGAAAACAACAGTTTTTAGAAAGACAAAATGAGAGGGTTATTGGGGAGTTAAAAAAATTAGATCAGGTTATTACTCATGAAAGTATTACCAAATATAAGCTATGGGAGGAGTGCGATAAAACTTGTCCTTATACAGGAAAGAAAATTAGCCTAAGTGAACTTTTTACTGGAAACATTCAAATAGAGCATATTATTCCATGGAGCCGTTCTTTAAATGATAGCTTTATGAATAAAACCCTTTGCTTTGCTGATGAAAATAGAAAGAAAGGCAATCAAACACCTTATGAATTTTATAATAAACAAGGTAAAGAAAAATGGGAGAAAATAAAGGAGCAAGCACTAAATTGTTTTAAAACTAAAAGTAATTACCCCGATGCCTATAGAAAATTTAAACAATTTGTCAAAACAAAAATTGATGATGATTTTGTAAGCAGGCAATTAAATGATACTAGATACATTAGTAAAGAAGCAAAAAATTATCTTTCTAAAATTTGTGAAGATGTACAAGTAGCTACTGGGCAGACTACTGCTAATTTAAGGCAGAAGTGGGGCTTAAATAATATTTTAAGTGAGAACCATGAAAAAAACAGGAATGACCATAGACATCATGCGGTTGATGCTTTAGTAGTTGCTGCAACCAAGCGTTCTTATTTGCAAAAGCTAAGTACCTGGAACCGATATGGTAGAACTCATGAGTTAAATAATTTTCCAATGCCTTGGGAAAGCTTTAGAGCTGATGCAGAAAAAAAAGTACATAAAATTTTAATTTCACATAAAAAGAATAAAAATGTTTTAACGGTTAGGAATTATAAAACAAAAAAGGACGGAAAAACTTATGTTAATAAGGGCGTTGCGGCAAGAGGACAATTGCATAAAGAAAAGGTATTTGGAAAAAGAACCGCTCCATTAAGTGAAACTGCTTATCATATCCGTAAACCAATTGAAAGTTTAAAGAAAAAAAATCAGGTTGATAAAGTAGTAGATAGAAAGATTAGAGAGTTGATTCATCAAAGAATAGATGAATTAGGAGGATATGTAAAAGGTGTAAATATACCCGATGGGACTTTTTATATAACAGATGAAAAGGGCAACACGCATCCCCAACTATTTTTACCCAATAAAAATGGAGATAAAGTCCCAATTTATAAAGTTAGAATGAAAGAACAAATAAGTAATGCGGCAAAGGTGGGAGATGATAATATCAACCAATATGTTAATCCGCGTAATAATCACCATGTTTTGCTTTATGAAGATGAAAATGGAAAAATTAATGAAGATGTGGTGAGCTTTTGGAAAGCTGTAGAAAGAAAAAAACAAGAGCAGGAGGTAGTGCAACTCCCACCTACAGCTGGAAAAGGAAAAATTATTACTACCTTGAGTATAAATGATATGTTTTTATTGGGCTTAAAAGAAGAGGATATTAATTGGAAAAATCCAGATTATAAAATGTTAGCTAAGCATTTATATAGAGTACAGAAAGTATCATCAAAATATTATACTTTTAGATTAGCTTCTGAAGCTACCCTTGAGAATGACCAAATGCCTTACTTGTGTAGAATGACAAGTTTTGGTGAGAAAGGATACGGTTGGAAAGCTTTAAATCCCATTAAAGTTAAACTTTCAGTTACAGGTAAAATTTCTCAATTTTAGTTTTTTATCTAAAATAAAACCCTGCTCTAAGCTTGATCTATAGTGAGATAAAGACTTTGGCATAGCTGTTGCTTATTTTAAGTACTTTAAAATCAATAAGCTATGTTAAGAAGAACTTTATTTTTTGGGAACAATTATCATTTAAGTACTTTAAATCATCAATTAAAAGCAGCCTCAAAAGAAGATGGTGAAATAAAATCCATCCCCATTGAAGATATTGGATATATCGTTTTTGAGCATCCTCAAATCACCTTTACGCAATCTGTAATTCGTTTGCTGGCTGAAAATAACACAGCAGTTATTTTTTGTGATGAGAAATTTCATCCTTCTTCTATGTTGTTGCATTTGGATACCAATTATGTGCAAACTGAACGATTTAAATTGCAAATAGCAGCTTCTGAACCCTTAAAAAAACAATTGTGGAAACAAACCATTCAAGCTAAAATACAAAATCAAGCTTTATTGTTAAAAAAGATTAGGCAAAACCCTACGCCTTTATTAACTAAAAGGAGAATGGTCAAAAGCGGGGATATAAGTAATGAAGAGGCTAAAGCAGCTCGTATTTACTGGAAGCTGTTAATGGGAGATGAATTTATACGAGAGCGTTTTGGTGCTGCACCCAATGCAGCTTTAAATTATGGTTATGCCATTCTTAGAGCGGCTGTTGCTAGGGCTTTAGCTGCTAGCGGATTGTTGGCTACTTTGGGCATACACCATAGAAATAAATACAATTCCTTTTGCTTGGCAGATGATATCATGGAACCTTATCGTCCTTTTGTAGATGAAATTGTTTATGAAATGCAAGAGCAAGGCTATAACACTGAAGTTTTGGGAAAGGAAGAAAAAGCTGCTTTGTTAAAAGTCTTGACTGTAGATACTTTCTTTGAAAAGGAGGTAAGTCCTTTACAAATTGCCCTTTTAAAAACTACTAACTCCTTGGTTAAATGTTTTAAGCAAGAGCAACGTCAATTGTTGTACCCCAATTTAAAGTAAAATGGGTAAAAGATTAAATGCTTATAGAGTTATGTGGTTATTTGTATTTTTTGATTTGCCAACGAATACCAAAAAGGAAAGAAAGGCAGCTTCTCAATTTAGAAAACGTTTGTTAAACGCTGGTTTTAACATGATGCAATACAGTGTTTACATTCGACATTGTGCTAGTTTAGAAAACGCCAAAGTTCAAAAAAGGAGAATAAGAAGCTTTGTACCGGTAAAAGGCAAAGTAAGTATTTTGCAAATTACGGATAAGCAGTTTGGAATGATTGAAAACTTTTTTGAAGCAGCACGCCAAGCAGCTTTACCGAGTCCTCAACAACTGGAACTGTTTTAAATTGAACTTAGGAAAATAAAAATGAAAAAAGGAGGAATTTAAATTTTTAAATTCCTCCTTTTTATTAGGATATTTCCTTCTTAATTGCTGTAGGATGAGTAAGTAGCAAGTACTGCTAATATCCTTACTCTTCAAATGTAATCAAACCACAACTACACCTTGAAATTGACGGAAACACTTCAAAATATCCTTACTCTTCAAATGTAATCAAACCACAACATAACGCCCTTAAAAGGCTTTTCTAGTGCAATATCCTTACTCTTCAAATGTAATCAAACCACAACGCCAAGTGGGTAAGGCAAGATTTTGAACCTAATATCCTTACTCTTCAAATGTAATCAAACCACAACACGAGCCCACTACCTCCGAAGTTACAGGGTAATATCCTTACTCTTCAAATGTAATCAAACCACAACCATCGCTTTGCTTTGTTTTATTTTTTAAAAAATATCCTTACTCTTCAAATGTAATCAAACCACAACTATATATGTTGAAGAAGCTTAAAAACTTGCAATATCCTTACTCTTCAAATGTAATCAAACCACAACGCAACGTAGTTATATTAAAAGAGGGCGAAAAATATCCTTACTCTTCAAATGTAATCAAACCACAACTAAAAGAATCTAAGAAGAAAGCTTTGCTGAAATATCCTTACTCTTCAAATGTAATCAAACCACAACATCCAGCAGATAAATATGGACGTACATATAAATATCCTTACTCTTCAAATGTAATCAAACCACAACATAGCATTTAAATTAATCCACCACCTAAATAATATCCTTACTCTTCAAATGTAATCAAACCACAACTAAGAAAAGGACGAACTATAAAAATATAAACAATATCCTTACTCTTCAAATGTAATCAAACCACAACTTAAATACGACAAACGAATTAGACTAAAAAAAATATCCTTACTCTTCAAATGTAATCAAACCACAACAACTTGTCTTAAAACGTCATCGCTATAACTAATATCCTTACTCTTCAAATGTAATCAAACCACAACGTAAATCTTCTAAATTTATATTATTATATTAATATCCTTACTCTTCAAATGTAATCAAACCACAACCAGTTGCTGTCTTAGCATCTAAAAGCTTTGAATATCCTTACTCTTCAAATGTAATCAAACCACAACGACGTTCTAATCATTATTCTTTAATAATTAATATCCTTACTCTTCAAATGTAATCAAACCACAACTTCATCATCAGCTGCTTGTTGATCAATAATAATATCCTTACTCTTCAAATGTAATCAAACCACAACTGGACTGACGGGACGATTGTAACAGCAGCAAATATCCTTACTCTTCAAATGTAATCAAACCACAACGGAGGTCTATAATGAAAAATAAAGGAAAATAATATCCTTACTCTTCAAATGTAATCAAACCACAACAACTTCAAAAAACATATCACAAATTAGAGGAATATCCTTACTCTTCAAATGTAATCAAACCACAACATCTGCAGCAAAATACATTAATAAATAGTGAATATCCTTACTCTTCAAATGTAATCAAACCACAACAGAGTTTGAGACATGGCTAAAGGAAACTAAAAATATCCTTACTCTTCAAATGTAATCAAACCACAACAGCTGCTAACAATGATACACCACTTCCAGCAATATCCTCACTCTTCAAATGTAATCAAACCACAAAACAATGGGGACGCATTAAAAAGAATACTCCTATTCCCTGTAGCTTATTACAAATTAAAATAGGTTAGTTGCACACAACTCCAACCTATCTCCTTCCTCTACCTTTTCTAGATTTTTGAACGCTACTTTTATTTTTTCTATTAGATTTAGGAAAGTTCCCTCTTTTTGCTCCATCGCCTCGTTTTCTTCTATGTGGTTTAGAATCGTCACTTTTTCCCGTTTCAGGGTTTACACGTATAGCATGACCGTTTTCCAATTCTAAGCCCTCAAAGTAATTTCCAAAATCTTTGGAATTACTGATGTTTAAATCAAAAAATGCTCTTCGGTCTTGCAAAACTAAATTATCTATGTTTTTGCTTTTTGTTTGCCCCACCTGGGCAATTAATTCAACTAAATCATTTTTTGTAAATCCATCCTCCTTACCAATGTTGATAAAAAAGCGATTTCCTGAAGGAGTATAAGTTGCTTTACTTTTGTCGTTTAAATCCCCAACATCATCCTGTTTTAACTGCTTGAGTTCTTGGCTCAACAATCCTTTGAGGATGTCTTCTTTTGAAAAATCCTCAAACTGCTGTGCCAGTCCCAAATAAGTAGTTTCAGCATCTTCAGAAATGCGTAGTGCTTTGATTTCATTTACCCATTTTTGTAATCGGAGGTCTTTTAACTCTTGAAGAGAGGGGACTACTGCATTTTCAAAAGTAATCTTTAAACTTTTTTCCAAATCCTTGATTTTCCCTTTTTCCCTGTTGTTGATGAAGGCAATAGAAATTCCTTTGTTTCCAGCTCTACCAGTTCTACCACTCCTATGGGTATAACTTTCTAATTGATCGGGAAGCTTATGGTGAAGTACATGCGTTAATTCGCTAATGTCTATTCCTCTAGCTGCTACATCGGTAGCCACCAACAATTGTTTGTTGCTTCTTTTAAAACGAGCCATGGCAGAATCTCGTTGGCCTTGAGATAAATCTCCATGAAGGGCTTCAGTTTGATAACCTTGAGCAGCTAACTCATCGGCGATTTGTTGGGTCTCCCTTTTGGTTCTACAAAATAAAATGGCACGCATATCTGGCTGAGTATCTAGGAACCTACGAATAACTGCTAACTTGTCAGATACTTTTGTTACTACATATTGATGGCTGATGTCTGCATTGGACTTTTCATCACTTTTAATGGCCACTTCTAAAGGGTCGCTCATGTATTTTTTGACAATCTTTCGAATCTCTTTAGGCATAGTTGCAGAAAATAACCAAGTAGAATAATCCCCTTTTATGTTGGATAAAATGCTATCGATGTCTTCTTTAAAACCCATGTTGAGCATTTCATCTGCCTCGTCTAAAACCACATGTTTTACATTTTCTAGCTTGATGGCTTTTCGCCTTATCAAATCTAATAAACGCCCCGGAGTAGCCACGACAATTTGTGTGGATTTTTTTAATGCTCTTATTTGATTGGTAATGGCTGCACCACCATAAACCACTTCTATATTTATTTTTTTATAATGCTTGGAAAACTCTTCTAACTGCTTGGCGGTTTGCTGTCCTAACTCTCTTGTTGGAGCCATAATTAAGGCTTGAGTTTGGGGATTATCTCCATCCACAAGCTCTATTAAGGGTAATCCAAAAGCGGCAGTTTTGCCTGTTCCTGTTTGTGCTAATCCTATAAAATCGCTTTTATCGTTATTTAATAAGTAAGGTATAGATTGCTCTTGTATGGGTGTAGGTTGTACAAAACCCATAGTAGAGAGAGCCTTTAGAAGGTTTTCTGAAAGGCCAAATGATTCGAAATTGTTCAATAAACTGAAATTAAATGAGCAACAAAATTAGTTAAAGCATTTAGACTGGTTGACTTTGTGCTGTTTTATTTTAAATTTATTTTACCAATTAAAAGAGAAAATCTTTAGAAAAGTACTTAAGAAACGTTGTTACCCTCATTCCTGCCACTAATAATACTAGAAATAATTCCACCAACTTTAGTAAACTCTGCCAATAAAACACTTCCTAAATGAATAATAATAAAAGGAACTAGGTAATAAACGCTGGGTTTATGAATAAGTTTCATTGCCTTTTTAAGGGAGGGTGGACCATATTCTATAAGAATTCCTGTAATAAGAGAGATAACTACACAAAAGTAAAAAATGATATAAATCCAACGTTTTATTTTTTCTGCCCTACTTATTCCACCTTCTAAAGGGTTTTGAAAATTCATTTTGTCAAAAAAGGGAAGTGTAAAACGAATGGCAAATAAGCCAATTAAGGCAAACCCTAAATAATTATGCCACTTCCACATGGGTTCTCGAATGGCTTTGGACAAGGACTTTAAAGTAGCTTCATCTAAGCTTTGACCTGTACTTTCCAAAGTGTTTTAAATGAGCTCTGCTGAATAATGTCTGTTCATCCAGGTCATTCTTAAAAAGATAGTTAATAGCAAAAAGAGGAAGCAGAGTGCTATTGCCCAATGCATGATTCTATATATCCTTGAATACGACTTTTTTTCATAAATTGAAGGTGTTTTAAAAGCTGCAAAGATAGTTATTTCTCTTAAGTTGTCTTTTTAAAATTGAGGAGTATTAAAGTAGAGCTTATAGAAAAGGAAGTCGGGCTTGAGGAGCATCCTTGAGGGATGAAAAGTCTTTATCTAAATACTTAAAATAAGCAGCAATACCGATCATAGCAGCATTGTCGGTGCAATATTCAAATTTAGGAACATAAGCTTTCCATCCTTCTTTCTCTTTGGCTTTGAGTCTAGCTCTTAAAGCAGTATTGGCAGAAACTCCCCCCGCAACGGCAACCTCATAAATTCCATAATCAGCTACAGCTTTTTCTAATTTTACAAAAAGCGCATCAACAATGTCTTTTTGAATGGAAGCACATAAGTCATGTAGATTTTCTTCTATAAACTGAGGATTCTTTTCCACTTCTTCCCTCAAAAAATAAAGAATTCCTGTTTTTATCCCACTAAAGCTAAAATTATAACCTTCCATTTCACCTACTTTAAAGTGAAAGCGATTGGGATTTCCCCTTTTGGCGTATTGGTCAATTAAAGGACCACCAGGATAGGGGAGGTTCATCATCTTGGAAGCTTTGTCAAAAGCCTCTCCCGCAGCATCGTCAAGCGTTTTACCTAATATCTTCATTTGTAAAGGAGACTCCACCAATACAATTTGAGTATGTCCTCCACTCACGGTAAGACAAAGAAAAGGAAATTGTGGCTTTGCTTCATTGTCATCAATGAAATGCGCTAAAATATGAGCTTGCATATGATTGACAGCTATTAGTGGCTTTTGAATTCCCATACTCAATCCCTTGGCAAAAGAACTGCCAACCAAAAGAGAACCTAAAAGCCCAGGGCCTTGGGTGTAAGCTATGGCATCAATATTGTTAAGGGTTATGTTAGCCTTTTTTAGACTCTGGGAAACAACGGCCAATATATTTTGCTGATGAGCTCTAGAGGCTAATTCGGGAACTACACCACCATATTCTGCATGAACCTTTTGGTTGGCAATTAAATTAGATAGTACTTTGTCATTTTTTAAAACGGCGGATGAAGTATCATCACAAGAGGATTCTATAGCAAGAATATAAATTGTGGGTTTCAAAGGCTAATATTATTAAATAATATAGTATTTTTCTGTAAAATTAAGGTTATTAGAAGGATTCGAAAAATATTTTTTTATACTACTGCAACAATTGTAGCTTTATTTATTCTTTTGTTGATTTTGCTGCAATTGACTGTTGTACAGACGTATTTAGCTCAAAAAACTGCCAACTACTTTAGTCAGCAACTTGAAAATACCGTAGAAATCGATCGATTACAAGTAGACTTTTTTAATACCGTCAACCTTCATAAAGTCTATGTTTCCGACCAAAATACTGATACGTTATTGTATATAGGCGACCTAAAGTTGACTTTAGGATTATTTAACTTCAAAGAAAAGAGCTTGAATCTTTCTATAGAATTAACTCAACCTTATTTCAACCTTATTAAAGCTCATGGCGAAAAAGATTTTAACCTCCAATTTATAGTGGATTACTTTGCTAAAGAATCGAGTGATATAAAGGATCATGAAAAATGGGAAGTTCGTTTTACACAAGTTGAGTTAAA
>CAZKFN010000018.1:0-485 GCA_964552035.1 uncultured Flavobacteriales bacterium
TTGATATTTCGACACTACCGGGTCTTCTGCCTTCTAAGCTCTCCCTTGCAATAAAAATTACTGCACGTAAACCATATTCACATGACTTTGAAAACATAATCCTACTAATAAATTACAAATATAAGATACTATTTTAATATAATGGATGAAAATGTCCGATATGGGGGGGTGGACTTTTTATATCAGCAAACCATGCCGAAGGAGTTTATTTTTCTTTAATTTTTTTTCTTGAACTAATTCCAAAAAATCTATAGATGGGGCAGAAATTAATAAATGAAGTAATTAACAGTACAGCTGCTAAGGCTAATAATATATATGCAAGAGTGCCGCTTAGAATTTCAGCATAAATTAAGATGGCAATTACAACAGCAATAATTGTTCTGGCAGCTTTATCCACTTCTCCTATATTCTTTTTCATAATTTGATTATATATTTTATAAAGTTAAGTTATATTTTATAGTTTTAGTAAAACAAATAACTTTTAT
>CAZKFN010000018.1:495-30317 GCA_964552035.1 uncultured Flavobacteriales bacterium
AGCTATTGTCTTGTTTATCAATTATAAATATTGATTATATTTGTCGCTTGTATTTTAAATACTTAGATAACTTAAGATAAACTTATTGTTAAAAGATGAAACTAAAGCTACCTT
Organism: uncultured Flavobacteriales bacterium; assembly: GCA_964552035.1. Taxonomy (GTDB): domain Bacteria; phylum Bacteroidota; class Bacteroidia; order Flavobacteriales_E; family Vicingaceae; genus CAZKFN01. The sequence continues at coordinate 610 of CAZKFN010000018.1, forward strand.
TATTTAAGACTAAAATTTTCTTTTTATTATTTATTGTTTTTTCGATAAGTGCTAAGGCACAATGTGAATTTAATATTTCAGCTAATCCATACAACGATAGAAGTTGTCTCTATGCAGTTGAAGAAGTTGTTTGGACCGATTTGGTCGGCGTAACAGCTAATGCTAATAGTATTCAAAAAACATCCAACAACGGTTGGAATGCAGATGCTATTTCCAAAAACTTTATACATAAAAATGGTTTTGTGCAAACTGTTATTGATGAAGAAAATACAACTAGATTAATAGGCTTGGTAAAGTCAAATCCCGATAGAAGTTATAAAACCCTTGATTTTTCTTTTTATATTCAAAATAATAAAAGATTATCCATATATGAAGATGGAGTTAATTTGGGTGTCAAAAGTATTTATGATTCTGGTGATACATTAAGAATAGCGGTACTCGGTAATAAAGTTTTTTATATTCACAATAATAGGGTGGTGTATCAAAGTGAAAAAGCAGCAAACGCTCCTTACTTTGTGGATGTAGCAATGTATACTACTGGAAGTACCTTAAAAGATGTTATGGTAGGGAATAGCATGGATTTTTCTTTTACAGCTCATGAATCCTTTCCAGGAACTTCTCCTACTTATCAATGGATGTTAAATGGAGTGAATGTGGGTGTAAACTCTGCAATCTATTCTAATAATAATCTAGTTGCAGGAGATGAGCTGGAATGTATATTAAGCCCTGGTTCTGGTGGTTGTGGCACTTCAAATGTTACTTCTAATAAAATATACCTAGAAGAGTATGATCTAACTAAGGATATAACTTATGGTATAAAATCAGACTCCGCTCTACGAAGTAGTTGTTATTATTCTACAAAAACTGTGGTTTGGGAAACCATTAGTAATTATATAGAGGTAGATAACTTAGGAAGTGCGATGAAAGTAAATGGGATTAATGCTTGGGATGCAGGAGTTTTTAGTTATAACACCGTACAAAATGGCGGATATGTAGACTTTGTAATTAGAGAAGAAGCATCCTCACGCATAATGGGTTTAGCTTATGAAAATGAAAGCATTAATTCTATTAATACCATTGATTATGGCTTTAATTTAGGTAGTGGGAGTCTAATCAATATTTATGAGTCTGGAACTAATTTAGGAAACATAGGGCGGTATTATACAGGAGATACTTTAAGAATTATGGTCAAGGATTCTACAGTTAATTACATACAAAATGGGAATATTATATTTAAGAGTAAGTTGAGTACTATCGCACCTTTACATGTAAAAGCTGTTTTGAGATACGATAGCTCATCAACAGGACCAGTAACAATTTCTAATCCTTTATACGGAAGCTTTGTAGCTGATGTTAACGGTTTAGATAATGTAAGCTATCAATGGAAATTAAATGGAGTAAATGTAGGAGCTAATAGTCCAAGCTATTATAACCCGAACTTAACAACAGGAGATAGTTTGTATTGTGAGTTTTCTATTGGTTCAACTCAAAATTGTATGCCTACTGTATTTAATTCTAATGGAGTACGTATACAAGATAGAAAGCAAGAAGATGAGGTTTATTTAACCTTAATGAACGATTCTACGGTTGAAAATACTTGTAATTATGCTCTAGAAGAAGTAGTGTGGGATGTGTTAACGAGTATAAGGCAAAATGGCACAACGATTGCCAAACCTTCAACAACAGTTATTGGGAATAATGCTGCTGCATTTAGCCATAATACAGTTGAAGAAGGTGGATATTTACAGTTTGTTGTTGTTGAGGGTAATACTAGAAAACACATTGGTTTAAGTGCTGAATTCCTCACATTGAGTAGCAGTAATATCAACTATGCTTTTTACCTTAACACTGGCAATAATATACATATTTCCGAAAATGGAACTAACCTTGGGAATTGGGGGAAATATTATCCTGGAGACACCTTGCAAATTGCCTTAGTGGAGGGTGAAGTTAGATATATCGTCAATGGGAATATAATTTATACTAGTCCAAATACATCTACTTCCCCATTGTATGTTAATGTTGCTATGTATCATCCTAGTGCTAGTCTTAAAGATATAGTTATCAATAACCCATCTTATGGAAAATACATTGCCGGTGTTGAGGGTATAACCTCTTACAAATTACAATGGAAGCTAAACGGAGTAGATGTTGGAACAGATACCAATGTTTATGTAAATACATCAACCTTAGATGGAGATATTATTAGCTGTGAACTTATTCCAGATACAAATATTTTTTGTTCGGATGACCCAATCTCATCTAAAAATAAGATTATAATTAATAAAGAAGATTTAAGAGAGAGCGTTGTCTTCGCCATTAGAAGTGACACTTCAGCAGCGTTTGCTTGTAATTTTTCAAATGAAGATGTTGGCTGGCAAAGTGTAACAGGTGTTGAAGTAAATGGGAATAATGTTACAAAGAATATACCTAAGGGTTGGTCATCTAGTGCTTTCTCTTTTAATACAGTAAAAGAAGAAGGATACGTTCAGTTTATTGCAACCGAGACTGATATGCGTCGTGTTGTTGGATTAAGCTCAACAAACGGTGGAATTAGTATTAATAATATAGAGTATGGAATGTATTTACAAAGTAATGGAAGAATATATGTATATGAAGATGGGAGTAATCTAAGTTATTGGGGAAATTACTTGCCTGGAGATACGCTCCAAATTGCAGTTGTAAATAATACAGTAAGGTATATTAAAAATGATAATATTATCTACACCAGTACAAAAGTACCAACCCTTCCTTTACATGTACATCTGGCTTTATACGACAGCACAGCTACAATTAACGACATTACGATTAATAATACTACAGCAGGTGTTTACAGCGCTTATGTTTCTGGTTACAGCGATATAAGCTATCAGTGGAAACTAAATGGAGTAGATGTAGGAACAGACTCAGCTTTTTATGTAAATAATACGGTTTCACAAGGAGACATTATCTCTTGTGACTTATTGCTGTTAAACACTAATGGCTGTTCTTTAGATACCATTATTTCTTCCAATAAAATTACCATTAATCATGAAGACATTATCGATAAGGTTGTCTTTTCCATTCGCAGTGATTCATCAACTGATTATTCTTGTAATTATGCATTTGAAAATATAGGCTGGCAAAGTTTTTCAGGTGTTGAAGTAAATGGGAATAATCTCTTTAAAAAAGCTCCTCAAAGCGGATGGAATGCCGGGGCGTTTTCCTATAATAAAGTTGGAGAAGGGGATTATGTTCAAACGATTATTGATGAAACCAATACCTCAAGGGTTATAGGTTTAAGTTCTGTAAATACCAACATTAACAGAAGTATGATAGAATTTGGGATGGAATTTAGAAATAATGGATTGATATACATATATGAAAGTAATACAAGTAGAGGAAATTGGGGAGGATACTCAACGGGGGATACTATGGCTATAGCAGTAGTAGATAATACCATACGTTATATACAAAATGGAAATGTAATTTATACCAGTACATTAACACCAACTTTGCCTTTATATGTTGATGTTGGATTAAGCACACCTAACTCAACTTTAATGGATATTACAGTTAACAGCTCTACCCGTGGAATATATAGTGCTTATGTAGATGGTGCTACAGATAGTGTAGTTTATCAATGGAAACTCAATGGAGTAGATGTTGGAACGAACAGTTCAACCTATATAAATACAAATACTCAAGAAGGAGATACCATTTCATGTTCTTTATCACTAGTGAATACATCGGGATGCTTGCCGGATACTATTAAACACTCCAATTATATTGTAATAGGAAGACACAGCTTAATTGATGAAGCAATTTTTGCCATTAGAAATGATTCAGTTTCCTATCCTTCTTGTGCTTATGCTTATGAAGAAGTTGGCTGGCAAAGCATGACTTCAGTTGAAGTAAATGGAAATAATGTTACCAAAACCGGATCTTCCAATTCTTGGGATGCTGGAGGATTCTCATATAATAAGGTTGAAAATGGAGGATTTGTGCAAACTGTAGTTGATGAGACTAATACAGAAAGAGCCATTGGTTTAAACTCTAATAATACCTCTGTAAGTTATACAGATCTAGAGTTTGCTATTCATTTATCTAGCAACGGTAGAGTTCAAGTTTATGAAAATGGTTCCAGTTTAGGATCATGGAGTTCTTATTCTACAGGCGATACATTTCAAATAGCCATTGTAGACACTTCGGTTAGATATCTGCAAAATGGGAATATTATTTATTTAAGTAGTCAAAAACCAACACTACCTCAATATGTAGATTTTAGTATAAAAGATTCTGGAGCAACTTTAAAAGATATCATAGTTAATAACGCAACTGCAGGTTATTTTTCAGCTTTTGTAGAGGGAGCTGATAATATTAATTATCAATGGAAGCTTAATGGAATTGATGTGGGTACGGATACAGCTATATATATTAATCAAAACTTAACAGCTGGAGATGTTGTTTCTTGTGATTTGATTCTAGTGAATACCGTAGGTTGTGTGCCTGATACCATTAAAAATGCCAACAGAATTATGATTAATGAACAGAATATCGTTGAAGATGCTTTATATTCTATTCGAAATGATTCCATTACTAAATTCTCCTGTTTGTTTGCTACGGAGGAAGTTGCTTGGCAAACGATTAGTTCATTAAAAACAAATGGGAAGAGTAATAACATAGAAAAAATAAGCCCTCTTTCTGGATGGTATTCTGGTGCCTTCTCTTTCAACAAAGTAGATGAAGGTGGATTTATGCAAACTATAGTTAATGAAACTAATACTAATCGTGTTATTGGATTAAGTACACAAAACACTTCAATAAGCTATAATAGTACAAATTATGCCTTTTATTTACAATCAAATGGCACACTGTCTATTTATGAAAACGGTGTAAATGTTTTAAATTTTGGAGCTTATGGTACAGGAGATACTTTGAGAATTGCAATTATAGATGGGGAGGTGAATTACTATAGGAATAATTCTTTACTTCACATTAGTAGCACTGCACCAACACTTCCTTTATATGTTAAAGCAAGCTTATATACTCCAGGAAGTACATTAGAAGAGATAACCGTTTATAATGGCTTATATGGAAACTTTGCTGCTTTAGTTGACGGAGTTCAAAATGTAAGTTATAAATGGAAACTTAACGGCATTGAAGTAGGAACAGATAGTATGGGGTATTTTAATTATAACTTGTTGGACGGAGATGAAATAACTTCTGAGATTTCAATTATAGGATCTACAGCTTGCGGAATGGACACCATAGTTTATTCTAATAAAATAAATATTACAGAAGTACCCTTTACTGATTTTATTACTTTCCATATTGATAAAGACAATACCTTTATTGAAGGTTGTGAGTTCTCTGTTGTTGAGGCAATGTGGGAGGTGGAAATGGGAGTAGAGACAAATGGCAATTCTGTTAAAAAAGGAAGTGGTTCTGCTAATTGGAATGCTAAGGCATTTTCAAAAAATACCATCCAAGGGAATGGCTTTTTTCAATTTGTTGTAGCTCAGAATAACAAAAGAATTGTTGCTGGACTCAATGACTCACATATTGGTACAGCAACGATTAATCAAATTGACTTTGGATTTTATTTAAATTCAAATGGGAATTTGAGAATATATGAAAATGGTTCTAGTATTAAAGATGTAGGGAGCTATAATGTTGGGGATACATTGAGAATTGATGTATCTGGAGGAAAAATAAGTTACTTTAAAAATGGAGAATTGTTATACTCAAGCGTTGCGCATCCCCCTAATTATTTCCATATAGATATTGCTTTAAGAGATGTTGGTGCAGAAGTACATGATTGCGTAATTGGAACTGCTAATAATGGAGAGTTTATGGCTTTTTCTGAAAATGCTGGATTCAATCCTATTTACCAATGGAAACTTAATGGAGTTGATGTGGGTACAGATACTAATATTTATGTTAACCATCTTTTAAAAGTTGATGATGTGCTTAATTGTGAGTTAATTCCAGATTATGCAAATTGTCAAATTAATTCAACAACCTCTAATAACATCTTAATTTCAGATTTTCCAGAAGGATATATAGTTAATTTTACACCTGTAAATAATACATGGCTTGGAAACAGTGCCGATTGGTTTGATTCTGACAATTGGAGTAATGGAGTACCCAATACCGGCTCTAATGTTATTGTACCGGCCTCAGTTAGCTCTTATCCATTAGTTACAGATGTTTTAAAAACTTATAGCTTAAATATAGCTTCTGGAGCTACAGTTGATTTATTAGGTGTTTCTAGATTTAAGATATATGGAGAACTACACAATGAAGGAATTTTTAATCCAAATACTACAGATGTTGAAATTAAACTTTGTGTAGATAGCACCGTTTGGAATTCTACTTCTCAAGTTGAGGTAGAAAATCTTATTATAAATAACCCTAAGGGATTATATGTATTTGATGGAAATATTTCGATTAATAATTCTCTAATCTTTGAGAAAGGTATCATTTATAATGATGAAAATCATATCAAAATGCAAGAGGATGCTATATGGACTAATGCTTCTGATAGTGCTTATGTTGCAGGAACAGTTGAAAAAATTGGCAGAAGAGCTTTTAATTTCCCTGTAGGTGATAAAAACCGATTTATGCCTATTCACATATCAGCTCCAAACTCAGCTGGAGATGCTTTTAAAGCTAGATATTATAGATTACACCCGGATAGTGCTAAGCCTGCTCCTTATCATATTAATATGCTTGCACCAGATCTTCATCACGTCGGTTCTTGTGAATTTTGGATTTTAGATAGAACAAGTGGAAACTCCTCAGCTTACGTTACATTAGGTTGGAGAGAAAATGGGTGTGGCATTACTAATATAGATGATATTGTAGTTGCACGTTGGGATGGAAATTTATGGCAAAATGAAGGCCAAGGAACGGTTACTGGAAATCTAGACGCTGGAACAATTTCAACGGCAGCTTCTGTAAGCTCCTTTAGCCCTTTTATCTTAGCCAGTACTACAAAAGAAAACCCAATGCCCGTTACTTTATTAGACTTTAGAGCTAGAGCAAAATCTAAGGTTGTTGAAATAGAATGGGAGACAACTTCGGAAATCAATAACGATTATTTTACCATAGAGAAAAGCCAAGATGGAAAGAATTGGGAGAAATATAAGGATGTCCCTGGTGCTGGAAATAGCAACAGCTTAAAAGAGTATAGTGAAATAGATTATAGTCCTTTTAATGGAGTTTCGTATTATAGATTAAAACAAACTGATTTTAATGGTGAATATGAATATAGTAAAGTCGTTCCCGTTGTTCTTTCAGTTCAGCAAACACATGTTTATCCTAATCCTATTAAAGATTGGCTGTTTGTAGATAATATAAATGCATCCAATACAGAACTTAGAGTATATTCAATAGAAGGTAAATTGATATACTCCGGTAATCAAAGTAAGATTAATACCTCTGAATGGGCTGAAGGAATATATGAGTTGTTGATTATTGATGGAAAAGAGAAAAATATTGAACGCATTAAACTGGTGAAAATAAAGTAATCATAAGGAATGTTTTGTTGCTGCCTTTTAATAGAAAGTAATTTCTGCTAAAAGGTAGCTTCTTCTTACCTTTGTATCAAAAATATTTCTTTGGAAAAAATTAAAATATCTGCCGTTTCTTATTTAAATACCTTACCTTTTATTTATGGGATTGAAAATAATCAAGAGTTTTTAAAGAAAATCAACCTGCAGCGAGATATCCCTTCAACTTGTGCAAAAAAACTCTTGTTAGATGAGGTAGATTTAGGTTTAATTCCTGTGGCAGTTATCCCACAACTTAAAGAATATCACATCATCTCAGATTATTGTATTGGAGCGGTTGATAAAGTAGATACTGTCTTATTATTGAGCGACGTGCCTCTTAACAAAATAGAAAATATTTATTTAGATTATCACTCTAGAACTTCGGTTAGATTATGTCAATTATTAGCTGAAAAATTCTGGAAAATAAAAGTTAACTACCTCCAGGCAGAAGAAGGATTTATTGATAAAATTCAAGGAAAAACAGCAGGCGTTTTAATTGGAGATAGAACATTTAAACTCTCCAAAAAATACCAATATATTTTTGACCTCTCTGAAGAATGGATGAGATGGCAAAAGCTACCTTTTGTATTTGCTGCTTGGGTAAGTAATAAAAAACTACCTCAAAGTTTTATTAAAGAGTTTAATAAGGTGTTGAAAAATGGAGTAGAAAATATTGACAAAGCTATTGAAGAATTTGCTTGGGATATTATCCCTAAAACAGCTCAAGCGCAATACTTAAAACACTCCATTAGTTATTCCTTAGATAAAGAAAAAAGAAAGGGCTTACAAACTTTCTTGAAGCTAATATCTTAATATATTTTGAGGTGGGAAGTAAAGAAGTAGCTATACAATATTACCAATCGCCTTTTGGCTTGTTAATATTAGGAGCTTATGAAGAGCAATTAGTACTCTGCAATTGGGTATATCGTAAAAAGAGCAAAGGCATAGATGAGCGAATTCAAAGTTTTTTAAAAGCTGAATATGTTGAAAAGCGAACTGATTTAATAGACGCTGTTGAAAATCAACTTGCTGAATATTTTACAGGCCAACGAAAAACTTTTGAAATTAATTTGCTGCTAATTGGAAGTGAATTTCAAAAAAAAGTCTGGAAAGCATTGCTAACTGTTGCTTATGGGGAAACCTCTTCTTATCTAGCATTGTCTAACGAGATTGGAAACCCTGCTGCAATTCGTGCAGTAGCTGCCGCAAATGGAGCAAATGCTATCTCAATCATTATTCCTTGTCATAGGATTATTGGGAGTGATGGGAAATTGGTTGGGTATGGTGGTGGATTATATGCTAAAAAGAAACTACTTGAACTAGAAGGTGCTTTGCTAAATCCCAATCAATTGGAATTATTTTAAGCTTAAATAGGATCAACATCTATATCAAGACGAACTGATTTATATTCATGGTGTGTCTTAAAGTCTATCATAAGATCGCTTAAAATTCTTTTTGCCTTTTTTGTAGAAACTTCTCGCTCTAACTTGATAAGTATGTGCTGAATATAAAAGTTTCTAACCCTTGCTATTGCTGGTTCTTCTGGCCCTAAAATTCTGTTGCTGCCAAACTTCATTTTAATTTCTCTTGCAAAATGATGGGCCGCTAAATGTAATTTAGACTTGTCTCTATGTCTTAAAGTCAGCTGAATAAGTCGATAAAATGGGGGATAGTAATAATTTCTCCTATCAATTAATTCATTTTTATACATTCCTAGATAATCACTATCAATAACCTGCCTTACAATTTGATGTTCTGGATTATAGGTTTGAATCAAAACTTTTCCTCTCTTTCCTTTTCTACCAGCTCTACCAGCAACTTGAGACATTAATTGGTAAGAACGTTCAAATGCTCTAAAATCTGGGAAATGCAACATATTATCTGCATTTAAAACCCCCACTAAACCTACATCATTAAAATCTAGTCCTTTAGTAATCATTTGGGTTCCTACTAAGATGTCAATTTCCTTTTCTTGAAAAGATGTAATAATTCTATGATAAGCTGTTTTGGCTCTTGTGGTGTCTAAATCCATTCTAGCCACTTTAGCTTGGGGTAAAAATATGGCTAATTCTTCTTCTATTTTTTCAGTTCCAAAACCTTTAACGTGTAAGTTAGTATCACCACAAGAAGGGCAAACTTTTGGCAATTGGATATGATGCCCACAATAATGGCAGTTTAATTGCCTCTTAAACTTGTGATAAGTTAGACTAACATCACAGTTTACGCAGTTCGGTGAATTTCCACAGCTTTCACAAACCATAAAGGGTGAATATCCTCTCCTGTTTTGAAAGAGAATAATTTGTTTCTCTTCTTCAAGTGTTTCCTCCATCATTTTTAAAAGCTCTGGAGAGAAGTGCGATTTCATTTTTTTCTTTTTGGTAGCCTCTTTAATATCGGCAACTAAAATTTCAGGGAGTTGCATGTTTCCATAGCGCTTATCTAAAGTAACCAAACCATATTTCTCATTTTGAGCATTCCAATAGCTCTCTACAGAAGGTGTAGCAGAGCCCAAGATAACCTTAGCTCGATGCATGGATGCTAAAACAATAGAAGAATCTCTTGCATGATATCTTGGGGATGGATCGTATTGTTTAAAAGTGCTTTCATGTTCCTCATCCACTATTATTAAACCTAAATCTTGAAAAGGAAGAAACAAAGCAGAGCGAGCACCTAAAATAATTTGGAAATTTTCAAAAACTCCTTTCTTAAACTTTAATACATTCTGCCAAACTTCAACCCTTTCATTTTCATTAAACCTAGAATGAAATACGCCTACTTTTTCACCAAAGATTTCTTGTAGCCGCAATACAATTTGAGTGGTTAATGCAATTTCTGGAAGTAAATAAAGCACTTGCTTCCCTTTAGCTATCTGTTCCTTGATAAGTTGAATGTAAATTTCTGTTTTACCACTGGAAGTTATCCCGTGTAATAAAACTGTTTGCTTTTCTTTAAAATGTTTCTTGATTTCATTAAATGCTTTGAGTTGATGCTCATTTAGCGCTTTAGCTGCCCTTTCAGCTTTTTTCAACGTTAATCTTCCTGCTTCTTTTTGGTAAATTTCAAAAACATTTTTTTTTACCAACTCATTTACAAGCGATGAGGTGACTCCTATTTTCTTTTGCAATGCAATTTTTTTAACTTCAAAAGGATTTTGGGTATAGCGTTTATTTTCTTGAATAAAAGCCATTAAAAGCTCCAATTGTCTTGGGGCATTATTTAAGTCATCAAAAACTTGTTTAAGGTTTTCTTCTTTATTTGCCCAGTTCGTAAGTCTTATATAATCAATTAGTTTAGGTTTAAAACGACTTTTAATTTCTTCCTCGGTTAGCACGGCTTTTTTTTCAATCAGCTGTTTAATTTTTGGTTGTACAAACTTGATGTTTAGAATTTCTGAAATGTCCTTTAAATCCAACACATTTCTTAACTCTAATGCTTCTACGATTAAATATTCATCATCTTCCAAATCATCTACTACATCTTGATAGTCTGGGTGAAGTAAAATCCTTGTTTCGCTAGCCAAGAGCATACCACTAGGCAATGCAGCATTCATTACATCACCAATATTGGCCATATAATATTCACTTATCCACCACCAAAAGGGCAATTGCTTGGGACTCAAAATGGCTTGTTCATCCAAAATTGCATCCATGTATTTTGCTTGATACTTGGTGGGTGCTTTACTATGAATTGCTGCAATGATAGCAGAATATTGCTTTTTCCCTTTTCCAAATTGAACAATTACCCTTTGACCGACTTGGACGACTTCATTCCAATCTTTAGGAACCCTATAAGTAAAGGTCTGTGGTAGGGCTAACGGCAAAATTACATCTACAAAAAGGGTAGTTGAGTTGGACATAAGTAATTAAATAGAAAGTATATCGGCTAAGTTCAACAATTCTTGATTAATTTGAAGATGATGTTTGGTAGCTTTTCCAAAAGAAGTAAAAATAATTTCTTTATTAACTAAACCTATCATTTCGCTTTTTCTTCCTTCAATTAAAGCTCTAACTGCTGCATGACCCAATTGACTAGCCAAAATTCTATCTGCTGCTGAAGGGCTGCCACCTCTTTGTAAGTGTCCTAAAATGGAAACTTTTACTTCATAATGAGAGAATTTGGCCTTTACTTTTTCGGCAACTTCATAAGCCCCTCCAGCATCATCTCCCTCAGCTACAATAACAATGCTCGATGTTTTTTGTCTTTCCCATCCTCTTTGGAGCTTATGGATTAGTTCATCGATATAAGTGGTAGTTTCTGGAACTAATATGGCTTCAGCACCAGAGCCAATTCCAGAGCGCAATGCAATAAATCCAGCATCTTTGCCCATAACTTCTACAATAAACATTCGGTCGTGAGAATCAGCTGTATCCCTAAGTTTATCTACAGCTTCTACAACTGTATTTACGGCAGTATCATAACCAATTGTATTGTCTGTGCCGTAGAGGTCATTGTCTATGGTACCAGGAATACCAATGGAAGGAATCCCATGTTCTTCATAAAAAATTTTACAGGCAGTAAAAGTACCATCTCCACCAATGACAATAAGCCCTTCAATTCCTTCCTTTCTTATATTTTCAGCTGCTTTTATTCTCCCTTCCTTGGTTCTAAATTTCGGACTTCTAGAACTTTTTAAAATCGTTCCCCCTCTTTGAATGATGTTACTAACTGATAGTGCATTTAATGGCGTGAAGTTTCCTTCTATCATTCCTTGAAATCCTCTTGTAATACCAATAATTTCTAAACCTTTATATATAGAGGTTCTAACTACAGAACGTATACAAGCATTCATTCCTGGAGCATCACCTCCAGAAGTAAGAACAGCAATTTTTTTCATAAATTAAAATTAAGAATACTATTGATTTTTATGAAATATACTAATGACTAATGTTTGATTTTTTGAGGTCTAATTTATTCCTTTGCTTTGCGTAAATTTGGAGTAAATTTTTTACACAATAAATTATGATAAAAGATAAATTGATTGCCGATCTAATAGAGGATGAAAGAGAGAGGCAAATAAGAGGGATTGAGTTAATTGCATCAGAAAATTACGTAAGTGAATCTGTGTTAAATGCAATGGGTTCTATCCTGACTAACAAGTATGCAGAAGGTTTACCTGGGAAAAGATATTATGGAGGTTGTGAAGTGGTAGATAAAGTTGAACAAACTGCTATCGATCGTTTAAAAGAACTTTTTGGAGCAGAGTGGGCTAATGTTCAACCTCACTCCGGTGCTCAAGCTAATGCTGCAGTTATGCTAGCTTGCTTAAATCCTGGAGATGTGATTCTTGGTTTTGATTTATCGCATGGTGGACACCTTACTCATGGTTCTCCAGTGAATTTTTCCGGTAAATTATATAAACCCCATTTTTATGGAGTGGAAAAAGATACGGGAAGGGTTGATTACGATAAAATTGAAGCAAAAGCTATAGAAGTTAAACCTAAAATGATTATTTGTGGTGCTTCTTCTTATGCTAGGGATTGGGATTATAAGCGTTTCCGTGAAATTGCAGACAAAGTTGGAGCAATCTTATTGGCAGATGTAGCTCATCCTGCTGGTCTAATCGCAAAAGGGATTTTAAATGATCCAATACCACATTGCCATATTGTAACTTCTACTACTCATAAAACATTAAGAGGTCCTAGAGGTGGAATTATTATGATGGGGAAAGATTTTGAGAATCCATGGGGAATTAAAACTCCAAAAGGTGAAATTAGAATGATGTCTTCTTTATTAGATAGTGGAGTGTTTCCAGGAACTCAAGGTGGACCATTAGAGCATGTTATCGCTGGGAAAGCAGTAGCCTTTGGTGAAGCTTTGGAAGATTCTTTCTTAGAGTATGGTATTCAAGTGGTGAAAAATGCTGATTTAATGGCTAAGGAGTTGATAAATAGAGGGTATGAAGTGATTTCTGGAGGAACGGATAATCATTGCATTTTAATCGATTTAAGAAACAAAGATGTAAGCGGTAAAAAAGCGGAGCGTTTATTAGGTCTTTGCGATATTACCGTGAATAAAAATATGGTTCCATTTGATGATCGCTCTCCATTTATTACTTCTGGAGTTAGATTAGGAACTCCTGCTATTACTTCAAGAGGAGTTACTGAAAAGGAAATTCCTACCATAGTTGATTTAATCGATCGTGCTTTAACAGAGGATGAAGAGAGTGATGCATTTAAGGGCATTAAAAAAGAAGTAAATGACTTAATGTCACCTTTTCCATTAAGAAAATAAAAAGCATTAAGTACGTTTTGAACTTTAAAACTCCACAATTTGTGGAGTTTTTTTTATTCTCAATAAATATTAAGCTTAACTTTTTTCTGCTTTCTAGCATAAAAGTTACCTTTGTAAAAATTAAAATATAGAAGATGTCAAAAGAAATAGAAAGTCTACAGCCACAGCGCTTATGGAAAAATTTTGCAGCTTTAAACGAGGTTCCTAGACCATCAAAAAAAGAAGAAAAGGTAATTGCTTTTATGCAGAACTATGGCCAACAGTTAGGCTTAGAAACTACTACAGATGCAACCGGCAATGTACTGATTAAGAAACCTGCAACTAAAGGGATGGAAAATCGCAAAAAAGTTATTCTGCAATCCCACCTCGATATGGTTCATCAAAAAAATAACGATACGGATTTTGATTTTGACAAAGAAGGAATCAAAATGTATATTGACGGCGATTGGGTAAAAGCAAAAGGAACCACTTTAGGTGCTGATAATGGAATTGGTGTTGCAAGCATTATGACAATTCTTGAATCTTCTGATATTCCTCACCCTGCTCTTGAAGCGCTTTTTACTATTGATGAAGAAACAGGAATGACGGGAGCTTTTGGCTTGGAACCAGGTTTTTTGCATGGAGAAATTTTATTAAACTTAGATACAGAAGATGATAACGAATTAACCATTGGTTGTGCAGGTGGAATTGATGTAAATGCTGAAAAAGAATATGAAGAGGTTGCAATTCCTAAAGACTATATAGTTTATAAATTAGCTATAAAAGGCTTAACGGGTGGACATTCAGGAATGGACATTATTTTAGGTAGAGGAAATGCCAATAAGTTGATGAATCGTGTTTTATATCAATTGGCAGAAGAAATACCATTGGGAATTTGTGAAATTCATGGAGGGGGATTAAGAAATGCTATTCCTAGAGAATCAATTGCAAGTATTGCTATTCCAAAAACATCAAAAGATAAATTTTCTTCCATTTGTGAAGCTTTTGAGAAAGAAGTTAAAATAGAGCATGAATTAACTGACCCTAATTTTATCTTTGAAATAAGTGAAGGTGAAAATGCTAGTAAAATGGCAACAGTTGATTTCAGTAAAAAAATTACTCAAGCAATTTATGCTGCCCCCAATGGGATTTATAGAATGAGCTCTACGGTGCAAGGAATGGTGCAAACATCCAACAACATTGCACAAGTAAATATGGTTAATGGACAATTTCTTTGCTTAACCTTATGTAGAAGTTCTGTAGATTCAGAAAAATTAGATGAGGTAAGAGCGATTGCTTCTGCTTTTGCAATTATTGAAGCTGAATTTTCTTCCTCTGGAAGTTATCCAGGTTGGACTCCAAGAGCGCAATCGGATATTGTAGATATTATGGAGAAAATATACAAAGAGAAGTTTAAAGAATCCCCCAATGTTACAGCTTGTCATGCCGGTCTAGAATGTGGTATAATAGGCAGTAATTATCCCGATATGGATATGGTGTCTTTTGGACCAAACATTAGAGGACCGCACTCACCTGACGAGAAAGTTCAAATCTCATCTGTAAAAAAATTTTGGGATTATTTATTAGAAATTTTACAGCAGATTCCTTTAGAGGATTAAGCTTATAGCTTATTGGAGATGAAAATACTAATAGTATCAGCTACAGAATTAGAATTAAATCCTATTAAAGAAGGATTAGGCTTAGCTGTGGATCTAACTTCAGCCAATATTAAACAACATCAACTGGACTTTTTAATTACTGGTGTTGGCATGGTGGCTACTGCTTTTGAGTTGGGAGAATGGCTATCTGAAAATCAATATGACCTAGCAATAAACCTTGGAATAGCTGGTGCTTTTGATAAAAATATTCCACTTGGAGAAGTGGTAGAAGTTGAGTCTGATTTTTTTCCAGAAATGGGAGCAGAGGAAGGAGATAAATTTTTAACAATTCACGATTTAGGTTTGATAGAAAAAAATGATTTTCCCTTTGAATCCGGGAGAATTAAAGCAAAACATACTTTAAATTTATCTTCTCAACTTAAAAAAGTAACAGGCATTACAGTAAATAAAGTTCATGGAAATGAAGATTCTATTGCTAAGCTTCTAAGTCACTTTATGGTTGAGGTAGAAAGTATGGAAGGGGCAGCATTTTTTTATGCTTGTAGAAATAGAGGAGTAGCTTGCATTCAGTTAAGAGGAATTTCTAATTATGTTGAAAAGCGGGATAAGAATTCTTGGGAAATAGAATTGGCTTTAAAAAACCTAACATCAGTTGGCCTAAATTTATTAAATGAGTTAACATGAAAACCATTAGAATAGGATATTCACCTTGCCCAAATGATACTTTCATTTTCGATGCTTTGGTGCATAAAAAAATCGATACTGAAGGCTTGCACTTTGAAGCTGTTTTGTTAGATGTGGAAGCATTGAATAACAAGGCATTTAATACCGAATTAGAGGTTACAAAATTGAGCTATCACGCAATGGCTTTGGTATTAGATGATTATCAAGTTCTTAATAGTGGCTCGGCTTTGGGAAGCGGGGTAGGCCCCTTGCTTATTGCTAAAAGAGATTTGACTGAAGAAGAAATTAACAAAGGGAAAATAGCCATACCTGGGCAACATACCACGGCAAACTTTCTATTATCTTTAGCCTATCCCAAAGCACAAAATAAAGAGGAAATGATTTTTTCTGATATTGAAAATGCAGTTTTAGAAGGAAAGGTAGATGCGGGCTTAATCATTCATGAAAATCGTTTTACTTATGAGGCTAAAGGATTAAAAAAAATTCGTGATTTAGGAGATTATTGGGAAGAAACTTCTGGGAATTTAATTCCACTTGGCGGAATCGTCATTCAACGGACATTAGAAGAGAAGTTGAAAAAGAAAGTAGACCGCTTGATAAAGGCAAGCATTCAATATGCTTACGATAATCGAGAAGCACCAATGGAATATGTAAAAGCTAATGCTCAAGAAATGGATGAGCAGGTTATGAAAAAACATATTGCTTTGTATGTGAATGAATATTCCTTAGATTTGGGTGAAGTTGGTAGAAATGCAGTTAGGCACTTATTTGAAACTGCGGTGCAAAAAGGAGTCATTAAAGAAGTAAGAAAAGAAATTTTTGTTTAGAAAATAAATAAAATGATAGTAGTAACAGGAGCAGCAGGATTTATAGGCAGTTATTTAACAGCTTTTTTAAATAAATCCAATTATAAGAACCTCATTCTAGTAGATGATTTTTCTAAAACTGAGAAAAACAAAAACTTAGAAAATAAAGTTTTTGAGAAAAAGATAGAACGCTCTGAGTTTATAGAATGGTTTGAGAAGAATTCAAAAGTTGTAGAATTTGTGTTTCATATTGGTGCACGAACGGATACTACAGAGTTTGATAAAACTATTTTCGATAAACTAAATGTCAATTACTCTAAAGCCATATGGAATATTTGTACTCAACATCATATTCCTTTAATTTATGCATCTTCTGCAGCAACCTATGGAATGGGAGAACATGGATATAAGGACGATCATAAAGTAGTGAATGAATTAAAACCTTTAAATCCTTATGGAGATTCAAAAAATGAATTTGATAAATGGGTTTTACAACAAGATAGTACTCCTCCATTCTGGTATGGATTGAAGTTCTTCAACATTTATGGACCTAATGAATACCATAAAGGGAGAATGGCTTCAGTGATTTTTCATGCCTTTAACCAAATAGATAAAACAGGGGAAATGAAACTTTTTAAATCTCATAATTCTGAGTATAAGGATGGAGAGCAACAAAGAGATTTCTTTTATGTGAAGGATTTAGCTAAAATATCCCTATGGTTAATGGAGAATAAGCCCGAGTCAGGTTTGTATAATTTTGGAACAGGTAAGGCTAGAACCTTTTTAGATTTGGTAAAAAGCACATTCAATGCAATGGGGAAAGAGCCTAAAATTAATTTTATACCCACACCAGAAGATATCCGTGATAAATACCAATATTTTACAGAAGCAAATATGGAGAAATTAAGAAATGCCGGCTATACTGCTCCATTTTATTCCTTAGAAGAAGGTGTAGAAGATTATGTAAAGAATTACTTAACCAAAGGTTTAAGATATTAATTGCTTAAGCGATAGGGTTCTGTAATTATCTTTTCCTTCATCAAGTCGTGGTATTGCATTTGTAATTGGTTCTTTTTCCTGACTTCCGCACAGTGATTTAGTCAAAATTATAATGTGCTTATAATGTGCTTATTGAGTGTTTTGAATTTATGATTTTGGGTGTTAATTTTCCTTTTTATCTTTGTTTTTATGTTTGTGAGACGGTTAAAACATAAAAATGGTAAAACCTATATTCAGGTAGTCGATAAATCATCCGGTAATTATCGTGTTGTTAAAAGTTTTGGATCTTCGGATAAACAAACGGCCATTGAAGAGTTAGTTGAAAAGGCAAACCGATGGATTAAAACAGAATCAGGAGTGATTGAACTTGATTTTGAAGATGAAACAACGAGATTCAATAATTTATTAAACAACATCATTTCTCATAAACTCATAGGCATACATTTAGTTTTAGGGAAGATTTTTGATGAGATTGGATTTAATCAGATCAAAGATGAGTTGTTCAAAGATTTGGTTTTATACCGCTTGGTCTACCCTAAGAGTAAGCTAAAGACCACAGAATATCTGTATAGATATGAGCAGAAAGAGTATTCGGAGGATGAAATTTATCGATACTTGGATAAACTCAACGGCACTCAAAAAGAAACTGTTCAAAATATAAGCTATCAGCACACAAAGTCCATTCTTGGGGGTGAAATAAACATTGTTTCCTATGATGTAACAACGGTTTATTTTGAAATTGACAATGAAGGCGAATTGCGAAAAACAGGCTTTTCCAAAGAAGGAAAACATCAAAATCCCCAAATCGTTTTGGGGTTATTGGTAAGTAAAAACGGTTATCCGTTGGCTTATGATATTTTTGAAGGAAATCAATTTGAAGGACACACGATGCTTCCAATCATTGATTCATTCCGGAATAAATATCATTTACAACAACTCGTTATAGTGGCTGACTCAGGGCTTTTATCCAATAAAAATATTGAAGAACTAAAGCAAAAAAAATATGAATTTGTATTAGGAGCCCGTATTAAAAACGAATCGAAAAAAATCAAAGAAAAGATTTTGGCATTAAATCTTAAAAATGGAGAAAGTCAAATTATTAAAAAAGGGGATTTAAAATTGATTATCACTTATTCTGATGGCCGTGCAAAGAAAGATAAATATAATCGGGAAAAAGGGCTTCGAAAACTCGAAAAAAAGGTAAGAACAGGCAAACTCACCAAAGCAAGTATTAACAACCGAGGTTACAACAAATATCTGAAACTTGAAGGCGAAATAAAAGTCATTATCGACAAAGATAAATTTGAACAGGATGCCAAATGGGATGGCTTGAAAGGGTATCTTACCAATGCTAAAATGGGAAAAGAAACTATTTTAGAAAATTACAGTCATTTGTGGCGTATTGAGAAAGCCTTTCGAGTATCGAAAACAGATTTAAAAATAAGACCAATCTTCCATAGAAAGCAAAAACGAATCGAAGCGCATATTTGTTTAAACTTCATTGCATACAAGGTATACAAAGAATTAGAGCGTCAACTCGAAGAAAAGAAATCAGATTTATCTCCTGAAAAAGTAATTGAAATTCTACAAAGTGTGTATCAGATTGAAATACTCACGCCAAAAACTAAGAAAATCATTAAGAAAACACTGCTTCTAACATCAGAACATAAACAGTTAAGTGAAATTTTTAATTTTGGGTGTTAATTTGCGGAAGTCAGGAGAAGGTGTAGAAGATTATGTAAAGAATTACTTAACCAAAGGTTTAAGATATTAATTGCTTAAGCGATAGGGTTCTGTAATTATCTTTTCCTTCATCAAGTCGTGGTATTGCATTTGTAATTGGTTCTTTTTCTTTTGGATGGAAGTAATAGAAACTGTTCGCACAAAATGGTTTTCATCTAAGCGAATAGGGACATTTTCATCACCTCCAAATTGGTGAAATTGAATTAAATCTTGAGGTGTGGATTCTTTTTTTTGTACAAGGAATTCTTGAAACATTTTCTCTCTTTTATTTCGAATTTCAAGAGGGTATAATGGGGCAGAAGAAAAAATATGTTCCTTTTTTGCATCGAGAACTTTATAATGTGTTTTTTCCCCATCCCATCTAAAAACTTCTAAACTTAAATCAGTTTCATGCTCCAAACAAACTAGTGTAAAAGGAGCGATATTGTTAAAATCATAGTCAGCTGTAAAGTCTTTAAATTTTTTATACTTAAAGCTATCCAATAATACAATTCCTCGGCTTTTCCTATAAGGTGGTTGGTGGTTGTATTTTTCAAAAGCCCCGTTTAACAAGCTAATTACTCGATAATTATTTATGGCGACCCAACTGCCATGTGCATCTCCATCTTGAGGGAATAATACTTGACTATCATTAATCTTTTTGTATTTAGGAAAACTAGCACTCATTCGACTTTTAGCTTCATCTCTGTTGGAAGTTAAAATGAAACCTGTTTCTTGTGGAAGGATGGTTAAGGTGCACATAAGCTCTTTGTTTTTGATTATAGAACAATTATAAGTGGAAATGTTTTAAAAAAAAGAGAAAAAAAAGATGTACACTATGGCACATCTTTTTATTCTCTTTAAGCTGTAAGTTGCTTAGTCAACCAATCCTCTGCTTTCTAACATAGGTTGAATCTGAGGTTCTTGTCCTCTAAAATCTTTATACAACTCAGCAAAATCTTTAGTATTTCCTCTTGAAAGAATCATTTTTCTAAAGTAATCTCCATTTTCCCTGGTCATTCCACCATTCTCTTGAAACCAAGCAGTAGCATCATAAGCTAGCATTTCAGTCCACAGATATGCATAATAGCTTGAAGCATATCCACCTCCCCAAATGTGCATAAAGTAACTTGAACGATAACGTGGAGGAACTAAATCCATTTTCATTTTAGTATTCTCTAAAGCTTGGTTTTCAAACTCTAAGACATCTTTGATTTCTGTATCGGTAGAAATAGTATGCCATTGAAAATCAAGTTGAGCAGCAGCAAGTAGTTCACCTAAGGCATAACCTTGATTAAAAGTTGATGCATTTTTAATTTTTTGGATTAGTTCTTCAGGCATTACTTCTCCAGTTTCATGATGAAGGGCATAATTTTTTAGCACTGAGGGTTCTAGCGCCCATGCTTCATTAATTTGTGAAGGGAATTCAACAAAATCCCTTGGAGTACGTGTACCCGATAAACTTGGATATTGTTGGTCGGCAAAAAAACCGTGTAGTGCATGACCAAACTCATGGAACATCGTAATTACATTATCAAAGCTGATTAAATTAGGTGAACCTTCTGAAGCTTTTGTGTAATTACACACATTATAAATCACAGGTTTAGTATTTAAAAGCTTGGATTGGCTAACAATATTACTCATCCATGCTCCACCTCTTTTATTATCTCTTTTAAAGAAATCGCCATAAAATAAACCTACAATTGAACCGTCTTCTTCAGTAATTTCATAAACGCGAACATCTTTATGATAAACAGGGATGTCTGTTCTTCTGCTAAATTCCAATCCATAAAGCTGATTAGCTGCATAGAAAACCCCATCTTCTAATACTTTATATAAATCAAAGTATTGCATAATTTCATTTTCATTTAAATCGTACTTTTCTTTTCGGATTTGTTCAGCATAGAAATTCCAATCGTAAGGTTGAGCTTTAAAATCGCCTCCTTGTTTATCAATTAAAGCTTGTACATCTTCTCCTTCCTTTTTTGCTTTCTTAACTGTAGGGTCAACTAAATCATTTAAAAATGCTTCAACTACTTCTGGATTTTTTGCCATTTGATCTTGAAGCTTCCATGCTGAGTAGTTGGGGAAACCCAAAATTTCGGATTTTTTAGCTCTTATAGTTGCCAATTCCTTTACAATATCTCTAGTGTCGTTTTCATCATTTTGCTCAGCTCTACTCCAAGCTCTTTCAAAAAGCTGTTGACGAATTTCGCGGTTTTCTAAATCTTGAAGGTTGGGTTGTTGTGTAGTATTATTCATAGGGATAACCCATTTTCCATCTTTTTCAAGGGAATTAATTTCACTATCAGATAAACCTGCTAACAATTCTTTATCTTCCACTTCGAAAGCTGCCTTTTGATTGGCTTTTAAAGAACGGTTAACAAATTGTGTGCTTAAAGAAGCTTCTCTTTGATTTAATTCTTTTAATATCTCTTTATTTTCACTATCCAGTTGAGCACCAGCTCTAACGAATTTGTTATATGTGTCTTTTAATAAGTGCATAGATTCTGAATCTAAGTCTAATTCTTCTCTATTAGTATAAATAGTAGAAATACGCTCAAATAAATGTTCATTTAAATAAATAGCATCAGAGTGGGCAGCCATTTTTGGAGAAACCTCCTCTTGCACTTCTTGTAAAACATCATTGGTATTTGCTCCAGTCAACAAGTTAAATACAGCATAAACCCTATTGAGCATTTGCCCACTTTTTTCCATAGCTACTAAAGTGTTTTCAAAGGTGGGTTCCTCCTCGTTATTAGCAATAGCTTCAATTTCTTCTAAATGCTGTTTCATCCCTTCTTTAATTGCAGGTAAGAAATGTTTATTTTCAATTTTATCAAAATCTGGAACTTGAAAAGGCAAATCACTAACCTCATAAAAAGGATTAGAAGTTATATCTTCCATATCGGTGTCATTTTGACTGTTATCAGTTTTATTTTCATTGTTATTACAGGCAGTAATCATACTAAATACTACTGCAAAGAGCATTAAACGATTTAAGATTTTCATGTATTATTTAGGTTTTAATTTTATACTAAAGGTAAAGATAGGGTAAGTTTAAAGCACATCAAAATTTAACAACAATTAGGGCTATATTTCTTCCTTTAGAGCGAGCAAAAAATCTTTTATTATTTTTAAAGATTGTAGCATTTCAGCTTCTTTATGTAAGCTGTCGCCCTTCTGTTTGAGTTGTGCATTAGCTCCCTCTAAGGTAAAGCCTTTCTCTTTTACTAAATGGTAAATAAGTTGAAGATTTTCGATGTCTTTTTGAGTGAATAAACGATTGCCCTTTTTGTTTTTCTTGGGATTGATGATGCTAAACTCTTTTTCCCAAAAACGAATAAGTGATGCATTGACACCCAGAATTTCGCTTACTTCACCTATACTGTAATAAAGTTTATTGGGATTGGATGTCATTTTAATAATGGTTTCACTAATCAAAAGATTGATTTATTCTTGCAGCAGCTTCAATCATTTGGTCATACTCTTCAGGAGTAAGGTCGTTAAAGTAATAATTTATAGGATTGACTTTTTCTCCATTTTTGATGACTTCGTAATGTACGTGAGAGGCTACTGAAGTCCCGGTATTTCCAACATGGCCAATTACATCACCACGCTTTACTTCTTGTCCTTCTTTGACAATAAATTTACTCATATGACCATAAAGTGTTTTATAGCCATAATCGTGATTGATAATAACATGATTCCCATAACCTCTTAAACTGTTAACAGCTTTTTCTACCACTCCATCGCCAGTTGCATAAATTTTAGTCCCACTTTCAGCAGAAAAATCCATACCTGTATGCAGTTTTTTAGTTTTGTAAATCGGATGAATCCTGTAACCATACCCAGAGGCCATTCTTTTTAAATCTTTATTTAGAACCGGTTGAATAGCAGGAATTGAAGCCAGCATTTTCTCTTTTTGTATGGCCATATTATATACCTCATCATAAGATTTGGATTGTATATAAAGCTCCTTGGCAATTTGATTGAGCTTGGTAGAGGTTTCAATAATCAAATCAGAATTTTGAAAACCTTCCAAATCCTTGTAACGATTAATACCTCCAAAACCTGCTTGTCTAATTTCTTTAGGAATGGGTTCAGCTTCAAAAATTACTCTGTATATATCATCGTCTCTTTTTTGAATATCATCTAATACAGCTGCAACTCTGTCCATTCTGTGGTTCAAAAGTTCATATTGAGACTTAAGATGATTGTTTTCTCGCTTTAGAAGCCTTTCTTGAGGAGTGCTGATAAATGACGAAGCCAAAAAGTAAATAATCGCCCCAACAAATATACTTGCTACTATGAAAGTTGATATTCTAAGCGTTCTTTGCCTCCAATCCAAATGGATTTTTTCGTAACTTAAGGTTGTGGTATTAAAACGATATTTGGTTCTAGCCAATTTATTTGCTTATTTAATTAAATTTGTCGCCAATTAAAAATTGACATTGCGAAAGTAAATGATATTATTTTTATAATCAAATACAAAACTGAGTGATATTTGTTAAATATTCTTATCATAATTGAAATTTTATAAACAACAATGACTTCAAAACTAATTAGAACTTCTTTTTTTGAGTTTTTTCAGAATAAAGGGCATCAGCTAGTACCTTCTGCACCTATAGTAATTAAAGATGACCCTACTTTAATGTTCACCAATGCTGGAATGAATCAATTTAAGGAACTTTTCCTAGGAAATGAGAAAGCAGAACATAAAAGAGTAGTAGATACACAAAAGTGCTTAAGGGTTTCTGGAAAGCATAATGATTTAGAGGAGGTTGGTGTGGATACTTATCATCATACCATGTTTGAGATGCTTGGGAACTGGTCTTTTGGAGATTATTTTAAAGAGGAGATGATTCCTTGGTCATGGGAATTTTTAACAGAAGTATTAAAAATTGATAAGGATAGACTTTATGTAACCACTTTTCAAGGAGATAGAGAGGATAATCTTGAAGAAGATGTAGACTCTTATCATGCATGGGAGAAAATTATAGCTAAAGATAGAATTATTAAAGCCTCTAAAGCTGATAATTTTTGGGAAATGGGCGAAGTGGGACCCTGTGGACCTTGTTCAGAAATCCATGTGGACATTCGATCAGATGATGAAAGGGGAAAAGTTAATGGAAGAAATCTAGTCAATAAGGATCATCCACAAGTAGTGGAAATATGGAATTTAGTTTTTATGGAGTTTAACCGTAAAAAAGATAAAAGTTTAGAGCCCTTACCTTCGAAGCATGTGGATACCGGTATGGGATTAGAAAGATTGTGTATGGTTCTACAAGATAAACAATCCAACTACGATACAGACTTGTTTACTCCCTTACTTTATAAAATGGAGGAGGTTGCTCAAAGAAAATATACAGCTACTGATAAAAAAGAGGATGTTGCTTTTAGAGTTATAGTAGACCATATTCGCGCCATAGCTTTTTCAATTAGTGATGGTCAGCTACCTTCTAATGCTGGAGCTGGTTATGTGATAAGAAGAATTTTGAGAAGAGCTGTTCGTTATGGGTATAGCTTTTTAGGCCTAAAGGAACCTTTTCTTCATAAATTATTAGACGTCTTAAATGAAATACTGGGTTCTACTTTTCCTGAGTTGCAAGCTCAAAAAGAGATTGTTAAAAAAGTTGTACTAGAAGAAGAAAACTCATTTTTACATACCTTAGAAAGAGGTATTCATCTGTTTGAAGATTATGTGAAAAATAAACCAACAGGCATTGATGGAAAATTTGCTTTTGAATTGTATGATACTTATGGATTCCCTATAGACCTAACAGAATTATTGGCGGAAGAAAAGAATTTAGAAGTTGATTTAATAGCTTTTGAAAGTGAATTGAAAAAACAAAAAGAACGCTCTAGAGCTGCAGGAAAAATAACTACGGATGATTGGGTAGTTGTAAGAGAAGGAAGTAAAGCAGAATTTGTAGGCTATGATAATTTTTCTACTGAGATTCAAATTCTAAGATATAGGAAAGTAGAGCAAAATAAAAAGAAACTTTATCAGCTTGTTTTTGACAAAACGCCCTTTTATCCCGAAGGAGGGGGGCAAGTTGGCGATACGGGTTATCTAGAAGCCAAAGGGGTAAAGTTAAGTATTGTAAATACTAAAAAGGAAAATAACTTAATAGTTCATTTTAGCAAAGAACTGCCTCATCCTATTGATAGTCAATTTAAGGCGGTGGTTAACACGACAAAACGTCAAGCTGCCGCTGTTCATCACTCGGCAACCCATTTGTTGCATCAAGCTTTACGTAAAGTCTTGGGAACCCATATAGAACAAAAGGGCTCTTTGGTTCACCCGGATTATTTGCGTTTTGATTTTTCGCATTTCCAAAAGGTAAATGATGAGGAATTAGAGCAAATCGAGGATTTTGTCAATCAAAAAATTAGAGAAAATATAGCCTTAAATGAGAAGAGAAATACGCCCATAGAAAAAGCAAAAGAAATGGGAGCTATTGCATTATTTGGTGAAAAATATGGAAATGAAGTAAGGGTAATCCAGTTTGGAGAAAGCATAGAACTTTGTGGTGGAACACACGTAAAAGCTACCGGTGAAATAGGGCTGTTTAATATTCTTAGTGAAGCAGCTGTAGCGTCGGGAATACGAAGAATTGAAGCCCATGCTGGAGAAGCCGCTTGGGAAAACTTTAAAACTCAAAGGGATACCTTATCTTTTATTTATCAACAATTGAAAAGACCAAAGAATTTAAATCAAGCTATGGAGTCTTTGTTGGATGAAAAAAATACTTTGCAGAAAGAACTGGGACAGTTGCAAATTAAATTGGCTCAAGGAGTAAAAAAGGATTTACTCCAAAAGCTGAAGACTAAAAATGGCATAAATATATTAATTGAAGAGGTTGATCTAGATGCAGCGTCAATTAAAAATATAGCCTTCCAATTAAAATCAGAATTGGGAAACCTCTTTCTGGTATTGGCTAGCAAACACACAGGTAAACCTAACATCACTGTTTTGATAAGTGAGAATCTCGTAAAAGAAAAAAACTGGAATGCTGCAAAAATAGTTAGAGAGCTTGCTCAATTTATTCAAGGCGGTGGAGGAGGGCAAGCATTTTTTGCAACTGCTGGTGGGAAAAATGCAAATGGTATCGAAGAACTCTTGAAAGCGGCTCAAACTTTTGTAAATTAATGCTTTAAAGTTCGCTTTAAGAATATGTAACATTAAAAAATCAAGCTCGTTATTTATCGATACCTAATTGAAGTTTAGCATCTTATGGTTAAATAATTTCAATTATTAACCTTTTTTAAGGGTGAGTAGTTTTAATTAAAACTGTAAATGCTAGTTTAAATCTAATAAAATTCAGAATATTGCAAAATAATTTATAAAATTAAAAAACTAATCTAAAAGAAAATGAAAAAGAAATTCTTTAAGTACGTACCAATGATTTTAGGTCTTGCGGTTGCTTTTACTTCTTGTAGTAAAGATGATGACGAAAAGCCACAAAGCCCTTTTGTAAAAACAAATCCAGAAGTAAATTATCTCATTACTGTTAATGGTATTGATATGGAAGAAAATCAAACATCTTATACAGTTACAGTAGACGATGAGGTATTTTTACACATTCATGCAGTTCCAGGAGCAGAAGGTAAAAACCTTGCTACTTTGCAATTAACTAAACCTTCAAATGCTGCTTTAATATTTAACTCTGAAAAAGGAAATACTTACACTTTAATTACTGGTGTTGAGGAAGATATAAAAAGTGCTGAAAATAAAAACCTTATAGGAAGCGCCTCATTAGGTACAGAAAGCATTGGAGCAAAAACTTACGCTATTGCATTTAACGATAAAGATGGTAATTCAACTACAATTTCTTTTGACTTAACAGTTGTTGAAGAAGGGGGTGATCCTACACCACTTGCTACAACTAAAAATGGTACAGTTTACCATATTGAGGGTAGCTTTAAAGGAAGCTGGAATTTACTAACTGATCAAGATGTTTCTAGCAGTAACAATGGTACAGCTCATATCATTAACACCGATGGAGGTGGAGAAGGATTTTCCGGTTCTTTTGAAGTTGGTGATGAGTCTGGTGCTGATTTTGTATTGGTTGATGGTTCTTTTGATTATGATAACGCTACTGAAGAATCAGCAGCTGCTGCTTATGGTGCAGGTACACAAACAACTAGTGCTAGTCCTGATACTGATGAGGTTTATATATTTAACATTGATGGAGAGTATGTAGTAGTTAAAATCTTATCTATCGAACCAGAAAATGATGATTGTGGATGTGATAATTTGGGTGCTATGAAGTTCGAATATAAAAAGAACTAGTATAATCCATAAAAATTTCAAAAAAGGCTGCCTCAATAGGGTGGCCTTTTTTTATGCACAATTGTTTCTTATATCATAAAATTAAAAAAGCATTAGCGTACATCTTGTAATTGAATTTATTCACTTCTTTATACTGACTTCATCTAATGTAATTATGAAGATGCCTCAATAACTAAAATTTATAGAAAGATAGTAGAAGTTGTAAAAAGTATATTAAGCTCAAGTAGGATCATGAGAGCTTGATAATAAAAATGCTTATGTATTCTAAGGTTGTTTTAGCTTACTTGTATAGATGAATGTTCTGGTATAGCTTTATAAACTTATGTTTTAGGCTTTAACTTAATACAATCCCAGCTGTCTTTTAAACACTTTTAAAACCTTTTAAAATAGGTTTAACTTTCAATATATTTAAACTATTGTAAGAGAGTATGAATAAAAAAAGGTGTCTCAAAATGCTGAGACACCTTTTTATAGTTTTTAAAAATGTTGGATTGTTAATCAACCCAATCGGCAACAAATACATTAGTTTCTCTTGTTCCTCCATTAAACCTATTGGAAGAGAAAACGATTTTTTTACCATCATGTGAGAACATGGGGAAAGAAGCAAAAGTATCATCAAAAGTAACTTGTTCTAATCCTGTTCCGTCTAGGTTAATCATATAGATGTTAAAGGGAAATCCTCTTTCAGATTCATGGTTAGAAGAGAATAGGATCTTATCTCCAGAAGGGTGGAAGTAAGGTGCCCAGCTTGCTTGTCCTAGGTCAGTTATTTGTCTTAAATCAGAACCGTCTGCATTGCAAACGTAGATATCCATGTTTGTGGGTTGAACAAGCCCTTGAGCTAAAAGTTCTTTATATTCTGCAATCTCATCTTCAGTTTGAGGTCTTGAAGCACGAAAAACTAATTTACTACCATCTGGAGAGAAAAATGCTCCTCCATCGTAACCTAGTTCATGAGTAATTTGTTTAACGTTACTTCCATCAATATCGCATGTATATAGTTCTAAATCACCACTTCTATCAGATGTGAATACAATTTTATCGCCCATTGGAGAAACAGTAGCTTCAGCATTGTACCCTTCACCTTCAGTTAATTGTTTGATAATGTTGCCTTCTAAATCGGCAATAAAGATATCGTATTCTTCGTAAATAGGCCAAGTGTACTTACCACCCGGTTTGCCTGGTGCTTCAGGACAATCATCATGGTAGTGATGTGTAGAAGAATATAAAATAGTGGTATCGCCAGGTAAAAAGAAAGCACAAGTTGTTCTTCCTTTTCCAGTACTTACCATTTTAGGCATATTGTTAATTAAATCATCTGTTTCAGGATTAAAATAAAAGATTTGGTCACATTCTATTCCCCAATGATTGGCAGATTGCATCACTAGTTTTGTATCGTCAAAACTCCAATATGCCTCTGCATTATCACCTCCATTGGTGATCATTTTTAGGTTTTTAAAATGCTTTTCACCTTCCAATAAAAAAGGCTCATCAGCGACTTCACTCTCTTCTACTTGATTATCGTTATCATCTGTATTATTAGTTTTGCTTGGAGAACCACAAGCAAATGCCATACTTATGGCTACGGTTAAAAAACTTATTTTTTTCACTGTTCTTTTTTTCGCAAAGCTAAGGTTTTTTAAGAGTATTGTTGCTATTCTTTTTCTTAAATTTGCAGAAAAAATAAAATGAAAAATTTAGTATTATCTTTTTTAGTTTTTCTTGGTGGATTTTTGTCTTTAAATGCTCAAAATGCTGCTACTTCTCATCCAGACTTATATGAAGTTGTTCACTTTTTAGCTTCAGATGAACTGAAGGGGAGAATGGTAGG
>CAZKFN010000019.1:0-29474 GCA_964552035.1 uncultured Flavobacteriales bacterium
TTACCCTCTGTTAACGTATCTCCTATCTTAAAGTTTCCAGTATCATACAAACCAATTACATCTCCTGGAAAAGCGTCGTCAATGGTGCTTTTATCTTTTGCCATAAAACTCGTTGGGTTATGGAAACGCATTTTTTTTGCATTTCTAACATGATGATAGAACTTGTTGCGCTCGAACTTTCCACTACAAACTCTTAGAAAAGCAATTCTATCCCTATGATTAGGGTCAATGTTGGCGTGAATTTTAAAAACAAAACCACTGAAGTCTTTATCATTCGGAGCAACTTCGCCTTGAGTAGTCTCTCTCGGAAGTGGAGAGGGAGCAATTTCAATAAATTGATTTAACATCTCTTGAATACCAAAGTTGTTTATGGCAGAGCCAAAGAAAACCGGAGCTAGTTTTGCTTTTAAATACTCTTCCTTTTCGAAGTTATCGTAAACCCCTTCTACCAATTCCACATCCTCTCTAAGAACATCAGCTTCATTTCCAATCAATTCCTCTAGAGTATCATCACTTAGGTTTTCAATAGGATAGTATTCCTGCTGTAGTTTTGCCTTTTTAACTTTGTTATAGAGGTTGAGTGTTTTATTGTCGATATGATATACTCCCTTAAACGTAACACCAATTCCTACAGGCCAACTCATGGGGCAAACCTTAATTTGTAGTTTTTCTTCTAACTCATCTAAAAGATCAAAAGGATCTCTACCCTCTAAATCCAATTTATTGATAAAAATAATAACTGGAGTATCGCGCATTCTACAAACCTCCATAAGCTTTTCTGTTTGTGGCTCAACTCCTTTTACACAATCAATAACAAGAATAACGCTATCTACGGCAGTAAGTGTTCTGTATGTATCTTCAGCAAAGTCCTTATGGCCTGGAGTATCCAGAAGGTTTATTAATTTGTTTTTGTATTCGAAACCCATAACGGATGTAGCTACAGAAATACCCCTTTGCTTTTCTATTTCCATAAAGTCGGAAGTAGCGGACTTTTTAATTTTATTACTTTTTACAGCACCAGCAGTTTGAATAGCTCCACCGAAGAGAAGGAGTTTTTCTGTTAACGTAGTTTTACCAGCATCCGGGTGGCTGATAATGGCAAAAGTTTTTCTTTTATTGATTTCGTTTTCTAAGCTCATAAAAATTTAAAAATACAAAGTGCAAAAGTAAGTAATTGTAACTCTATCTATATTTTAATTTTAAAAGTACTTTTTAAAATAATTTTAGGATTATTAAGGAATTCATTACTTGCTGATTGTCAGTCAATTATCCTACTAACTCTTAGTTTATAACAAATCTAAGGGCTAAACATTCTTTTAAACTCAAGATTGTGGCTACTTTTGCAAACTTGTATGAGTGACGAAAAATCCATAGAACTTAAAGAGATAGCAGAAAGTAGACACGGGAAATCACTTTATCCTTTTCAATTAGAAGCCATTTCTAAGATTTCAGATAAGCTGAATCAAATTGAGGATAATCAAAATGTGCTTTTTCAACTTCCAACGGGTGGGGGGAAGACCGTTATTTTTTCTGAGATAGCTAGAAGGTATATCAAAGCTACAGGAAAAAAGGTGCTTATTTTAACCCATAGGATTGAGCTTTGTAAGCAAACCTCTAAAATGTTAACTGAATTTAAAGTTAAAAATAAAATCATCAACAGCAAGGTAAAGTATGTATCGGATGATAACGATTATATGTGCTTTGTTGCCATGGTGGAAACTTTAAATAACAGGTTAAAGGATGAAAAAGTAACTGTAAAAAATATAGGGCTGGTCATTGTTGATGAAGCACACTATAATAGCTTTAGGAAACTGTTTAAATACTTTGAACAAGTAAATATACTAGGAGTTACGGCTACTCCATTGAGTTCTAGCATTAAGTTGCCGATGAATGAAAATTATAAGGAGTTGCTTATAGGAGAGTCTATTTCTTCCCTAATTAAAAAAGGATATTTAGCCAAAGCAACTACTTACAGCTATAATGTTCATCTAAATAGTTTAAAAGTTGGTATCAATGGGGATTACACTGT
This sequence comes from uncultured Flavobacteriales bacterium, assembly GCA_964552035.1. GTDB lineage: Bacteria > Bacteroidota > Bacteroidia > Flavobacteriales_E > Vicingaceae > CAZKFN01. The sequence continues at coordinate 2,030 of CAZKFN010000019.1, forward strand.
AAAATCTTCTGAACAACTCTATGGAAACTTTATGATGCAAGAAAAGTTGCTTAGAGCATATGAAGAAAAGGCATTAGGAAAGAAAACCTTAATTTTTAACAATGGTATTTCAACTTCTTTTGGTGTTTACGATACATTTAAGGCAGCTGGTCATCCTATAAGGCACCTTGATCATCACGTCTCAGAACAAGAGCGTAGAGATATTTTAAAATGGTTTCACGAAACACCAGATGCAATACTAACTTCTGTTGGGATACTTACTACTGGTTTTGATGAACCGACGGTAGAAGCAATTATTTTGAACAGAGCTACTCGCTCTTTAGCTTTATACCATCAAATGATAGGTAGGGGATCACGTATTTTGCCGGATAAGAAAGATTTTATTGTTATTGATTTGGGAAATAATCTTCATCGTTTTGGTTTATGGGATTCTCCTGTAGATTGGTATCATATTTTTCATGCTCCCCATCAGTATTATGATGATTTGAAAACAGATGAAAGTATCGAACGCCAATTCATCTACGTTATGCCCGAAGATATCCGAAAGAAATTTAACAATACTGAGGAAGTTACTTTTGATGTAAATGAAGAGTATAAAAAAGCCATAACTAATATGGAGCATTCAAGGATAGTTATTGAAAAATCCATAGGGCAACATTTAAAAATGTGCATAGAAAACTCTTCTGATATGTGGGACGCCTTGGATTTGGCAGATTTGCTAGAAGAAGATATTAAGGATAGAATAAAACATTACACTTACAATACTATAAAGACAACCAAAAATTACATCAATTGGTTGGAAGAGGATTATAAAAGGCGACTTCATACAAGAATCCGCCAAGTATATGTTCAAAAAGATTTAGCAAAATCTTAAAAAGTAGCTGCCTCAAAATGCTGTGTTTTATCTATTTTTGAAACAGCCACTTTTTTAATAAAATTATTCTAATATTTCTACCAATTCAATATCAAAAATCAAATCCTTTCCAGCTAAAGGATGGTTGCCATCTAAAACAACTTTATCTTCTTTAACTTCAGTAATGACGAACAATTGTCTTCTACCATCTGCTTGTGTTGCCTCTAATTGCATTCCTATAGTGGGTTCTGAATCTTGAGGTAATTGTGTTTTATCTACACTTATTATAGCTTCTTCTATTTTAGGGCCATAAGCTTCTTGCATTTTGATTTCAACTTGCATTTTTTCACCCACACTCATGCCTTCAACGGCTTTGTCAAAACCTTGAATCATTTGACCTGCACCAACTGTAAATTCAAGAGGCTCTCGCTCTAAAGAACTATCAAATATAGTGTCGTCAGTTAATTTTCCCGTATAATGTACTTTTACTGTACTTCCTTTTACTGCTTTAGACATATTGTCTTTTTATTTTAATTATAAATTCGATAAGTTGAAACAAAAATAAGTGATTCACAACGCAATACCTAAGAAATAAATGAGAAAATCAGTATTGTTTGTTAAAGAAATGTAACTTAAAATTAACCTAAAGTCCTTTTTGGAAGGTCACCATTTTTATAGCGGTTACTGCTGCTTCGTCACCTTTATTTCCATGCTTTCCTCCACTTCTGTCCATACTTTGTTGTAGGGTATTGTCTGTTAAAACACCAAAAATAACGGCTTTATTATATTTTAAAGAAACATCCTTAATGCCTTGAGAGACTCCTTGACAAACAAAATCAAAATGTTTTGTTTCTCCTTGAATCACGCAGCCCAAGCAAATAACAGAATCTACGGTTTGGTCAGCTTCAAGAATCATTTGTGCTGCTATAGGAAGTTCAAAACTTCCCGGCACATGTTTGATAATCAAGTTTTCTTTTTTGATGTTTGCTTTAAGCAAGCTGTTTTTAGCTCCCTTTAGTAAATTGGAGGTAATAGAAGCATTCCATTCAGAAACAACAATAGCAATTCTCATTTTGGAGGCATCCAATCCCTCAAAATTTTGATCGGAAAGATTTTTATTAACGGTAGCCATTTTTTATTAGTCTATAAAAGACTCAGCTCTAGCTATGTATTTATCGATTTCCCTAGCTTGAGGAGAATCTTGATATTCTTCCTTAATTTGGTAATATGCTTTAATAGCTGATTTATAATCGCCCATTAATTCATAAGAATTACCCATTTTCATGATATAGATTGGAGATGAAAATTCGTTAGCTTCAGTTCTTGAGGCTTTTTTATAATTTGCTACAGCTTTTTTAACATCGCCTAATTCCATATAAGCATCGCCAATAGCTCCAATAGCAATTCCTTCTAAAACAGTACCTTTTCCTTTAAAATTTTGAAGTGCTGTAATGGCAAGCTCGTATTGACCCGTACGTAGAAATGAAATCCCTAAATAATAGTTGGAAAGATTTCCAGCTTTTGTACTGCTGTATCTATCTGCAATTTCTAAAAAGCCCATGTGAGTATCATCTCCATGAATTGCTAGATTTAAGGAATCTTGAGCAAAATACTTTTCTGCTCTAAACATTTGTTGGTCAGCTTCTGCTTGTAGAGGGGCTAAATACATACCTTTATAAGCAAAATAACCACCGATAACAACAGTTATAGCTATAAGGGTTATGGTTAAGGTTTTTTTATTGTCCTCAATAAAATGTTCTGTCTTACTGTAGAGTTCTTGTACGTCTACGATTATTTCTTCTTTTTGATTTTTTTTCTTTGCCATTTTTATGCTTTTGCAGTCGGCAAAAATAAGATATTTTTAATACACTTAAAATCTTTATGAAAAGATTATCTTCTAGAATTTCACAATCCATTGAGAAGTAAGTAATTTTTTTATCTTTTTATTTATAGAATCCCTCTGGTACTATGTAAATATAGCAATTTAATGAAAATAATTTCCTTTATATTCCCTGATGTTTTTGTAGGGAATGCTCAATTGCTTTGATTATTTTTGTGGAAAATGTATTTACAGAATTTATATATACTCAATTTTAAAAATTATCAGGAAGTTGAATTGCAATTTTCCGAGAAATTCAATTGCTTTTTAGGGAATAATGGAGGTGGAAAAACCAACTTGCTGGATGCCATACATTATCTCGCCTTTTGTAAAAGTTTTTTCAACCCCATAGATCAGCAACTCATCAAACATAAAGAAGCGTTTATGGTGCTTCAAGCAGAATTTATGCGAAAGGGAGAAGTAGAAAAAATATACTGTGGTTTAAAAAAAGGGCAAAAAAAGCAGTTTAAACGCAACAAAAAGGTCTATGAAAGATTATCCGATCATATTGGATTAATTCCCATAGTCATGATATCACCCGCTGATAGTTATTTAATTTCTGAAGGTAGTGACAGCAGAAGGCGATTTATTGACATGATTATTTCTCAATTTGATAAAAAGTATTTAGAAGGTCTCATAAAATACAATCGAGCCGTAAGCCAGCGCAATCGTTTACTTAAAAAGTTTATGGAAAATAGAAGATTTGATGAAACCTCTTTGGAAGTTTGGGACGAACAATTAAAACTTTATGGTGAAGAGATTCACAGGGTTAGAAAGGCTTTCATAAAAGACTTTATTCCTTTATTTCAAGCGCATTACGATACTATCAGCCAAAAGAGGGAAAAGGTAGAATTATCTTACGATAGTCAGTTGAATGAAACTTCTTTTAATGAATTGTTGTTGCAATATAGGGAGAGAGATAGAAGATTAACCTATAGTAGTGTTGGTATTCATAAAGATGATTTACACTTTAAAATTGGAGAAAAACAAATCAAACGATTTGGTTCCCAAGGTCAACAGAAAACTTTTTTACTTTCCCTAAAACTTGCACAAGCAGAATATTTAAAAAACAAAATGGATATAACACCTATTTTACTTTTAGATGATATTTATGATAAGCTGGATTATAGGCGTATTGAAAAGTTAATGGACATTGTGCAATCCAATTGGTTTGGTCAAATTTTTATTACCGATACAGATGTAGATAGGTTACCTCGTTTATTTAATCAAATGAAGATTACGTACAAGGCATTTACAATTAATAATGGAGAAGCCCATGAGCAATAAGAATGAAAAACCTTTAAAGGTCTTAATCGATAAAATGCTAAGAGCCTATGGATATGGTCCTAAACTAGACGAAATTGGTTTGGTAAAAAGTTGGGAGGGAGTTGTAGGAAAAATGATTGCCAATCACACAACGGATATTTATTTTAAAGATGGAGATTTACACGTAAAAATAGATTCTGCACCTTTAAGGCAGGAGTTGGCTTTTGCCAAAAGTAAATTAATTGAAAAACTCAATCAAGAAGCAGGTAAAAGACTAGTAAAAAACATCAATTTTAGATAATTTGGTTGCATGAATGTATTAGCAAGATTCCTTTTCGAAAGAAAGTTAAAGTCATTAAAAAGAAAAGTACAGGTTTCTAGTTTTGACACTGCTGAAACGGCTTTAATTTTGTTTAATGCAGATTTAGAAGAAGATGTTAAACCCGTAGAAAATTTTTTAAGGTTTTTACAATCTCATAATATCGAAGTTATGGCTTTGGGATATTACCCAAGGAATAACGATAAGATTAATTTGTATGAAAACGATGATTACTTATATTTTCATAGAAAGGATATTAACATAAGAGGCGCAGTTTCTGATCATAAAATAAAGCGATTGATGGTAAAAGATTTTGATCTACTTTTTGATTTTAATAGAAAAAATATCTTTCCCTTAAAATACATTAGCGGTTTGTCAAGAGCCAAGTTTAAAGTAGGTAAAGCCAATGCATATCAAAAGGAAATTTGTGATTTAACCATACAATTAAAAGAAGATAACCTAAAAGAATTAATCACACAGATAAAATATTACTTACCAAAATTTCAGCAAAAACAATAAGACATGAATGAATTAAAAGGAACGGGCGTAGCCATGGTAACGCCTTTTTTAGAAGATGGCCAAGTAGATTTCAAAGCTCTTCAACGTTTAGTAAAGCATTTAAGCGATGGAATGGTGGAATATCTTGTAATAATGGGAACTACAGGAGAATCAGTAACCTTGAGTCAAGATGAACAAATGGAAGTGCTTAAGTTTATTCAAAATTGCAATAAGAAAAACTTACCCCTAGTATTGGGAATGGGAGGAAATAATACGGCAGCTCTTATAAAAAGAGTAAAAGAAACGGATTTAAGTGGTATTACTGCGATTTTATCTGCTAGTCCTTATTATAACAAACCTTCTCAAGAGGGAATATATCAGCATTATAAAGCTCTGGCTGAAGCAACAGATAAACCTATTTTACTATACAATGTGCCTGGGCGTACATCTTCTAACCTCACAGCAGATACAACTTTGAGATTGGCCAGTGATTTTAAAAACATAGTGGGTATTAAAGAAGCTTCAGCAGATATGGATCAACTTATGACAATAGTTGAGAATAAGCATGAAGATTTTTTGGTGATTTCTGGTGAAGATGGCTTAACACTTCCTATTATTGCTTGTGGAGGCGATGGAGTGATTTCTGTAGTCGCTAATGCTTACCCAAAAGAATTCTCGGATATGGTGAGAGCAGCTTTAAATAACGAGATGAAAACCGCTAGGAAACTTCATTATTTATTAAAGTCTTTCATTGACTTGTTATTTGTTGAAGGTAATCCAGCAGGTGTTAAAGATGCTCTTAAACATTTAGGTGTTTGCGAGGATAATATACGTTTGCCTTTATGGAAAATAAGTCGTGAACTAAGTTCAAAAATAAAAGAAAGAATTTATTGGATAAGCGAGAATAGTTAGATACTTAGAAAGAAAACAAAAATGGCTTTTCATTAAAGTAGCAATTCGCCAACTCCTTGACGGATAATCTCAACTTCACCAGAAGATAAGTCAACAACGGTTGAAGCGATATTTTTCCCATATCCTCCATCTACGACCATATCAACTTGGTTTTGATATTTTTCAAATATTAATTCTGGGTCGGTAGTGTATTCAATCACTTCATCTTCATCGTAAATAGAAGTAGAAATGATTGGATAATCTAAGCTGTTAACAATCGTTCTACAGATAGCATTGTCTGGAACTCTTATTCCTAAGGTTCTCTTTTTATTTCTAAATAATTTAGGAATACTGTTGTTAGCTTGTAGAATAAAAGTATAAGGTCCTGGTAAATTCCGTTTTAAAATTTTAAACGTACTGGAATTAAATTGTTTGGTATATTCTGAAATTTGGCTCAAATCATAAAAAACAAAAGAAAAATTAGCATCCTTTACCTTGATGTTTTTAATTCTTGCTACCTTTTCGATAGCAGATCGACTATTGATGTCACACCCTACTGCATAAACGGTATCGGTAGGATAAATTACTACACCTCCGTCCAAGAAGCATTCTGTGACTAACTTTAGAGCTTTAGGGTTGGTGTCTTTTTCATAAAGCTTAACGAATTCTGCCATTTTATTATTTTATAAAAGATTATTGATTTTTTGCGTGGTCGGCTAAAAACTTCTCTAAGCCGATGTCGGTTAAAGGATGTTTTAATAGCGCTGTAATAGCACTTAGTGGACCGGTCATAACATCAGCACCTATTTTAGCACAATCAATAATGTGCATGGGATGGCGAACAGAAGCAGCTAAAATCTCAGTCTCAAAAAAGTAATTGTCAAATATTTGCCGAATTTCTTGAATTAAGTTTAATCCGTCTGTAGAAATATCATCCAATCTCCCAATAAATGGAGAAACATAAGCAGCACCAGCTTTAGCAGCTAAAAGTGCTTGCCCTGCACTAAAAATTAAAGTGCAATTGGTGCGTATTCCATTGCTAGAAAAATATTTAATGGCTTTAATGCCATCTTTAATCATGGGAACTTTAACAACAATTTGATTATGTAATGCAGCCAATTCTTCACCTTCTTTGATGATGTTATCAAAATCTGTTGAAATCACCTCAGCACTAACATCACCATCAACAATGTTGCAAATATCAATATAATGTTGCTTGATAGCTTTATCTCCTTTAATACCTTCTTTGGCCATTAGAGAAGGATTGGTTGTTACTCCATTCAGTATTCCTAAAGCTTGAGCCTCTTCAATTTGAGCCAAATTTGCAGTGTCGATAAAAAATTTCATATTCTATAATTTTAATTAGATGTGAAGATATACTTATAATTTAAAACAATTTACTTTTCGATAGGTTCCAAAAATAAATCTAAATTTTTTAATTCATTCATTTTCCATTAGCTAAAGTTAAAGATAATGAAAGTATGATTAAAATCTCTCTCTTGGTATAATACTGGCGTACTTTATGCTGTTATAACATAGGCATTAGTTTTTAAATTACCAACATTGATTATGTTTATAAAGTATGTTCTAATGTCAAAAGTATGCTTTGCTATTTAACTAACTTAGCATAAATTTATTTCAATTATATGAGAATTGCGTATTTGTTGTTAGTGTTAATTTTTAGTTTGCATAGCTTTTCTTTTCAAACTAGTCAAAATGAGTATGTTTTGAAAAATGAGGATGAAAAAACCTCTTTGAATAAAAAACCACCTTTTCTAGAAATTGAAACTCCATGGGCAGACTCTATCATAGCTCAAATGAGTTTGGATGAAAAAATAGGACAATTGTTTAACATGGCGGCATATTCTAATAAAGGAGATGCACATACGGCTGAGATATTACAGCAAATTGAAAAATACCATATTGGAGGGCTCACCTTTTTTCAAGGCTCTCCCCACCGGCAAGCAGAATTAACCAACCTCTTTCAAGATTCTTCAAAAATTCCTTTGATGATTTCATTTGATGGAGAATGGGGATTAAGTATGCGCATAGATAGCACAGTCAAATATCCTTGGGCAATGACTTTGGGTGCTATTGCCGAAGATTCATTGATTTATGAAATGGGTTTGCAAATGGCTGAACAGTTTAGAAGAATTGGAGTTCATGTTAATTTTGGACCTTCAGTTGATGTTAATAATAATTCAATGAATCCCATAATCAATGCTCGCTCTTTTGGTGAAGATCCACAAAAGGTAGCTCAGAAGGGGGTAGCGTATATGAAAGGCTTACAAGACGGCAATGTATTGGCCTGTGCCAAACATTTTCCAGGACATGGAGATACCGATGCAGATTCTCATTACAGTTTGCCTTTAATAGCTCATAATAGAGCTAGAATGGATAGTGTAGAACTGTTCCCTTTTAAAACTTTATTTAAAGAAGGGGTAGGTTCTGTGATGACTGCCCATTTAAACCTACCTGAATTTACTAAGGGTGAAAATATACCAAGTTCTTTGTCGACAGAAATTGTAGATACGCTTTTAAAACAGGAATTGGGCTTTGAGGGCCTTGTATTTACTGACGGATTAAATATGGCTGGAGTGCGTAATTACAGTAAGAACGTTAATACAGAACTACAAGCCTTAAAGGCAGGGAATGATGTACTTTTAATACCTCAAAACATTGAAAAAGCTTTTGAAGCCATCAAAACAGCTCTTGATAGTGGGGAAATAACTGAAGAAAGAATTACTCGATCTGCTTATAAAATCTTAAAAGCTAAAGAGTGGTTAAACATTCACCAAGAACATAAAGTTGTTTTAGAAAACTTATATGAAGATTTAAATAAAGATAGTTATAACTACCTCAATAGGGTATTGGTTGAAAAAAGTATCACTGTACTAAGAAATAAAAAACAAACTATTCCTCTCAGACAGTTAGAAGGAAAGCGTATTGTTTCTGTAGCTTTTGCCCAAAATGGAGTGTCTTATCAACCCTACCAAAAAGCCTTAAATCGTTATGCAAAGGTGGATACCATGCATTTTAGTGAATTGCCGGTAATGAAGCAAAAAGCTCTAATGGATACACTTTTAACCTATGATCATGTCATTGTTAGTTTACATATTTCCAATGCACACCCATGGGTTAAATATGCTATAGACAATGAATATAAAAACTTTTTAAATATTCTAAGGCTAAAAAAGGACATTGTTATAGATGTTTTTGCCAATGCCTATTCCCTACAGGGATTCCTAGCTGCTGAGCATGCTGCCGCTGTAATTTTATCGTATCAAAATAGTGAAATGGCCCAAGATTTGTCTGCCCAGCTTATTTTTGGTGGAATTCAAGCAGGTGGAGAATTACCGGTGAGTGTATCACCTCAATTAAAAGCTGGATATGGTTTACTATCCGATTTCCCCATTCGATTAAAATATACAATGCCTGAGGAATTGGGTTTAGCTTCAAAGGATTTTGCGAAAATTGATAAAATAGTTGAGGATGGAATAGTGCAAAAAGCTTATCCAGGTGCTCAAATTTATATCGCAAAATCTAATAAAGTAATTTATCATAAAAGTTTTGGGAAAACTACCTATGAAGGAAACCAAAAGGTAGAATTAACTGATTTATACGATTTGGCATCTATTACCAAAATTGCTTCTACTTTATTAACGGTAATGGAGCTGGATGGTAAAGGTAAACTTTCTTTGGATGACCCTTTGGGAAGGCATTTAAAAATAGTAAAAGGTACGCCATATGAAAACCTTAGTTTGAGAAGTATTTTGGCCCATCAAGCCGGTTTGGTGGCTTGAGTTCCTTTTTATAAGAATACGCTACATCATGGAATGCCTAGATTTGATTTATATGCACATGAAAAAACTAGAAACTACTCTATAAAAGTAGCAGATAGCTTATATCTACTTCAAAGTTATAGAGATAGTATATTTGAAAGAATACTATATAAAACAAAAGTTTCTGACAAAAAGGAGTATCGCTATAGTGATATTGGGTTTTATTTGTTAAAAGAAATGGTAGAGCAAATTAACCGGCAATCTATAGATCAATATAATCAGCAGCATTTTTATGAGCCTTTAGGGATGAGTCGAACTTCTTTTAATCCCTTGAATGAAGGTCGGTTTACAAAGTCCGAAATTGCTCCAACGGAAAATGATCAATATTTTAGGCATCAATTGGTTCATGGATATGTACACGATCAAGGTGCAGCCATGTTGGGGGGAATAGGTGGTCATTCAGGTTTGTTTTCCAATGCGAATGACTTGGGAAAACTACTGCAAATGTTTTTACAATATGGGGAGTATGCAGAAAGGAGTTATTTAGAAAGCAGTGTTATTAAAGAATATATAAAATGTCAATTTTGTAGTGATAGCACACTGAAAAAAGAAGATAATAGAAGAGGAGCGGGTTTTGATAAACCCGCTTTTCATGGAACTACAGGTCCAACTTGTGATTGTGTTTCCTTTCACAGTTATGGACATTCAGGATTTACCGGAACTTATGCTTGGGTTGATCCTGATGAGGAGTTGGTTTATATCTTTTTATCCAATAGGGTATACCCTTCGGCAGAGATGAATAAATTAGCTAAAATAGGGACAAGAACGAAGATTCAAAAAGCTTTATATGAGGCAATAGAATCCTCTAGAAAATTAAGTAAAGAAGTAACACATCTATAGAAATACAATTTTATGAATATTGGAATAGTTTGCTATCCAACTTATGGGGGAAGTGGAGTAGTAGCAACAGAATTAGGGAAAGCTTTAGCAGCAAAAGGACATAAAGTTCATTTTATTACCTATAAGCAACCTGTTCGTTTAGAACATTTTACTCAAAATATTTATTATCACGAAGTCAGCGTTTCTGATTATCCTTTATTTGATTACCCACCTTATGAGTTGGTATTAGCTAGTAAATTGGTGGATGTTGTAAAATTTGCTAAACTAGATTTACTTCATGTTCATTATGCCATACCTCATGCTTCAGCAGCTTATATGGCTCAAAAAATATTAGAAGAGGAGGGTATAAACATTCCTTTTATTACTACACTTCACGGTACTGATATTACTTTGCTTGGGAAAGACGCTTCTTTTGAACCTGTGATTACTTTTGCTATTAATAATTCTAATGCAGTTACAGCAGTTTCTGAAAGTTTAAAAGCGGAGACCTATGAATACTTTAATATTTCTAGAGAAATAGAGGTGATTCCCAATTTTATATGTTTAGAAAATAAAGAAGGGGTTAAGATAGATGAGGAGTTAAAACGCCAAGTAGCACCTAATAATGAAAGAATAATTGCCCATGTCTCTAACTTTAGAAAAGTAAAAAGGATTCCAGATGTCATTAAGATATTTGAACTTCTAAGAAAGCAGATTCCTGCCAAATTGATTTTAATTGGAGATGGGCCTGAACGTTATGAAGCAGAGTTAATATGTAGAGAAAGAGGGCTTACCAAAGATTTACATGTTCTAGGTAAAGTAAATGACACAGAAAGAGTACTTTCTATTGCAGATGTATTCTTATTGCCTTCGGAGTTTGAAAGTTTTGGTTTAGCAGCTTTAGAGGCAATGTCAGTTGGCGTACCTGTAATATCTTCCAATACAGGAGGAATACCAGAGGTAAATATTCATGGGCAATCGGGGTTTTTAAGTAATGTTGGAGATGTAGAAGATATGGCTAAAAATGCCCTAAAAATTTTAGCTACTGACGAAAGTCTAAAAACATTTAAGAATCAGGCATTTGAAACTGCAAAGAAGTTTGACATTATGGAAATTTTGCCTATCTATGAGAAACTGTATGAAGATGTTGTTAAAAAACAATTAACTTAATAGGTGTAATCAATAGAATTGGTTAATTTTGACCACCCAAAATGGCCTTGTAGCTTAACTGGATAGAGCATCGCACTACGGATGCGAAGGTTCGGGGTTCGAATCCCTGCAAGGTCACCAAATGAAACAGCCGACTTAGATTTTAAGACGGCTGTTTCGTTTTTGTTAATTAGTTTTTTCTAAACCTTTACCATTCATGGCTTTCTTCATCAAACCACTTGTTTTGTAGTTTTAGTACTTTTTCAACAATTTCTCTAACACATCCCTCTCCGCCATTTTTAGAGGAAATATAATGGCTAATGGATTTGATTTCCACAGCAGCATCTTGAGGACATACTGCAAAACCCACTTCTTTCATTACTTTATAATCTGGAATATCGTCCCCCATATAAAGGATGTTTTCAGAACTAAGTTGAAGCTTCTCCTTTACTTCATTAAAAACTTTCACTTTGTTTTTACATGCTAAATGAACTTCAGAAATCCCTAAGCCGTTTAATCGATATCGCACACTTTCAGATTTTCCTCCGCTAATAATAACGATGTGGTAACCTTTCTTTACGGCATATTGCAGCGCATAGCCATCTTTAATGTTCATCCGTCTTAATTGTTCCCCATCGGGCATTATAATAATTCGACCGTCAGTCATTACGCCATCAATATCAAAAATAAAAGTGGAAACTTTTTTAAGTTTTGCATGAAGATTTTCCATTATTCTTTCTCTCTCTGGCTTTTGATAATATCTTTAGTAATTAAGTCGTAGATATCTCTATAGGTGCTGTTGTTTGATAAGTAATCTAAATGGCTTTTTATCACTTTTTTATCTTCTCTAACTGCAGGGCCAGTTTGTGCATTAACCGGCTTTTCCATTTTTATTTTATCGGCAGTTTTTTCAATTAAAGGGCGAATAATTTCAAAAGAGATGCTGTCTTTCTCTAGGATCTTATCTGCAATATGAAACATATGGTTGCTAAAGTTATTAGCAAAAACTGCAGCAACGTGTAGGGTTTTTCTTTTGTTTGAATCTAAGGAATAAACTTTAGAAGAAACCGATCTGGCGAAGCTTAAAAAAAGATTTTCCGTTTCTATGTCATTTGCTTCTACACAAATTGGGATAGGTGCTAGGCTTTCAGGCTCATGTTTTGAAAAGGATTGAACAGGATAAAATATTCCATATTTAGTAAAACCTTTTCCTTTAAATACATCGATAGGAGCAGATCCAGAAGTGTGAATAATAGGTTTATTTTTATGAGGAATTTGATCTAATACCTCTTCAATTGCATCATCGTTAACTGCGATTACAAAAATATCTGTCTTTTCACTTAAATCTGCTAGTTTAGTTGTGTAATCACAATTTAAAGTTTGTGATAATAACATCGCGGAGTTTTGAGTACGGCTATAAATTTCAGAGATTAAATACCCTGCTTGTCGAAAAGCAAGTCCAAAATTGTGAGCAACGTTACCTGCTCCAATAATGGTAACACTTTTAATATGATGTTTTGCATTCATAGTAGTTTGATTTATTTTATCTTGACTGTAATTTCTTTCTTGAATTTAAAATTTGAAAACGATTAAATACGGCAATTAACGTTCCAAGCACCATTAATATACATCCAATCCACACGATGTTGATGTATGGAAAGACGAGTGCTTGCATGATGACAAAGTCACCGGAGTTTTTATTCTTTTCAGCTACTCTAAGTTCCACTTTGTTTTTATCCATATTCGAAGTTGTGGCAAAATTAAACCGTACACCTAACTCTTCAATTTCTGCCCAAGGGCTATAAATTCTATTGTTGTCTATATCGACAATCATAAGTGGCATTACTTCATAATTTCTACCGTCTAGTGTTTTCGCTTTGATATTTAATCCTAGTCCAATTGGAGTTCCCGCTAGCAATTCATGGTTAGTAGAATCTACGTTGCGCTCCAAACTTTCTATGTAAATCACGGAGTTGCTAATAAAAATTGAATCTCCTAAAGCAATATTCAGGGTATCTGCATCTCTATAGGCCTCTTGGGATGCCTCATCTAAGTTTTCTAAATCTGCATAAGTAATATGAGTAAAAATATCTCGATTCCAATAGTGTTTTGTTGAAGGTTCAGGAACATTACCCATTTGTTCATTAAGTTGTACAAATGGATTAAGAGAAAAGAGTTTAACATATTGACCTTCTGAATTTAATCGAAGATAATCCATATCGAAATAAACGTATTTATCCTCAATCCTTCTTTGATTGTAGGTCACAAAATAAGGTTCCATTAAAACGGTGTCTCCTTTAATCATCATGATATTTTCCTTATTGGCATCTTTGTCATTTTCAAACTTAATATCAACGGGAGTAGTGTTTTTAGAGATGATTTTTTGGTTTCCAAAAGCTAAGACACTTCCTAGGATTAACAAGCTGAATCCGATATGTGCAAGGGTTGACCCTCCCTTTTTTACATTTCCTTTAAATACTTTAACCAAGTAATGTAAGTTGGAGAAAACAGCAAAAAAAGAAGTAAACATCAATGCGATTAGGAATAAGGTTTTCATTCCCAGAATACTAGCCATGATAATGGAAGCAAGTACGGAAATAAGTAGAGGAGGTAGAATATTTTTAAAGAGTTCAGAAGGTTTTGTAGATTTATATTTTAACCATTGACTTATGCCAATTAAAAAGGTAATTACAACAGCTAGAGGGATTTGCCAAGAGTTGTAATGTGAGATAGGGTCTGCAGCAGGTGCCATATCTGTTCCAAAAATGGTGTTGATAACCGGAATGGAAGTAGATAAAATAATTTGGAATCCAGCGATGACCAATACTAATGTTGCCAGGAACATCCAAAACTCTTTGGACCAGAATGCTTCTTCTTCCGTTTTTTTAATCAATCTCCATCCGTCTTTAAATAAGAAAAACAAAGCAACAGCGAGATAGAAAAATAAGAACACCAAGAGCTGACCGGGTAAACCGTCGGCAAATGAGTGTACAGAAGTTTCTCCTAGGATACCACTTTTAGTCAGATAGGTGGAGTAAATCACAAAGACAAATCCAGCAAGTGAGAACACAAAAGTAGAGAACATAGATCTACTTTTCCCTTGATTAATAATCATAAGGTGGCCGGCAGCAATAAGAACAATCCAAGGGATTAATGATGAGTTTTCTACTGGATCCCAAGCCCAGAATCCACCAAAACTCAGTGATTCATACGCCCAAGCACCACCCATTAAAATCCCTAGGCCAAGAATGGCAATACTGAAATAAGTCCATGGTAATGCTTTTTTAAGCCAAGAGCGATATTCTCTTTTTCTCAAAGCAGTTATAGCATAGGAAAAAGGAATAAGTGTGGTGGCAAAGCCAAAAAACAAGGTTGGAGGATGAATGACCATCCAATAGTTTTGTAAAAGGGGGTTAAGTCCATTTCCTTCTACAAACTCTAAATAATTTGGGTTGCTCACAAAAGGGAGGCTAAGCATATCCGAATGCTCGCGTAGCAGTTGGAAGGGGTTACTTCCAATTTGAGTATCAAGAATATAAATTCCCAAGAGCATAGCGACATGGAAGGCCTGTACAGAGGCAAAAATAGACAATACACCTCCTTCCCACTCCTTTGCAGTACGAATAAGGATATTACCTAAAACGACATTCCAAAATGCCCAAAGCATGGTGCTTCCTTCTTGTCCTTCCCAAAAACAAGAAAAAATATAGCGCATGTGTAGGTCGGTAGAACTGTGTCGCCAGACGTAATAATACTCAAAGGAATGGGTATAGATTAAATAAAATAAGATTCCTATTAATCCCAGCAGAGCTACGGAGTGGATGCGATAAAATAATCTTCCTAATCGTTTCCATGAAGTCAGCTCTAAGCTAAGGTCAGAGGATTTTAAATAAAAAATCATGGATAAAATGCTGCTGACAAAAGCCAGTACTATCAAAAAGTTTCCAATTTGACCAGCAATAATGTTTTCACCTACATATTCTATCATTTACGAGTTGCTTTCAGCTGTGATTTCTGTTAAACCGTCTGGTTGTCCGTCATTGTATTTTGAAGGGCACTTCATCAGTATTTTATTGGCATGAAATTCTTCCCCTTTTGATTCACCAGTAATAACTACTTGTTCAGATCGTTCAAAGTCTTGAGGTTTAGTGCCGTTGAATACTACTTTTTTCTCCATTCCATTATTGTCTAACATATAGAATGAAAATTGATTGGCATTTTCTTTTGGGTTATAAATGATGTCTTTTTCCTTATTTAAAACTCCTACTACTTGAATTTCTTTTCCTTCAAGTTGTTCGGCTTTAGAAAAGTCAGCGTAAGTAGCTGCATCTGATACAGTACTGATAATAGCACCAATTGCAATTGCTATAATTACTATCCCTATTATGTGTGCTTTTTTCATGACTTCATACTTTTATCTTGGTTAATATGTTTTGTTTCTTTCTCCAATTTGCTAAGCTTTTTATCAATACGGATTAAGTATATAAACAATCCAATCATGATAATTAGTAAAACTCCAACAACTACATAAATTTTCCCATTTTCCCTCATAACATCCGCCATGCCTATTTGTTCTTGGGCTTGTGTTACAATTGCTATTAGCATTAATGGAAGGGTTACTGCATACCTCATTTATTTATTCTTTCTTTAAGTTTAGCTAACCTTAGTTTTATATTGGTTATCCATAGACCAAATAATATCCAACCGATAACGGCAGGATAAAAAACCAATTTCATTTTATTGTCTAAATCGTAATTTCCAAAACCAGGATTTCCGCCATTTCCTGGATGAAGAGAGTCGGTCATTCTCGGCAAGATTCCTATAAAAACAATGAGTAATACAAATGCAAAAATGTTATATACAGCTGAAATTCTCGCTCTTTTTTGTTCGTCTGTTAAGGAGCCTCTTAAAACCACATAGGCCAAATATATGAGCATACTAATAGCTGATCCATTTAGTTTTACATCATTAGTCCACCAAGTTCCCCAGGTGTATTTTGCCCATAAACTCCCTGTTGTTAATCCCAGCACACCAAAAACAATTCCAGTATTGACAAGCGCTTCTGCTTTTTTATCGTGTTCTATCTTTCCGCTTGCTAAACCCATGATGCTGTAGATTACTGATGCTAAAAAGAGTAGCGTCATGCTAAACCACATAGGAACGTGAAAATATAAATTTCTTATACTTTCATATAAAATAACTTGTCTTGGAACTTCGACTAAGAAACCTGCTATTAAGCTATAGATTATAAAGATTACTGCTACTATTTTCCACCAGTTTCTCATTGATAATGAGTTAGTTTATTCTATTTTATAAATACCAAATTAGCTTCGCCAAAGGTACGGAAATAATATATAAGATAAGGTGATAATTAGTATATTTATTAGACTCATGATAAGGAAATATTCTCTTACTTCATCCCAAGAAAATCCTAGGGCACAAAGCGTACTTGCTTTAATGGCTGTTAAAATCATAGGTAAGAGTATAGGAAAACCTAAAACCGCAGTTAGGGTTGAGTTGTTGTTGGTTTTAGCCGCTATGGCAGAAACCAAAGTTAAAGTTGCTGAAACTCCAAAGCTTCCCATGAGAATTACAACTAGAAATAAGCTGTTATTTTCTAGTGGGTTTCCCAAAAGAACAGCAAAAAGTAACCAATTAATTAACGCAATGAGAGTGAGTAAAATGGCATTGAAAATCAGTTTTGACAATACGATAGCTTGAGGACTGCATAAACTATAATAATATAAATATTGTCGTTCACTTTCATTTTTAAATCCATTAATCGTGGCATTGGTGGAAGCAAAGACAAGAACAATCCAATAGAGTGCAATCCAAACCGTAAATTCTTCTATTTGATTGAAAACAAGGTAGGAAATAAACACCGTAGTAATTAAATATAAAAAAATGCCGTTAAGGGCAGCTTTTTGCCTCAACTCTGTTTTTATATCTTTCTGCAAGAGCAGTGCTATGTCTTTAACTAATGAAATGGTTGTATAATTTTGGGCTAAAATTAATTAAATAAAAGGGGAGGAGGAAGTAAATAAAAACGGGCAGTATTTTTATTTTACTACCCGTTGATAAAAAAGTTGTTATGCTTTTTTAAGCATTCTTTGCCCAATTAGATTTTTCTTCTTCCGACCATAGGTCTGGGAAAAATTTTCTTTGTTGATACATGGGATGTAAATATTTCTTCCACTCAGAACCTCCTGTTGCTGCCTTGGTTTCTCCCTTTTTGTCCAAATAAAATTGAGCGGTTTCCAAATGAACAATAGGCCAGGTAATGTTGTAAAGAACGTCTAGTTCTCTCAACTTGTCAATTAACTCCTTAGATGGAGATTCCATTTGATTAACTCTTTCTTCAATCGTTCTTCCTTTAACTTTTTTAGCAAGTTTAATGAAACTGTTGAGGTATTTTTCTTCAAACAATTGAAGGGTCATAGTCCTTTTTCCAGTTTCACGATTTAAACCAGCATCTCTCCAGTAAATATTTTCAAAAAGTTCTTCGATATCAGGATTGGCACTTAGTCTCTTTTTTCCTTTTTTATTAATTAAGTTTTCAATACGGCTAAAATAAATTTCTATGTATCGAAATGAAGCACTTTGAAATCCACTAGCGGGTGCTAAAGTTGTTCTAAAAGTATTGTAATCATCGTAGTCCATACCAAACTTCATAATGTCAAAAGAGTCGGAAAGCATTCCAGTATAACGAATTATTCTCTCAATTTTATTCATGACCATACTTTCATTCCATACTTCTGCTTCAACCAATTGCTCTGCCTCATGAAGTACGAGGTTTAATAATAATTCTGTTACCTGATGATAGTAGATGAAAATCTTTTCATCTTTGAAATTAGTTCTCGGCTTCTGCAAGGACAAAAGGCTGTCTACTTCAATGTAATCCCAATAAGTGATTGGTTTTGCTTGAATTAATCCCGCTAAGTATGTATTGGGATCTTCTCCCTGCTTTTTGTATTTTTCTTCGATTTGCTTTATTAAGTTTTGATCTATCATGATTTCTAGTTATTAAGTTTTTATTGAATAGGTGTAGTGGTACTTTTTTTATAATACTCGATTTTCATTTGGAACATATTTGCCATTTTGCTGGCTCTCCAAATGGCTTCATCAGCAACTTCTCCTTCAAAATATTGAATAACAGTTTCATTAAATAGTTTTAACCAGCGGTCAAAATGAAACTTTTCTACAGGTAGATGAGCATGAGGAATAAAAGGAGTATCTTTATAGGTGTGTTCACCTAAAAGTATGGTTTGCCAAAATTGATACATTTTTTGTAAATGTTCTGACCAGCGATTTTGGATTATAGCATTAAAAATATCGGCTAAGTGTTCATCCTTTTGCACTTTTGCATAAAAGTCATCTACCAATAGTACGACATCTTCTAAATTTTTAATTGGTCGTTTCATTCAATCGTTTTAAAAATGTTTCTCCGTTTTCTAAAGTCAGTGCTAAGCTTAATATGCTTGAATAATCTAAGAGGTTATTTAAACTTTTTCTTATACTAGAAAATTCTTCATGTAGAGGGCAGGGTTGTTTTGCATCGCAAGATTTCAGGCCCATAGCACATCCAACAAATAATTCATTTCCATCAATGGCTACAACTACATCTTTAAGAGGAGTTTGCTCCATTTTTTCTTTGCTAATTTCAAATCCTCCACCCGGTCCCTTTATGGAATGAATAATATTATTTCTCACTAATTTTTGCAAAATTTTAGCAGTAAAAGCTTCAGGAGAGTTAATCGCCTCAGCAATTGTAGCAAGCGCAACTCTTTCGTTGGTTAAAGAACTTTTAGCTATAAATAAGCAGGCTCTAATTCCATATTCACATGCTTTTGAAAACATAATTTTTAATTTTCGTTTACAAATCTAATTATTTTTATTAAGGATAAAAGTGTCTTAATTTATTTTTATCATGAGAAGAACAATTTCTAATTAATGGAGTAAAACATAAAGGAGTAAAAGACTATATATTTAACTTCATCTGCAAGGATTTAAGTTGAAAACTTTCTCTATGGTGCACACAATTACCTACCTTAAGAATTGCTTCCTGATGTTTTTTTGTAGGATATCCCTTATTGTTCTTCCAATCGTATACGGGAAAATCCTCGGCTATCTTAAACATGTATTCGTCCCTATGTGTTTTAGCTAAAATTGACGCTGCAGCAATTGCCTTGAATTTTGCATCTCCTTTCACAATACAATAATGGAGTTTATCCTTATAGGGTTTAAATTTATTACCGTCGATTAACAAATGGTCAAAATTTATTTTTAATTGATCTAGGGCTCTATGCATAGCTAAAAATGATGCGTTTAGAATATTTATTTGGTCAATTTCTATTGCTTCAACTCTACCAACCGCCCAAGCCAAAGCATTTTTTTCTATCCATTGTCTTATTTCTTCTCTTTTTTTTGCACTTAATTTTTTAGAATCATCTAATTGGCTGTATTTTTTTTTAGGATTTAAGATTACAGCAGCAGCAAAAACGGGCCCTGCAAGACACCCCCTACCTGCCTCATCACAACCTACTTCTATGCTATCTTTTATATAGTAATTTTTTAAACCCATTTTAATTCATAGCTTTCATCATACTTTCCCACAAAAGATTTGCTGTTTTTTTCCAAGAAAAATCTTGAACTCTTTTTTCTCCCTTGAGGATGAGTTGGTTTCTTAAAATTTCATCTTCACTTATTTTCTTCATCTGAGTTGCAATTTCTTCTACATTTCTTGGGTCGGCCAATAATGCGGCATCTTGAACAATTTCCGGCATAGAGCTACAATTGGAGGTAATAACTGCAGTTTTGGATTGAAAAGCTTCTAAAATAGGAATGCCAAATCCTTCGAAATAAGGAAGATAAGTTAGAGCTAAAGCACTAGCTAATAGTTCAGCCAATACTTCATCTTCTTGTCTTCCTTTAAAGTGGACGGCAGCTTTAAACTTCATTTGCTGATATGTTTTTTCTAATTCCTCGGGCCACCATTTTTTATTGCCCACAAGAAGCAATTGTACCTCTTTTTTGTCTTGTGTCTTAAAAACATCAAAAGCTTTTAACAAGTGATAAAAATTTTTTCGGGGCACTAAAGTTCCTACAAAGATAAAATAAGGCTTTCCATTTGTATGTTTTAATAAAGTTGCCCTTTGTTTTTTCTCACTTATGGGACTAAAAAAAGCATTGGCACCATTATAAAGCACATCAATTTCCTTAGGGTTTAGATGATACGTTTGCGCAATATCGTTTTTCGAAAACTCTGAAACCGTTGCAATTCTACTAGCTCTATGGGCATATTTTGGAAAATAATATTGCATAAACTTTCTATGGCTATAAGCTAAGTTTTCCGGGAAATGCACAAAATTTAAATCGTGAATAACAGCCAATGAAGGGCAGTTTATCCCAGATGGAATCCAACCTTCAGGAGATAAAAATAAATCGTATTTTCCTTTGTTAATCCTATTTTTCAGTCTTTGTTCTAACCATATATACCATAAAATAGGATGTCTCGCAGCTGGAGAAATTGAAATTAAATTTGCATTCTTAGGAAACTGAAAATAAGGTTCCACTTTTCGATCAAAATAAAGATCAAATTGAACTTCCTTGTGTTTTGCTGTTAACTCCTTAAGGCTTTCATAGGTAAATCGACCTATACCGTCTAATTTTTGAGAAACTAATAAACGAGTATTAACAGCTATACGCATACTAAAA
Source organism: uncultured Flavobacteriales bacterium (assembly GCA_964552035.1). Lineage (GTDB taxonomy): Bacteria > Bacteroidota > Bacteroidia > Flavobacteriales_E > Vicingaceae > CAZKFN01. The sequence continues at coordinate 23,260 of CAZKFN010000019.1, forward strand.
TAGATTTATGGAATTTAATTTGTATTTAAAACTCTACGAAATTATAAATACAAAGGTACATATGACAATTAAAATTATAAGTATTCGTTCCTATTGTTTTACTTTGTAGCATTGTTTTGATGGACTATTTGCATGCAGCGGAAATTTATTACAAATTTAATTTTTATCATCTTCCTAAACCTCTTGGTAAAACCTTTTTGGATATTAGGAATAGATGTTGGCGTACAAAATAGAGTAGGGGCAGAAGAGTATGGAATGTATTATCCCATTTTTGGCTTTTCTATACTTTTTAATATTGTTTTGGATTTTGGAATTACAAACTTTAACAATAGAAATATTGCTCAGCATACTCAAATGTTGGGCAGGTACTTTTCGGGAATATTTAATGTAAAACTATTTCTTGGGATTGTTTATATGTTGATTACCCTGGTGTTTGGTTATTTTGTGGGGTATGAAGGCAAAGCTTTTTTCTTGTTATTTTTATTGGGTATAAATCAGTTTTTATCTTCTATGATCTTATACCTTAGGTCAAATATAAGTGGTTTACATTTATTTAAAACGGATGGTTTACTTTCCATTTTAGACCGTTTTTTAATGATAATTATTTGTAGCTTTTTACTGTGGTCTGATTATTTTGGCGGTGAATTTAAAATAGAATGGTTTGTTTATGCACAGTTCTGGGCTTATCTTTTGACTGCCATAGCGGCTTTTATTATTGTCTACCAAAAGGCCAACTTTTTCAAACCTAAAATCGATTTTATATTGTTCAAAATCATACTCAAAGAAAGTATGCCTTTTGCCTTATTGGTTTTATTGATGGCTTTTTATTATCGTTTAGATTCTGTGATGGTAGAACGTATGTTGCCCAATGGAAAAGTAGAAGCTGGAATTTATGCCCAAGCTTACCGATTGGTAGAAGGGTTTAACATGTTTGGTTATTTATTTTCTGTTTTATTATTGCCCATATTCTCACGAATGATTCAGAAAAAAGAATCTGTTAAGATGTTAGTTCACACCTCTTTTAATTTAATTTTTATCCCTTCAGTGGCCATAGCTTTTATTTGCTGGCGTTATGCCCATCAATTTATGGATTTGCTGTATGTAGAATACATTGATAGTGCTGCTAAGGTTTTTCCTATTCTTATGTTTTCTTTTATAGCTATTGCTACAACTTATGTCTATGGGACATTATTAACTGCCAATGGAAGTTTAAAACAGTTAAATATAATTTCTTTAATAGGTTTGCTGGTTAATTTTGGTTTAAATCTTTGGTGGATTCCTATAGATGGTGCTGTTGGGGCCGCAAAAGCCACCTTAATAACTCAATACTTAGTGGTGATTTCTCAGATTATAGTCAGCAAACAAATCTTTAAAATGCCTTATTCTCGGACTTATATCCTGCGGTTAAGCATAATGCTTATTTTGGCTTTTGGATTGGGATATTATACTTCCTTCTATGTAAATAACTACATTTTGCACAGTATTTTTATAGGGGGTATTTTTGTCGTACTGGGAATTGCATTGAAACTTATTCATCCTAAACAAGTATTATTATTGATTAAAAAACAATAAAAGATAAGATGTTTAGGTTTTTAGTTACTTTTGAACCTTTTTAAACTATTAATCTATAGCATGTCCGAAAATAATTATCAATTTGATTCGAATAGTTTTATACCTTTTGTAAAAAAATGGAAGAATACCATTATAACAACTAGTGCCTTAGCTTTTGTAATTTCCTTAATTTTTTCACTTTTTATTACGGATAAGTATAAGTCTTCGGTGATATTATTTCCTTCTACTACCTCATCCCTCTCTAGGGCTTTGTTAGACAATAAAAGTTATAAGGAAAAGGATTATTTAGAGTTTGGTGAAGAGGCAGAGGCAGAGCAAATGATTCAAATTTTAAGTTCTGATGAAATTAAACATCACATTATAGAGAAGTTTGATTTGATGAATCATTATAGGATTGATCCTTCTGAAAAATTTAAAGTTACTAAGCTGAATAAGATGTATGATAGTAATATTAAATTTTATAGAACTAAGTTTTTATCTGTAAAAATTGAAGTTTTAGATCAAGATGCACAATATGCAGCTGATATAGCGAATGAAATTGCTTTAATGCTGGATAGTGTCAAAAATAAGATGTTAAAGAAAGTTGCCAAACAAGGTTATGAAATTGTTAAAAGGACCTATGAAGAACTAAGGCAAGAAATGAAACTTATGGAAGATACCTTAGATTATCTTAGAGGCAAAGGAATTCAGGATTATGAGAAACAAGTCGAGGTATATAGCGACCAATATGGTGCTGCCTTGGTAAAAAACAATGCAAGAGCTGCCGAAATACTCAATAAAAAACTAGAAAATTTATCAGAATTCGGAGGCAAATATTTAGCCCTCTCAGAACAGATGGAATATGAAAGAGAAAGATTAAGTGATTTGCGTAAAGTTTATCAAGAGGCAAAGGTAAATGCCGAAGCCATAATTGATCAAAAATTTGTTGTCAATTATGCAGTTCCATCTGAAAGACCTTCTTATCCTATACGCTGGCTAATTGTTGTGGTATCTACCTTATCCACTTTTTTATTTACCTTAATCGTGTTAATCTTAATTGATCCAAAAAAATAAAAAATGAGCAATAATCAAGAAAATACAAGTTTACAATCTAATCAAAAAATGTTTGAGTTTGCTTTTAAAAGCTGGAAGCTATTATTGGGAATTGGGCTAGTAGCTGCAATTTTAGCTGCTGTTTTCTCTTCCTCAGCTTTTCTTCCGCCTAGGTTTACCTCAAAAGCAGTAATTTATCCTACCAATACTTGGAAGTATGGCAATGAAACTATAGTTGAAAAAATGCAACAATACTTGTATTCTGATCGCATTAGAAATGCCATTATTGAAAAATATAATCTCTATGAAGAATACGATATTGACAAGGATTATTTCCGCGCTCCAGCCTATATGAAAATGGCTTATGATGAGCATTTTTCAGTTAGAGAAACTCGTTATCAATCTATAGAAATTGCCGTTTCCTCTACAGATCCTGAAAAAGCTAAAAACATGGCAAAGGATATCATAACCTTAGTAAATGAAATTATTCTAGAGTTTGAACGTGAAAAGCTAAAAGAAGTTATGTTTTCTGAAAAGGAAAAAATGAAAAGTTTTGAACGACAAATGGATAGCATCAAAGCAGTGATTCAAGATTATAGTTCAAAATATGGGATTTTAGATTTTCCTAACCAAACTGCAGAATTTACTGAAGGGTATATGAAATTTTTATTACAGTCTAAAAAAGGGAAAGACTTTGAAGTAGTGGAAGATATGTATGACAATTTAAAAAATTATGGTTATCAAGTGTATGAGTTGAGTAAAACTTTAGAAAAGTTGAATGAAACTTATGCCGAACAAGCTTTAAATTACCATGATGCTTATGGAAATTATGTGAGAGAGTTAGATTATACTTATGTTATTGTATCTCCAGAATTACCTACCTTAAAGAGCTATCCTATTCGTTGGCTAATAGTTTCAGTAGCAACACTCTCATCCATGCTATTCACCTTTATTTTACTCTTAATTTTTAGATCTACAAAAAGTAAATAAAATGCCGGATTACCTAAGGTCAAATTGGGTCTTAATTCTTAGTTTTCTCTTCATTATGGCTAACAGTGCACTTATTGCCCTAGAGCAATATTGGTTTGCCGCTGTACCTTTCGCTATAGCGGTGGTGCTATTGGCCTTGGTAGCTACAGATAAATTGTTCTATTTTATTGTCTTTTTTACCCCACTTTCTATCAATCTGGAAGAAATGGACATAGGCGGGATCGGCATGTTTATTCCTACAGAACCTCTACTTTTTGGAATGATGATTATCTTTTTCCTAAAAGTTCTTTACGATAGAGGCTTTGATAAAAAAGTGATGTTACATCCTTTTTCCATTGCTATCTATATTTACTTCTCTTGGCTGTTAATAACTACCTTAACCAGTTCTATGCCTATCGTTTCTATCAAACATATTACAATGATACTTTGGTATATTGTAGTGATGTATTTTTTTGCCACTCAAGTGTTTGTCAATAAAAAAAACATATTGAGATTTTTTTGGCTCTATATGATTCCCTTGTTTTTTGTTGTAATTTATACTTGTATTCACCATGCTGTCTATGGTTTTACTGAGCGATCAGCACACTGGGTTATGCAACCATTTTTTAAAGACCACACCGTTTATGGAGCTGTCCTATCCATGATGCTCCCCATACTCGGACTTTTATTTGCCCTAAAAAGATATAAGCATTACCGTTTAGTTACGCTCCTTATGATTTTTATGCTTTTGCTTGGAGTAATCTTATCTCATGGTAGAGCTGCCTGGTTGGGGATTGTTGTGTCTGCTTTGATTTCTATCGTGTATATTTATAAAATGAGAAGAACCTTTGTATTTTCTGTTATAGGTTTATTCTTTATTTTCCTAGCTGTTTTTTGGAATGATGTTGTCAACGTCTTACAGCAAAATACTCAAGATTCAACATCAGAAAACTTAATTGAACATGTTCAGTCCATTTCAAACATTTCTACCGATGCCTCTAACCTAGAGAGAATTAATCGTTGGAAATCTGCATATAGAATGTTTGAGGATCGACCTGTATTTGGATTTGGCCCTGGTACCTACATGTTTCAATATGCTCCTTTTCAAGCTTCAGAAGACCTAACTATAATTAGTACTAATGCAGGAGATGTTGGAAATGCTCATAGCGAATTTTTGGGTCCATTATCAGAAAGCGGTCTTCTTGGGTTGCTGAGTTTCCTATTTTTAGTTGTTATTTTTTATGTGGTTGCCTCCCGTTTATATTATCGACTTCCCAAAGGTGAAACTCGAAAAATAGTATTGTTTATTATTCTCTCCTTTACTTCTTATATGGTCAATGGATTATTGAATAACTTTCTTGACACCGACAAAGCAAGTGTACCCTTTTGGGCATTTTTTGCTATCATCTTATGCATTGACATTCACACGAAAACCATGCTAGATAGCGATAAGGAATTGGAAAAATTATTGCTGAAAGAAAAGAAATAGCACTCAAACTATCTATATCCTTCCAAAGCTATTTCTGCACTTAATGCATCAATACACAATTGTATAACTTGATATAAGTCTTTGCCTTCTCTATAATCTGCTGGAGCAATAAAGTTGGCCCTATTTTCAAGAATCAATTTTTTTGCGGCCTCTTTTACTTTTTTTCCTTCTTTTGTTTCTGTGTTGGGATGATAAACAGCAATGGCTTTACCACCTTGTGATTTGACCATTTTCATCGCGGGAATATCAGTTGCACCATCACCTAAGTAAATCATCCTTTTAAAAGGCATAGGTCGCTCATCATTTGGCATATAGCTGTTAATCCCCGTATTATTCCATACATTAGGGACGCCTTTATTAATCCTAAACAAAAACTGTGTTTTATTCGTATAATCAATAGCTAAAGCTGGCCAAACTGCAACATTGTTGATGTCGTACAAAAAAGAAGAGGCATAAACCTGAACAAATTCATTATAAATGCTCGTCCCTTTTAAAATGTCATCTAAACCAGAAGATATAATATAATGTTCAATTTTTAAACTCCTGCTTTCAGCATAGGTATTGATGCGCTTAAAATAGCTTTCCACTCCAGGAAATAATTCAATCCCTTTACCGTGTTTAAGAAAAGCATCTTTGGTAATGGAAACATCTTTTGCGGAAGCTTTTTTAAGCATGAGATACATATATGCCAAAATCTCATTCATATTTTTTTCTCTAGCCAGTTCACTCGTTTCTTTCCAAAAAGCTTCTTTTTCAATTCCAAGTTTGGGAATAAAAGAGTTTTCCTGCATATTCCCTGGGGCAAGTGTCCCATCAAAATCATAAGCTATAGCTATTTTTTCTTCTTTGTTTTGCATGTTCTAAAAGTATTCAATTTTTTAGAAATTTAATATAATATTTAAAAGTGGATGTATAAAGCTAAACTATGGAAAAGCAGTACTTCTATAACTTAAGGTGCAGTATTTTCAGAAATATTTATTAGTTCTAAAATTTTATCGGCAACAATCTGCTGTCCTATAGGAGACCAATGAGTATCGTCGTAGTAATATAAGTCTGGCAACTCATGTTTTTTATGAATTTCACGACTATCTATGTAAATAAACTCTTTTGGGATTTCTAATAAGTGTTCTAAAAGTTTTGGTTCAATATCAGG
>CAZKFN010000020.1:0-19338 GCA_964552035.1 uncultured Flavobacteriales bacterium
GGAATTTCTAAAGCACAACCCCCTAAATTGATTTTAACCAAAGACCGCTCTTGGGTATAACAACCATCTTTTTCAATTTCTAAATAATAGATATCTCCTTTTTTAACATCTGCAAGATATTCAAAACCCTGATGTAAAGGCGTTCCACCGCTAGGTGTAGTGTACCAATTTATCGTTAAGCTTGTATCTATAGGATTCAAATTTAAAAGATGTTCACCTTTAGCACAGAAATGGAAACTCCTTTGAACGATATCGGGTCTTTCCTTAATTTTTAAAGCAAAAGTGTCACTATAAAAATTGCAATACGACAAACGGAAATAACCATTTTGAGTAGGCAGATAACCAACTTTATATCCAGAGCCAATGTAATCCCAATGATTTAAATCCTTACTATACTCCCAATCCATATTAACAATGTCAATACCTTTATATTGCAGTTGTATGCTGTCTCCTCTACAGATATTATTGCTCGATATATAAGCAGTATCCACATAAGGTTTAATAAAAACGGTGGTGTCAATAAGACTATTAATATTTTCACCAGTCGTTTGAATTTCAGCTTTTAGTTTTATGTTGTAATTGGTATTTGCTTCAGGAAAAGTAAGGCCAGGAAAACTAAGAACAATGGCTTTACCTGCTTCTAAAGGTTTGCCTTCTGGATTTTTGGAATTGTCGTTAAGAATTTGTTGCAAACTTTGTATGACTTTACCCTCTTTCTCTACTTCTAAGTTTAAAAGTAAAGGTGTATTGCTAAAATCAAGTAAAAAAGGGCTAGTATTTTTTAGTTCAAAAGATATGTTATCTTGACAATTTTCTGTTATCTTAAAATGATTAAGCGCAATGGAAGTATCTGCCTCATAAAGAGAAACATCATCTATGTAATAATAAGCAAGATTATTACCATATGTTGCTGAACTATGAATGTTCCGATAAGGTGTATTTCCATCATTATTAAAATTTCCAAGGGTTAAATACTTTTCTCCTCCTTTTGCTTTGTAGAATCCGGTTATTTTTGTCCAATTTAAGGTATCATCTACAAAATCTGTAGAATCTCCGCCTATTACTTGAGGTTGAAATGGAAGAGGTCCAGTATGATATTTTGACATTGCTATACTATCATTAGAAAAATAAAACTGAAGATTAGCTTTTGAAATGTAATATGTTGAACCATTTGCCAAGTTAAAATATGCTGTAATTTTATAAACTACGTCCTTTGTTAATTTTTTATTTAACACAACCGAAGCATACTCCCTATAATCTGGAAGATACTCATTACTATTATTCTTATGAAGATAAAAAAAAAAGCCAATATATCCAACTCCTGTTCTAGCATGCTGATATCCATGTATATTTAAAGGCACCCCTACTCTTACTAGCTCAGTTAAAGTATCGCAAGCATTAAAATATTCGGAAGTAGGTATTTCATTTGGTTCAAACCAATACTTGACTATATTTAACATTCTTAAGTTATCTGGGCATCTTTCATAAAATTCAAAACTACCGTTAGGAATATAATTATGCTTTTGAGCCATCAAATTCAATGAAAATAGGAAACAAAATAAAAAAACAAACTTTTTCATCAAAATAGAAAAAAGGAACAGTGCCTAAACACCGTTCCTTTAGATTTATTGAATAATTAATTTATCTGTTTTTAACAAACTGCTTTTTGAATCTTTAATCCTATAAATATAAATACCTTTGGATAAATCTTCTAAAGATAAGTTATTGTTATTTTTATGTAATGTTTTAACCAATAACAATTTACCTTGGATGTCATAAACTTCAAACTCTGCAAAATCACCTAACTTCAAAACTACTTCTACAGTTAATTCATTCTTAGCTGGATTAGGATATACTTCAATTCTATCATTTTCTGTGTCTGGCTCTTCAAAGCTTTTTAAATGGTTTTGAGCTTTTTTGGGAGTAACATAACCTTCACAAGCATTGTGATATCGCTTACCTGTGTAACGATAAATCAAAGCTCTTGCTGATAGTACTGCTGGTCCTGCTTCTAATGGACAAGCTTGAGCAATGGGTGCTAAAATATTTAAAGCTGTTGCAGGTAAAGTATCCCATGCTTGGCTTTTTTGTAAAGCTTTTTGTTGTAAGACGGTTTTTAGCAAACTCTCCTGTGATACCTTAGACGAAATAGTTTCTAAATTTATGCCCAAGTGTTTATTTCTAGAAGTATCAATTTGATGTTCTACTGCTAATAACTGTCCCAAAGGCGCAATATCTAAAGAGTCTTTAAAAGCTTGCACAACATTACTAGTTATACTATCGTTTAACAACAAACGATAATAGTGATACTTTGATAGCCATTGCAATGTATCCGATGTAGCTACTTCTGTAAAATCCGGCAAGAAATCTATTCCTTTTTTCTGTGGATGTAAAGAATTAATCTTGGGTGTTTCAGCAGTAAGCCTTCCTTCTTCTTCTATGCAAATAAATCCACTAGATTGAGTAGTTATAATGTTTATACCAGCATTATTTATCGGGTAAGTAGGCAATGAAGTTCCATGAACAAATAAATCAGCAGCAGAACCTATTGCTAAAGCATGGAAATTAGTATTATTGTTCCCAAAAAAATTATTGGAATAATTGTTATAATATCCAATATTCTGCAAATTAGAATTATTATCCAATACAAGGCAATTGTAATTATTATCCATGTTGTTGGCAAAGATATCGTAAAAAACAGACAGGTTTATAAGGTCAACATAATCCATATAAATAGCAGTACCCGTTTTATATATATCGTTACACAATATTGGTAAATTATAATTAAAATTTGCTACTGATATTCCATTTACATCTGTATTACTTGTTGTAACATCTCCCATAATTAAATTCTTCTCAATAGTTGGAAAATAATTGCTAAAAAGTGTGGAATTAACTAAAACTCCATAATTAGGTATTGAATTGGTTATGGTTGTATTCAAGTTTATTCTATTAAATGATATTTGAGGCACTATACCTGTATTTACTTCAATTCCTCTAGTAACCTTAGTGATGTCATTATTGGCTATTTCATAATTAACTATATTGGTTGGACTAACATTATTCAAATAGATGCCGGTATTACCAGGAAGATTCGACAACTCAATAGTATTATAGGATACGGAAACGTTAGTTAATTCATATACATATCCTATTCGTATACCATTTACAACACCTTCAATATAATTATTATCAATTACACAATCCTCAGCACTCCAATAATTATTATCTACCTCTATTACATACTCTGTGGTATAAGGAGCAAGTTGATTGTCTTGAAAATAAATCATATTGTTCTTAACGACTATATTCTGAATACCGTCTAAGCTAATAGCCGAAGAACTTTTTAAGAATTTATTTTGATTATTTCCATTTAAACTCATATCTCCAATTATTGCAGTAGGAGCATAACCACCATAATAAGTATTATAATCTAGCCCTTCAATTTTTATCCCAGATTTATCATCAGATACACTTGGGCTAGTAATTTGAGTAAAGTTTTCAAATATACAATTTACTACTTTAAAAGTTGATCGTACTGCATGGATTCCATATTTTAATCCATCAGTAATAGTTTTATTTGCTGTAGCCTTTGGGGTATTAAAATGGTTAGGATCTTTATTGGCATTTCCAATCAATATATCATTTAAACCATTTTTATTTGCAACTTCATATAAGTATATACCTGCAGAGGCCATATTAGTATTTATAGGATATAACAAATTATGTGTAGCATCAAAAGTAGTTCCTACTACCGTTCCTTCATGTTTAGCTGTTAAGTATTCATCTACAAATATCCCATAATCATTAGAATTAAAGTAGGAGTCATTTATTGTAAAGTTTCCTCCATTGGTTGAAAGAATACCGATTTTTGCATCCCATATTTCTGAATTATTTTTCATAATAATTTCAGCATCTGAATTAATTACCTCTACTCCCTCCCACATGGTGTCACCACAAACTTTCAATTTACTATTATCTAATGTAAAAGTACTTCCATTATTTACAATAATCTTTGAATTGGGGGACATATTAAATTGCACATTCTTTAATGTTAAATCACTATTTACGGTAAAAGTTCCCTCTACATTAACATCAATATCTTCTAGGGTATTTCCATTAATAAAAAGAGCAAAATCTTGTGAATTTAATAAATCACCTGTATCCCAGTCATCATCAGGTATAATTAATTCAGTACAACATAAATCAGCAGGTATAATTGAAATAGCGTCAATAAAAAAATAACTTTTATTAAAACCGCCTCCGTTAAAAGATAAAGCGTCACTTTGGAAGTTAGCGATAGTTACAAAGTGCTCATTGCCTGTTGCTGTATAAAATCCATCAACTGTATGCCAACTAGTATTATTTGTAATTATATCATTAGATTGAATATCAGCAGTCATATTTACAATATCTATCTGTGAATTAGTAGTCGTTGGTTGTGCGGAAAATCGTATTCCTGGAGGAACTGAACCTGAGCTATAAAGGTTATCATCAGATAAATGTACTTGCATGTTAACATAATAACGCGTACCCGCTTCCATCACACTGTTAGGCGTATTAATCTGTCCACATATCCATTCTCTAAATTCGCCTGCTCCGCCGTAAGAACTATTATTAAGGCTTGTATATGTTGTAAATATACCTGCATAAGCATCATTTCCATCAGGAGTAGTTACTGGGTAAATATTATTTCCTAAAATAGTGTTTGGTGGTTGTGAAAAAGAATTACCCTTTGGATGATAATAATCTCCCCTATTGTGTTGACTGCTTAGCAACAAATAACCATGACTCAAATGTATTTTCTCATCTAAACTTATACCTGTTGGAGATATGTCATCTATCTCAAAACTACCATTATACATAATGTCTGCACAAGGTGGCTTTGGTGGTTGACAACAAGGCACTTCTGGTATGGGGTTTTTAAATGCCATAATTAATGATCCGACTGAATTTTGAGCATTTTGATCAATTTTAATCATATAGTAATTATTTATTATTAAATTATGCGGATATAACTCAATACTTTTTGATTCTGTTGTGTCGGTATAAAGCTCTGAAGCTAATATAAGACCACCATTGCAATCTACGTCATATAGTTCAAGTTGTGTAGGAAATTCTCCGTCTGATAATATTTCAAAATAAAATGAAGTATCTGTAGCTTGAAAAGAAATATAAAAACTAGATAAATCACTCATATCTATATTTTCAATTTGTAAGGAATGAGTGGGATCTATTTGGAACATATTTGAGCAATCTCCTCCTGGTGGTAGATTTCTGTTTGACTGCGCAAAACTATTGTTTGGCAATAAAATAAGACTCATAAAAACCACTAAAAAAAAGGGTAATTTTAATGGTATTTTATTCGATGTTCGATGTTCGATGTTCAATGCTCTCCTCACCGCTCTAATACGGTGAACAGGCATCATTCGGCTGTTGTTGTATTCTAAAGGTAGCATAAGGATAAAGTTTAATTAAAAATAAAATGAAGTCAAAAAACTGTTTGTCGAAAGTTTACTGTTTTAAATAAATAAATTATTCCACAAGCAAACCTTAACAATATTTATCAAATGTAATACAATAAATCCAAACCATTAAATATTTTTTAATATTAATTAAATTTTTTCGAAAAATATGAGTATAAAAAACTATTTATCTTCCTATTCAATTAGCTATAAGGACATTGGAAAACTAAATAAGAAAAGTGTTTGCTGATTTAATATACTTTGATAGAATAAATTATAAATCCAGCTAATAAATATAACTAAACGGGGTCGGAACTTCGATACAATTTTAACTTCGTTATAATCACTCAGCCACCTTCAATTTAATTTTGATTTTTTTAACCATGCAGGATATAGGACCCTGAGTGTTTTTGGGGTTGAGAAATAATAGGTATTGTTTTAATACTTTTATTTTAACTCCATTGTAATCACTCAAACAACCAATTCCCAAAAATGTATCGAAGGGTTGATACAACTTTTAGCAGCTTCTATTTCGTTCCAAGCTTTTCACCCTTCAATGGTCGTCTTTCACATTTTTTCAAAACGATAGGATTTCATTAAAACAAATCTTACATTACCTTAAACTTTATAAAAAATTTTTTTCTATAAGAGAATAAAACACTCATTTATAAGTTATAATTTTGAACTATCTATGTTTAAAATGAATAAAGCTCTTTTTACCCTTATTTTAATTTGCTTTTTTGCACATTCCTCCCTTTTTTCTCAAGCACCAAAATACAGTAATGAGTTCTTGAAAATTGGAGTAGGTGCACGAGCTATGGCAATGTCTAATGCTTTTGTAGCTAATACAGATGATGTAACTGCAGGCTATTGGAATCCCGCAGGTTTGATGAGAATGGAAAATGAATTCCAATTTTCCTTAATGCATGCGGAGTATTTTGCGGGTATTGCAGCTTATGATTATGCTGCTTTTGCGACAAAAATTGATAGGCAAAGCACAATTGGCTTTTCACTTTTGCGATTTGGAGTGGATAACATTCCCAATACCACTCAACTTATTGACCAAGAGGGTAATTTTGATTTTAATAGAGTAAGTACTTTTTCAGCAGCCGATTATGCAGGATTAATTAGCTATGCTAGAAAAAGTAAAATAAAAGGATTGAATTATGGTGGAAATGTTAAAATTATTCATCGTGCTGTAGGAGATTTTGCCCGTGCATGGGGATTTGGCTTTGATGCCGGAGTTCAATATCAAGAAGGGGACTGGACTTTTGGTGCCATGGCTAGAGATGTTACCTCAACTTTTAATGCTTGGAGTACCAATTTAGATTCAGAAACCGAAAAAGTTTTTAGAGCAACAGGAAATGAAATTCCAGGAAACTCCGTTGAAGTTACTTTGCCTGAACTTGTTGTGGGTGCAAACCGCGCTGTTGATATTAGTGATAAAGTGAGAATGCGAACAGAGTTGGATTTAAAAACAACTTTTGATGGGAAAAGAAATGTTTTAATCAACAGTCAACCTATTTCTATCGACCCAAGCTTAGGCGTAGAAGCGGATTATGAAGATTTAATTTATCTGAGATTAGGTCTTGGAAATATACAGTTCTCTACAGATATTGATGGTAATAGAAGCACCTCTTTCCAAATGACAGGAGGAGTGGGGGTAAAGTTGAAGTATGTTAGCATTGATTATGCATTTACAGATATTGGAGATCAGTCAATTGCACTCTATTCTAACGTTTTTTCACTGCGAATAGATTTGAATGAGATTAGATTTAGATAAAAAATGTTGAGATACTTAAAACTACTCATCCTTGTTTTGTTTTCTTCATTGCTATCCGCCCAACCCTATGGCAATGAATGGATAGATTATTCCCAAAAATATTATCAATTTAAAATTACTACTTCTGGGTTATATAGAATTAGTTATCAAACTTTAGTTGATGCAAATATTCCGCTATCTACTATTGATCCAGCTAATTTTCAATTGTTTGCTAAAGGTAAGGAACAGCCGATTCATATTGAAGGTGGAGACGATGGTGTTTTTGACCCAACAGATTATATAGAGTTTTATGCAGAGCATAACGACGGTTGGTTAGACACTATCTTATATAAGAATTCAGAAAATCAACCCAATCCTTATTATAGCTTAATCAATGATACTATTATCTATTATTTAAGTTGGAATACTACTCAAAACAACTTGAGGTATAAGGAGGAAACGGCAGTTGATTTTAACAATTACTTCTCAAATCCTTATGTATGGAAAGAAAGTTTACAATTTTTTACCAGCAATTATTATGATGGAGAAATTATAGGAGCTGGATTAACAGACCCAGAATATGTTCCTTCAGAAGGCTATATGGATAGGCCAATTAATATTGGACAACAGAGGAAATATAATATTCCGTCTACTAATATATATGCTTCTGGACCTGCTGCTAAGTTTGAATTTAAAATTGCCGGTGCTTCTAATTGGGCACCCTTGAGAGATGGAGATCATCATTTAGCTGTAGATGTTGGGAACATGAATTATGATACTATTTTTAAAGGCTACCAACTCATTCATTTAGATACTACCATCTCTTTATCGTCTTTGTCCAATGGAGCCACAGCTGTAACAGTTAGAAGTATTGACGATTTGAGTGATAGAACAGGTAGAGTAGATCGCTTAGCTTTGGCCTACTTGAAATTAACCTATCCTCATAATTTAGATTTATCTGGATTGTCTTCCTTTAAGTTTATGGTAGACAATCATCATAGTCAAAACAAGCAGTTTGTTGAATTTACTAATTTTAATGCAGGAAGCAATCCTGTTTTATACGATATAACGAATCACAAAAAAATAACTATTAGTCAGGGGTTTAATTCCCATAGGGTTTTAATTCCCAATGGGACAGGATTAAAAGAATGCATATTGTCAACAGAAGCAGCGATTAATAGTATTACCCACTTGAGTCCAGTATTATCAAATGGTTATTTTACGGATTATGAATCTACTTTGGGAGATAATATTTATATGATTATTACTCACCCTAGGTTAGATGCAGCAACGAGTACTTATGCTGCTTATCGTCTTTCAAAAGGTTATAATGTTGAGGTAGTAAATATTGAAGAACTGTATCACCAATATGGATTTGGGATAGAGAAGTCACCCATTGCCATTAGGAATTTTATGGATATTGTTGTGCATCAATGGTCAAAAGAGGTGAGTCACTTATTTTTATTGGGTAAATCTGTCAATGCAAAAGATCATAGAGATAATGCTTCTGCTTATGCACAAAATTTAGTGCCTACCATAGGGAATCCTCCAGCAGATAATATGCTGACTGCAGGACTTGGGAATACTTTTTTAGAACCGCTTGTACCTCAAGGACGACTTAGCGCAAGAAACGACATAGACATTAAAAATTATTTGGATAAAGTAACGGCTTATGAAAGTGCTCCTACAGATTTGTGGATGAAAAATGCACTTCATTTTGCAGGAGGAAATTCCCTTTCTGAAACAGGAATTTATCTCGGCTATTTAAGCCGATTTGAAAACTTATTATCCTCCCCTCATTATGGAGGTGATGTAAGAACTTTTAGGAAAAGCTCTGCTGCTCCTTATCAGACTTCCCTTTCCGATTCAATTCGAAACATTATTAATAATGGAGTGGGATTAATGACCTTTTTTGGACATGCCTCAGCTACAGGGGATTTTGATATTACCATTGACTCTCCGGATAAGTTGAACAATTTTGGGAAATATCCAGTAATACTTGCTAATTCCTGCTTTTCAGGAAACTCACACCAACCCAGTGTTTTAAGTACAGGTGAATCTTTTGTTTTAGAAAAAAATAAAGGTGCAGTTGGGTTTATTGCTAACGGCAGCTTGGGAATGCCTTATGAATTAAGTTTATATTCTACTGCTTTTTATGAAAGTATATCAGGATCACATTATAGAGATAGTTGGGCTAAAAGTATGCAAACGGCCGTTAAAAAAATCCAAGGACCTAATATTAATGGAGAGTTAAAGGTGATATGTTTAGATATGATTTTACAAGGAGATCCTGCCATAAAACCACCCAATTATGATTTTCCTGATTATAGAATTAGAGGAGAAAATGTAAAAGTAAGCCCTATTGAAGTGACTACCTCTTTAGATAAGTTTAAGGTGAGTATGAAAATTGAGAATATTGGACGTGCTGTTAGAGAAGAGCTAGCTGTTCAGTTGCAGCATACATACCCGGGCGAAGGCAATCAAGATACCATTTATACTAAACTCGTGTCTTCCATCTTTTATGATTCTACCCTTGAGTTTATGGTTCCCATTGATTTATTCAAATCTCCTGGGGTAAATAAATTTACCATTTTATTAGACCCCTTAAATGAATTGGATGAGTTATCAAAAATGAACAATCGTTATGATTTTGAAGTCAATATTAGGTCCGGTGACTTATTGCCCATTTATCCACCAGAATTTTCCATTGTAGGAGAACCATCTTCTAGTTTAAAAGCATCTACAGTTTATACTTTTGAAAAAAAGAATGAATATTTATTTGAGTTAGATACAACGCCAGACTTTAATAGCTCTTGGAAAAGTACAACTACGATTGAATCTGAAGGGGGAGTTGTTGAATGGAAACCTTCAGCACTAGCTCAAATGCAAGATAGTATGGTGTATTATTGGAGGGTTAGAAGAGCAGTTAGAAGTGGAGAAACCCCAGTTTGGCACCATTCTTCTTTTCAATATATTCCTCAAGATAGTGGTTGGTCACAAAGCGATTATGGACAATATGAAGAAAATGAACAAATTTTTTTAGAAGCCAATAGAAACAATATAAAATTTAAGTTTACCGACCAAATAAGGGAACTTTATATAAAAACTTATGGTTCTCCATCGGTTTCTCAAGCTACAGATATACAGTATAGAGTTGATACGGATGTAAGAGAAAGAAATGGCTGTGGTTCTACAGGTGGCTTTTTAATTGCAGTATTGGATTCCTTGACTTTTGAATCTTGGAAAACACCCTACTTTGGACAGAATAATGACAATTATTTCGGGCAAGCCAATTATGATGATTATTGTGGTTCAAATAGATTGAGATCAGAGAGTTATTTCCTTTTCCGGCATAATGATTCCTCACAAATGTTGGCGATGAGAGATTTTATAAAAAATGAAATCCCTCAAGGGAGTTATATTATTTTATACAGCTGGTTTAAAGTTAACTACTCCGATATTTGGAACCAAGACTCTTCTATTTTAAAATCCTTTGAAGAGCTGGGAAGTACAAAAATTTCTAACCTCCCAGATCATTACCCTTTTATTTTAACAGCTAGAAAGGGAGACATATCTTCTTTAGTAGAGGTTGCTGGAGATTCTGCCACAGATGTAATTGAATTAACAAGAACATTAACTACTTCTGCTAATTTTGGACAAATGCTAAGCCCGAAAATCGGACCATCCATAAAATGGAATAGACTAAGTTATCATTTCGACCATTTGGAAAGTGTCGATGGGGATAGTATAACTTATCATTTGATAGGATCAACAAGAAAGGGAGATAAGTATGATATTTTGACATCAAGTGCTTTAAGTTTAGACACTTCTTTAGCTTTTGTCGGAGACAGCATTTTAAATATGCACATGGAGGTTAGGATGGAGGATGAAATGCATTTTACACCTCCACAAATGAAGTTTTGGCAGTTAAACTACTACCCTGCTATAGACTTTGCGTTAGCTCCCAACCTATATTTTAAGCAAAATAAGGATACCCTCAATAAAGGAGAAATGTTGAAAATAAAATATGCAGTTCTCCCTATTGGAAGAGATTATTTAGATAGCATAAAAATTCGATATTCAGTTTTGCAAAATGGAGTAAAAGAAATATTTAGTATCATTCAGTCTTATCCTCCCATTTACGAGGATTCTTTAAATATTATTACAGCAGAAATTCCTACTAAATTGTTGATTGGAGACAATACTTTAGAAATTATGCTCAATCCTGATGATGATCCAGCCGAACAACATCGATTTAACAATGTAGCCCACCTTAATTTTTATATCATTACCGATAGATTAAATCCTATTATTGATGTTTTAGCGGATGGTCGAAGAATAATGAACGGGGATTTAATTTCTTCTGAACCTGAATTTGTCATCACTTTAAAAGATGAAAATAACTTTTTAGCCATTGAAGATACTTCTTCTATGAAAGTATATCTTCGAAATCCAGATGGAGTTGAAAAACTCGTGAGTTATCAATTAATAGAAGATGGGTTTCTTTCTTTTACTCCTGCACAATTGCCTGAAAATGAAGCAAAGGTTATTTATCAACCTAAGTTAAAACAAGACGGAAAGTATCAATTAAGAATACAAGCAAAAGATGCTAGTGGAAATGCCGCAAAAGAAGATTATAAAGTTGAGTTTGAGGTTATTCAACAATCTACAGTTACTCATTTATTGAATTATCCCAATCCATTTTCTACTTCTACTCGATTTGTTTTTACCCTCACAGGTAACAGAATTCCCGATCAAATACAAATACAAATTATGACCATTACCGGAAAAGTGGTTAGAGAAATTGACCAAATAGAAATAGGACCACTTCATATTGGTAAAAATATAACTGATTTTGCATGGGATGGAAAAGATAAATATGGAGATCAACTTGCTAATGGAGTTTATCTATATAGAGTTAAAATGAGGGTGAACGGAGAAAATATTAAACATAGAGAAAGTAATGTAGATAAGTATTTTAAACAGGACTTTGGAAAAATGTATTTGTTACGATAAAAGGTGTAGGGATGAGTTGAACCTTCCATTCCTATTTTATAAGCTTTATTAACTTATCTTTGTTTTTATGAATCAATTAAAACTATGGGGCTTGGCCTCACTTTCAGGTGTTTCCTTGGCTCTTGCCTGGCCGGAGACAGGGGAATTAACGGCTTTAATTCTCTTTGGTTTAATAGGTCTACTTAGAGTTGAGGATGAGATTTTTAAAACTAAAAAAGATTCAGGAAAAAAGGTTTTTGCCTTTGCTTATGTCAGCTTTTTAATTTTTAACTTAATCACTACCTGGTGGATATACTTTGCTTCTCCTTGGGGTGCTGTAGCAGCAGTACTATTTAACACCTTATTTATGGCAGTAGTTTTTTGGCTGTTCCACATGACTAAAAAGTGGGTAGGAAAAAAAGAAGGATATATTGCTTTAATTATCTATTGGATAGCTTTTGAATACTTGCATTTGAATTGGGATTTATCTTGGCCTTGGCTAACTTTAGGGAATGTGTTTTCTAATCAGCCTGAGCTTGTGCAATGGTATGAATATACTGGGGTCTTGGGAGGTACTTTTTGGATTTTAGTTGCCAACTTGCTTTTTTTCTTTTTTGTTGAACAAAAAATATCATGGAGAAAAGACTCCTTTAATATCCATAGGATTTTACCTTGGATGCTTTTTGTTTTACTTCCTATATTTTGGTCAAAATCGGTTTATAAAAATTATCCCTTAGATAAGGAAAAAGAAAAGGTGAAGGTAGTATTGATACAACCTAACATTGATCCTTATCACGATAAGTTTGGAGGAATGAGCGAAACCGAACAAATTGATATAATGATTGCTTTGTCTAGATCAAAAGTAGATGAGGAAACGGATTTGTTAATTCTTCCAGAAACAGCGTTCCCTTCAGTTTATTGGGAACATCAAATCGAGGAACTATATGGGACTCAGGAGTTGAGGAAAATTATTGATGACTTTCCACAATTGAGAATAATTGTTGGCCTGGCGAGCTCGGTTTTAATTCCCGAAGGAGATAATCTTCCAGCAACGGCTGCTCCATTTCGAGATGGATATTATTATGAAAACTTCAATACGGCAATTCAGCTTGAAGCCAATGAAGATGTTGCAATTTATCATAAATCAAAATTGGTATTAGGGGTAGAAAAAGTCCCTTTTCTTAAATATTTCCCTTTTATGCAAAAACTTTCTATCAACTTGGGAGGAGCAGCAGGAGGTTTTGGGACAGATGAGTATCCTACAGTGTTTTTTGATGAGAATGAAGATGAAGGCTTAGCTCCAATTATTTGTTATGAATCGGTTTATGGGGAATATGTCAATGAATACGCTAAAAGAGGAGCAGCTTTATATGTAATTATTACCAATGATGGATGGTGGGATAATTCTCCAGGATATAAACAACATTTAGCTTATGCAAGATTAAGAGCAATTGAAGGAAGAAAGGATATTATTCGTTCTGCAAATACAGGCATTTCAGCAATTATTAATGCTCGTGGAGATGTAGTATCTAAAACAGAATGGTGGGTCCCAGATGCTTTAGAAGGAGAAGCTAATTTGAGTTATAAAGAGACTTTTTATATTAAGCATGGAGACTATATTGGTAGAGTAACTTCCTTTGTAGCAGTTTTATTGCTCTTGTTAACCTTAGTAAAAGCCTTAAACAAAACCGAACAAAAGTTGAAGATGTGATTACTTAGCAAAAATAAGCATTAAGCAAAATTAATTTTTTGTTTTAAATAGAAATAAAACTTTATTACAAACCTTAGCATCTTAAATTCACTCTCTCATATTTCAATAGCATTTTAAGTTTGAGTAAATTTGCTGACCGAAAGAATTTGCTCATAAAATATAAAACATGGAAAATTACGATGTAGCCATTATAGGCTCAGGACCTGGAGGATATGTTTGTGCTATTCGCTGTGCACAATTAGGAATGAAAACTGCTTTAATTGAAAAGTACGATACACTTGGTGGTACGTGCTTAAACGTTGGGTGTATCCCTTCCAAAGCATTGTTGGATTCTTCAGAACATTACTATCAAGCTTCAACTAGCTTTAAAGAGCACGGTATTGAATTAAAAGATTTAAAAGTAAACTTCAAGCAGTTTATTGATAGAAAAGATAATGTTGTTGGGCAAACAGTTGGTGGCATAGATTATTTGATGAAAAAGAATAAGGTTACGGTTTATCACGGTATGGGTTCTTTTGAAGATAAAAATACCATCCACATTGAAGGGAAAAAGAAAGAAAAAATAGGAGCTAAAAATATAATTATAGCAACAGGCTCAAAGCCTGCAAGCCTCCCTTTTATTGAAATAGATAAAAAGCGTATTATTACATCTACAGAGGCTTTGGAATTAAAAGAATTGCCAAAGAAAATGGTTGTTATTGGCGGAGGAGCTATAGGTTTAGAACTGGGTTCTGTTTATGCTCGTTTAGGAACTCAAGTGGATGTAATTGAATATATGGACAGCATTATTCCAACCATGGACAAGGCTATGGGTAAAGAGTTAACTAAAAGTTTGAAGCAAATAGGACTTAATATTTATACTTCACATCAGGTAAAAGAAGTAAAAGCTACTAAAACTAAAGTAAGCGTTAAAGCCGACGATAAGAAAGGTAAGGAAGTTAAATTTGAAGCCGATTACTGTTTGGTTGCCGTTGGAAGAAAACCATACACAGATAGCTTGGGTTTAGATAAAATAGGCATCAAAACCGATGAAAGAGGAAGAATAGAGGTAAATGAAAAACTGCAAACCAATGTTGATAATGTTTATGCTATAGGAGATGTTATAAGAGGTGCAATGCTGGCACATAAAGCAGAAGATGAAGGAGTTCTTGTTGCTGAACTGTTAAATGGAGAGCAAGCAGAAGTAAATTACGATTTGATTCCTGCTGTGGTTTATACTTGGCCTGAAGTTGCAGCTGTTGGCAAAACAGAAGAGCAATTAAAAGCAGATAAAGTTGCATATAAAGTGGGGAGCTTCCCATTTAAAGCTAGTGGTAGAGCTCGTGCAAGCATGGACACCGATGGTTTAGTAAAAGTATTGGCAGATAAAGAAACCGACGAGATCTTAGGCGTACATATTTGTGGCCCTCGTGCTGCAGATATGATTGCTGAAGCTGTTGTTGCTATGGAATATAGAGCAACCGCAGAAGATATTAGTAGAATAAGTCATGCACATCCAACCTTTACAGAAGCTATCAAAGAAGCTGTATTAGATGCTACGGGGAAAAGAGCATTGCATATCTAAAAGAATACGATTTGAATCTTTGAGCTCTACTGATATTTTTCAGTGGAGCTTTTTAGTTTAAAGAAGTTTTATTATCGTCCTTTCTTTCTTCTAATTCTCTAGCTTTGGTGAGAGCACTAGCTACTAAACCTGCAGGAATAGTGACAATACCCACACCAATCATTAAAATTAAAAAAGTAAATATTTTACCTCCAGTGGTAATGGGATAAATATCCCCATAACCCACCGTTGTAAGAGTAACAACAGCCCACCAAGCACTGCTAAAAATTGAAGTGAAAACATCGGGTTGAGCAGGATTCTCAAAGTAATAAATCCCTGCAGAAGCAATAAATAAAAAGATAGAAGTAACAATTAAAAAAAGAATAATCTCTTCTTTTACGAGCTTATAAGCTAGATTAAATCTTTTTAAAGCAGTATTATACCTAACCAATTTAAAAGCTCTAAATATTCTAAATATCCTGAATGCCCTTAAGAACCTTAAATCTATAGCACGAGTTAAATAGAAAGGTAAAATAGCTATCAAGTCGATAAGACCATAAAAACTAAAGATGTACTTCCATGGATTTTTAGCTACATAAACTCTTAAAAGATATTCAATACTGAAAAATAGTACTGTAATTACTTCAATCCAGCGCAAAATGAACTTAATCGTCGGAGGATTATTAGGGAGTGTTTCAAGAGCAATATCAACCAGAGAAATAAGAATTAAGATTTGTACAGTATAGTCAAATATCTTTCCTTTTTTGCTCGTATTATTATCTACGATGTCTCTAAGTTTCTTTTTTGTCATCTTTAGCTGCTGCTTTATTTTATACGAAGTAATTGTTTTTATTTTAAGCTTAATAGAAAACCTTTATAAACTTTAAAATTATTTTGTAAAGTTTACTAGTCAAAATGTAAAGAATTCCTTACATTTGAAGTATATTTTAAAATTTGACTATCATGAAAGCTACTTCTTTATTTCCCAATCGATTGAAGCCCTTTGCCTGGGTTATTTTTATTTTATCCTTAATTTTTGGGATTTTGTATATAACTGAATGCATAGGTGAGCCAAAATTTCTTGATGTTAAAGTTTTGGCTTTGTTTAATGATGCTGTTTTTTCCCTTGGAGAGGGAGATAATTTTCAGTGGATTATTACCAACAACATTGCCGATGAATTAATAGGAATAGGGTTAATTGTTAGTGGAATGATATTAGGATTTGCCAAAACAAAAATTGAAGATGAATACATTGCCTATTTAAGAGTTAAATCTTTGACATGGAGTTTCTTTTTAAATTATGGGATTTTATTTTTTGCATTAATTTTTGTTTTTGGTTTATCATTTTTTAATGTCATGTTAGTGAGCATGTTTTTAAGTTTAGTGCTTTTTGTTTTGCTATTTCATTATAAATTATATCAACTAAATAAGAGAAACAAGTTTGAAAAATAATATAAAGGTATATCGAGCAAAATTTAACATTACTCAAGCCGAGTTGGCGAAGTTAATTGGCGTAAGTCGTCAGACAATTAATGCTGTGGAGGCAAATAAATATGTTCCCTCTACAGTATTAGCTTTAAAAATGGCAGCAGTTTTTCAGTGTAGTGTAGAAGATATTTTTAGCTTAATAGAGCATTAAAGTCTAGTAATAATTCAATTATTGGAGATATTTTCTTATATTTAATAATTATGCATTGCTATACAAGAACTTCAAATCAGTTTACCAGATTTTTGTTTTTTAATTTATTATTGGCTCTATTTTTATTCCCTACTTCAGTCTATAGCAGTGATAAAGACACCATTCAGCATCGAGCTCATTTAAATCAAGAATACAATGAGAATGTAGAATTTAAAGGGGTTGGAAGTCAAAAAGTTCAAATGGTTTTTAAGGACGTTTGGGAGCGTTATTCCTCGCTTCAAGATGTTAAGATAAAGTTAGTAAAGAAAAGGATTCGAAAATCAACAATGCAAGCTAAACAAAAAATTACCTGGGCTTCTGTTTTTAAGGGAGATAAAGTATTTCAGATTAACATTCATCCTGTTGTTCAAGGAGCCAAAAATCTAAAGATAGAGGATTTACCAGAAGCGGTGTTAAGAGGTTGGTTTGCTCATGAGCTAGGGCATTTATCAGATTATATTAAAAGAAGAAATATCGCCATGTTGTGGTTGGGAGCAAAATATGTTTTCTCCTCTTCTGCTAAAAGGAAAGTGGAATATGAGGCAGATTATAATGCCGTAGCTAAAAACTTTGAAGAGGAGGTAAGTTTAATGAAGGAATTTATTTTAGAACATAAAGATATTCCTATATCGTATAAGGATAGGATAAAAAGATTTTATGTTACTACAGAGGAAATACAAATCTATTCTGAGGAACAAGGTTTTTAAAGTTTAAACCTCATATCTGAATAAAAAGCAGCTTCTACAGGACGTTTATGCTTCCATCGTTTATGGCTCCACAGCCAATATTCGGGCTGTTTCTTAATAATATTCTCAAGTTTTTTAGTGTGTGCTTGTGTGATATATCCATATTCGGTTTCCTCGGCATTTTCACAAATCACTTCATACTCCACTTCGTAATGCCCTCTTTTTACCTTGTATATATTTCCAAAGATTACAACTGCATTAAAAGATTTTGCAAATTTTTCTGTCCCAAATTGAATCCCAGTTTCTTGATTTAAGAAGTTCATCCAATAGGCTTTTTGGGATTTTCTTGGTGATTGATCAGCAGCAAAAATTATGACACTTTGTTCATCGCTGGTACTCTGTATGTGAGCTCTAACTTCACTTGTAGGAAGCAATCCTAAACCATATTTAGAACGACTTTTTGTAATTTTCTTATTTAAAAACTTGTTGGATAAAGGGGTAAAAATAGCAATGGGAGAATAAGTTGAAACCAATCCTATCCCAATAGCATACAGCTCCCAATTCCCATAATGCCCTCCAACTAAAACAGCTGTTCTTTTTGAGGATTTATATTGGTTCATCACTTCTATATTTCGATGTACCATTCTCTTCTCTGTTTCTTCTTGGGTAATAGTAAATGCTTTAATCCCTTCAACAATTAAATCACATAAATGTCTATAGAATTTTTCTTCTATTTCTTTAATTTCTATTTCATCCTTTTCAGGAAAAGCACTGCTTAAGTTTTGACGAACTACTTTGGTTCTATAGGCTACTAATTTATATAATACAATATACAAAAAATTAGAAATAAGATATAAAGCCCAAAATGGAAGATGAGAGATTGGAATAAGAATAAGGTAATATAGAAGTTTACTTCCCACTGTATTGGTCGATTAACTTAAAAAGTTTAATAAAATTGCGAATTTAAGGAAACCACTTCAATAATGTACTATTCACAGATTAGTAATTAATTTAAAAAAAGAGTGATTTTACATTCAATATTTTTTGAATGAATACCTTTGTAATATGGAAAAAATAGCTGAATTTAAACTCAATAAGTCAATTGCAATTGCAGAGCCTCTTTCTTCTTTTGCTCAGCAGTTTACTTATTCAGCAATCTTACTGAGCAATGACTATTCCGATAAATATGGAGAATATGAGTTTTTAGCCGCTTTTGGAGCATATAGAATATTACAATCCAATAAACAAAGCTTTCAAAACTTATCGGATTTCCACCACCAAAGAAAGTCTTGGATATTTGGTCATTTGTCTTATGAATTAAAAGACGAACTGTGGAAGACAAAAACAAAAAAGAATTACAAGCATAATTTTTCTTCTTTAAGTTTTTTTGAACCTGCTTATTTGTTGCTTCAAAAAAGAAATAGTGAAACGGTTCAAGTGTTAGTTAATGAAGATGTAAGTCCAACTCCTATTTTAGATTTGATAAAGAAGCTACAGG
>CAZKFN010000020.1:19348-27275 GCA_964552035.1 uncultured Flavobacteriales bacterium
CAAAAATTATCAATTTCCAAATTTAAAGCCATCGATAACAAAGGAAGAATACCTTCGTGCTTTTCAAGAAATTAAAAAGGAAATTAATGCGGGTAATATTGTAGGGTTAAACTTTTGCCAACAATTTTATACCACTTCTCCAACCTTTAACCCTTATGAGGCTTTTCCATATTTAAATTATATTTCACCCATGCCTTTTGCGGCATTTTATAAAAATGAAACAGCTTATGCACTTTGCGCTTCTCCAGAACGATTTATTCGTAAAAAAGAGAATCAGCTTATTACTCAACCTATCAAGGGAACTATAAAAAGAGGTAAAACTAAAGAAGAAGATTTACAGCTTCAACATCAGTTAAAAACTGATGTAAAAGAACAAGCAGAAAATCAGATGATAGTGGATTTGGTTTATGAGGATTTACAATCAATTGCTAAAGTTTCTTCTATTAAAGTAGAAGAACTTTTTGGAGTATATTCTTTTCCTCAATTGCACCAATTAATTTCAACCTTAACTGCCGAACTTGCTCCACAGCAACATTGGATATCTGCTATTAAAAGTACATTTCCTATGGGCTCCATGCTTGGCGTTCCTAAAATAAAATCCATGGAACTCATCCAACAAGTTGAGAAAGAACCTCGAGAGTTGTATTCAGGTGCTATTGGTTATGTTAAACCCAATGGGGATTTTGACTTTAATGTAGTGATTCGAAGTCTTTTATATAATGCTAAAACCCATTTTTTATCCTATTCTGTTGGAGGAGCTATTACTCAAGCAGCTATAGGTAAGGATGAATATGAGGAATGCTTGTTAAAAGCAAAGGCTATCTTTGAAAGAGAAACTTTAGGATAAATGCAAACTCAATTTAAAGAATATATTAAGAGTAAAACAGCTTTAAAAACGGCTAAAGTATTATTGGCAATTAGTGGAGGAGTGGATTCTATGGTGTTGTTAGATTTGATGAAAAAGTCAAACATAAAGTTGGGTTTAGCTCATGTTAACTTTCAACTCAGAGGAGAAGAAAGTGATAAAGACCAAGCTTTGGTTGAAAAAATTGCTCGTCAATCTAAGGTGAAATTGCATCTTCTCAAAAAAGACACTTCAAAATTTGCTCGTGAAAAAGGATGGTCTACACAAATTGCAGCAAGAGAAATTCGTTACGATTGGTTCGATAAACTCATGGTAGAAAATAACTACGATTATTTAGTTACAGCTCATCATTTGGACGATAGTATTGAAACCTTTTTTATTAATCTAAATCGTGGAACGGGGATTAAAGGATTAGGTGGAATTCAAGAAACTGAAAAAATTTTAAGGCCATTATTGGGTTTTACTAAAACAGAAATTAGAGCTTATGCCGTTCTCCATGATATAGAGTATAGAGAGGATGCTAGTAATTTAGATTCTTATTATTTAAGAAATTGGTTTAGAAATCAACTCCTCCCTTTGTGGAAATCTAAAAATTTGAAGTTAGAGTATAAAATGCAGGAAAATATGCAGCGTATACACGAAGCTCAACAATTGATTGAAAAATTAATACAAGAAGATTTAATAGGGGTTGATTTCAAGGAAGAAGGAGGGCAACTTAACTTTGACACAATAGCTCAAATGAAGGCTCCTAAGCCAACTTTAATGACTGCTTTAGAACCCTTTGGATTCAATTACCAACAAATTGAAAACTTGCTAAAAGCAATTGAAAATCATACAGTAGGTAGTCGCTTGTTGACTCCCTCACATGAACTTATCCTCGATAGGAGTTCTGTTTATTTAGTAAAAACAACGATAAAAAAGGAGGATAACTTTTTTCTAAGCCCCGAAGGAGAATTAACAGTTTCTGAGGTAAATTATACTTATGGGTTTATAAAAAAAGAAGAGGTAGATTATAAAAATCCACAAGCTTATTTTATGGATGCAGAAAAGTTAAAGTTTCCTATCAAATTAAGAAGTTGGGAAGAGGGGGATAGGATACAACCATTTGGTATGAAGGGCAGCAAGTTGGTGAGCGATGTTTTAATTGATCAAAAAGTACCTTTACATTTAAAAGAAAAGACCAAGCTCTTGCTTTCTCAAGAACAAATAATTGCAGTTATTGGGTTTAAGGTAAGTGATGCAATAAAAATCACTGAGAATACAGATAAAATATGGTGTATTCAATGGGACAGTAGTAAGAGTAAGAAAAATATATAACACAATAACTCTACTTAGTTTATAGGATAGAATGGTCTTAATTAACTAAGAAATTGTAACTTTGAATGCATTCAAAAAAGAAATTTTATGAGAGGACTAATTTTAAGTATAGCCCTAATGCTAAGTAGCCTTTTTGCTGCTGCACAAATATATAATCCAGTTGATTGGGAAACTAAGGTAATTGATAATAAAGACGGGACGTATGAGTTGCAAATGAAGGCAACTATAGATAAAGGTTGGACTTTATATGCTCAAGATTTACCTAGCGATGATGGGCCAATAGCAACGGAGTTTACCATTCCGGAAGCAAGTAATTACGAGTTGATTGGAGGGGTTAAAGAACCTAAACCAATTACAGCTTTTGATCCTGTTTTTGAAATGGATTTGAATTACTTTACCGATGAGGTAACTTTTACACAAACTATCAAAAGCAAAACATCTAAACCCTATTCCATTACAGCTGAAGTTTACTTTATGGTTTGTGATGATGAAAAGTGCTTGCCTCCTGAATTTTTAGATTTAGATTTTAATATTCCTGCTTCTGAGCTGGGCGTTGATGCCAATGAAGATCTAGATGAAAAGGTAGAAGCTGAAAGCTTGGTGAAGGTTATGGCTGGGGATGCAAAATCTGATATTATTGAAGATGCGGTAATTTGGGATTATCGTTTAGAAAAGATAGGCGATAATAAATATCGCTTATTCTTTGATGCTCAGGTGGCTGAAGGTTGGAGTATTTATTCTCAATTTCTACCTTCTGATGACGGCCCTATTGCAACTGCATTTTATTTTAACAAAGAAGAAGGTCATACTTTTGAGGGTGATGTTCAGGAAATAGGAGATAAAATCACAGCTTTTGATCCTGTTTTTGAAATGGACCTTAACTTTTACAAAGGTTCTGTAACTTTCATGCAAGAAGTTGTTACAGATGCAGATAGATTGACTGGTGAGCTTGAGTTTATGGTTTGTGATGATGAAAAATGCCTTCCGCCTGAGGTGATTGAATTTGAATTTAATTTTACTACCGGAGAAGCTTATAACATCTTAGACAAATCAAATGAGCAGGCTAATTTAGATTTGGGAGGTATAATTCCTTCACTTCCCAATATGGATATTGATAATCCCATCTCTTCTTGTGGAAATGAAAAAGAAGAATCAAGCAATTCATGGATGATTTTCCTTTTTGGTTTAATTGGTGGACTAATAGCTTTGTTAACGCCTTGTGTGTTTCCAATGATTCCTCTTACGGTTAGTTTTTTTACCAAAGGAGATGGAGAATCTTCAGGAGTTGGGAAAGCAGTATTGTACGGTTTTTTCATTTTTGCCATTTATGCACTCTTAAGTCTTCCCTTTCATTTTAATACTGACCCGGAAGTGTTGAATGAAATAGCAACTTCGGTTTGGCTAAACTTGATTTTCTTTGCCATATTTGTAGTGTTTGCCATTTCTTTCTTTGGATATTTTGAAATTACACTTCCAAGTTCTCTTACCAATAAAGCTGATACCGCCTCTCAAGTGGGTGGAATAGTAGGGATATTTTTTATGGCTTTAACTTTAGCCATGGTATCTTTTTCTTGTACAGCACCAATTTTAGGAACCGTAATAGGTGGGGCATTAAAAAATGGACCTTGGCCAATTACTGCAGCTATGAGTGGATTTGGAGTTGCACTAGGATTGCCCTTTGCCCTTTTTGCAATGTTTCCATCAGTAATGAATAAACTTCCTCAATCTGGAGGATGGCTGAACTCTGTGAAAGTAGTTTTAGGCTTTATAGAATTAGCTTTTGCTGTTAAGTTTTTATCCAATGCAGACTTAGTAGAGCAGTGGGGTTTTCTTCAAAGAGAAACCTTCTTTGCAATATGGGCATTGATTGGAGCTGGACTATTTGCTTACCTAATGGGCTGGATTAAATTTCCATTGGATTCACCAATTAAAAAATTCTCTCCTTTTAGAATAGGATTTGCTACAACTATCTTAATCATCACAATTTATATTGCTCCCGGAGTATTAAAAAATCCTCCTTGGAGCCACAATTTATTAAGCGGTTTCCCTCCTCCAACTTTTTATAGCTGGTATGAAAAGGAAGGATTACATGCCGACTTTAATGATTTTGATGAAGCATTTGCAGAAGCACAAAGATTAAATAAACCTTTATTGATAGACTTTACAGGCTGGGCTTGTGTGAACTGTAGAAAAATGGAGGAATCCGTTTGGACTGCGGATATCATTAAGGATAGAATCAAAGAAGAATTTGTATTGGTTTCGTTATATGTGGATGATAAAATTGACTTACCAGAAGAGCAACAAGGAATCTTTGAGTATGAAGTGAATGGAAAGTTGAGGAAAAAGAAAATTAAGACCATTGGGAATAAATGGGCTACTTTTCAAACTCAATCTTTTAATAATAATTCTCAGCCGTTTTATGTAATGCTTAGTCCTAATGGGGAATTATTGGGAACTCCAGTCGGATATACTCCAAATGTTAAAGATTATGAGAGTTTCTTAAATTGCGGAATTAGCGCCTTTAAGGACTTGAATTCACAAGCAAATTTGTAGGAATAAACTTATCCTATATTAAAGGGGAAGTGTAAATGCTTCCCCTTTTTAATGCCACCATCTTTTACTTTGAAAGTTTTACACCTACATTTATATGAAAATTAAAATAAACGGGTGCTAAAGAAATTATTTAAAAGTCCATATCAGGATCTGGAGCACGCATATACTCCTTCTTTTTAGGTTTAATTTCTTCAATAAAAAGAACATTAACCAACTCATCATCTCGAGTTACCATGGTTCTTGACATCCCATTGACAATCGTAATAGGCTCTTCGTATTTATAGCTTCTATTAAACCGTTCCGTGCTGTTATCAACAAAAGAAAGTCGAATGGAATTAACATCAACTGTTCCATTTTTAACACTAACTGTGCCCATAAAACAGTCCGCAAAACTTCCTTTACGAATAGTGATAATTACATTTTTATGCACTCCATCAGAGACTTCATTAGCACCTCTAACTTCAAAAACTTTTGCATATTTTTGATAACAAGTAATGTCTTCATGTGCAATGGCTATTAAACTACTACTTAAAAAAACGAATAAAAATATTATATTTTTCATTGTATGATAATTTTATTGCGAAAATAAATATACTTTATTAAGCAATCTATACTATTGGATACTTTATTTTTGTTTAAAATTGAGAATCATGTCAAAATTTTCCATTATAAAAGCCAATTTGCTAGAAGCCAAGACTGTACTTGATCAGTTTGTAGAAAATGAGAATAACATAGAAAATATTGCCAAAGCAGCAGAATTATTGGTTACTGCTTTCCAAAATGGGAATAAGGTCATTTCCTGTGGGAATGGAGGCTCTATGTGTGATGCCATGCATTTTGCAGAAGAATTATCAGGTCGTTTTCGCGAACATAGAGCAGCATTAGCAGCTATTTCAATATCCGACCCCTCTCACCTTACTTGCGTTGGAAATGATTATGGTTTTGATGAAGTATTTTCGAGATTTATTGAAGGAGTTGGCAATAAGGGAGATGTTTTACTGGCCATTAGCACTTCTGGCAATTCCAAAAATGTGCTAAGAGCAGTTGAAGCAGCTCAGAAAAAGAAAATGAAAGTTATCGCTCTTACTGGAAAGGACGGTGGGGAAATTGGACCAAAAGCAGCTATAGAAATTCGTGCACCAAAATCAGCTTATGCAGATAGAGCTCAAGAAATTCACATTAAGGTAATTCATTCCCTAATTCACATCGTGGAAGAAGCAATGTTTTAATAATTCCAACCTAACAAAAATTTAGGTGTTTTTGGAAAGAGTTTAACTTTTGATAACTGAAGCTCTTCCATTTCTGCACGGAACTTATAAGTATCAAATAATTCTTCATCAAAATCAAAAACGAAACCCTTTTCAAATGAACCTTCTCTTAAAAGGTTTTTAAAATGCAATTTTTGATATTCTAAAAATTCATTTTCAAGCGTAGTGTCCTTTAGGTTTTCAATCGCCTTATATTCTAGTTCTTCATCATCAAACTTAAGCAGCTCCCTCCCAGTAGCTGAAATGCTAAAATGAACCATAGGAGTATTGGAATATAATTTAAAAGTACCGTCAGGCTGGGTAAAAGTATTCACTCCAATCCATTCTTTTGACCAAGCTCTAATTACAGCATCTTCAATGGGTTGATTTTTCTCATCTACTATTTTGCCTTCAAGCATATAATTTTGATAGCCAAGCATATTGTAATAGTTAATATCACAATTACAATCTCCCTTTACCATTTCTTTTGGGAAATAAGGTAGATCAGGATCTTTTAAACTTCCTAGGATGCTATCTCCATCTTGGGTATAAGTAACACCTCCATCGTGATTGAGCATACCCAAGAAATTATGCTCAAAATTATCCCAAGCAACATCCTGAAATTGCCACAATCCATAACCCGCTCCTCCACAATCTACAACCTGTTGTAAAGATTCTTTTATAAATTTCTTTTTAGCAATGTAGGGAATAGAATCATTATCTGTTGGCAAACCAGTTTCTCCAACCATCCACGGTTTATTTATATTTTTAGCATACCAATAGATTTCATTTTTTACTCTCAAAGGATTATAGGTATGAAAAGATAAAAAATCAACCTCTAACATAGAAGGGTCCCAATGAAATGCTTCTATAGGCTCGGCAGTACCAATTGTCGAAAGCTGATTCGGCGCATATTTTCCCATTAGCTTTTTCCAATATCTAGTTTTAGTGTTAGCCTCTTTTTTAGCGGTATATTTCCTTTCATTAATCGGATATTCTGAATTGTCAAAATAGAGGGGCTCATTAAAAAAATCATAGGCAAAAACTGTTGACTCTTCACTATAATTTTGCAGGATAGCCTTAATATATGCTAACCTTTGTCTGTTAAACTCTTTTTTTAGGTTAGGCCGAGGTAAAAGAATCATGACTTTTAGGTCATTTGTTTTCGCAGCTTCGATAACAGGCTCAATAGCTTTAATAACCTTATCCATATTTTCAGTAACATTATAAGTCTGAAAAGTTGACCCTTCGTCTGTCTGCTGAGAAATTCTCATAGCTAAATTAGGCTCTAAACTGGTATAGTCAAGCTTTTGAACTCCAACAACTCTAACCGTGTTAAACCCCATTTCTGCAATAAGCTTAAAATGTTTATTTAATTCACTTCTTACCTCCTCAGGAGTTTTGCTGTCATAACCTTCTTTATTTTCATACTCTACTGTAGCTCCAAATAAAACTTCTCCTCCCACCTCTCTTAAGTTGATAACATAATTGAGCATGTATATAAAATGAGGTTGGTCATTTAAATAAAATTGCTGGTCTTTTATTTGGATAAAGTCCTCTTCTTGAATTTCATTTTGAATACAAGATGAAAATCCAATAATTAATAAAAAGGAAAAGAGTTTGTAAGCTATTTTCATCAATTTAATATAATGTTTATGCAAGAAATTTCTAAAATATAATTTTATAAAACTACTGTTTTTTTACAAGCTTAAATTTAATTGCTTTTGTAAGTATTTATTTTTTCTAAAAAATTAAGCTAAATCCCTAAAGTACAGCCTTATTTAGGATAATATAATTTAAAATTTATTTTAAATGTGTAATTTCGCAGCTTAAATTTAATAATTTTATAAAGAACAGTTGTAATATGAAGACATTTTTAAAATTAGCCTTACTTTCTACATTCTTATTTGTTTTTGCTTGCGGTACAGAGCAAAATAAATCAGAC
>CAZKFN010000021.1:0-6448 GCA_964552035.1 uncultured Flavobacteriales bacterium
GAAAACCTGCTCTGCCATACTGAATACTATCAATTTTCAAAATTACGATTAGTGATACAACTAATGTTGTAAATTAATTTATCTTTTATTTTCATAGGCATCTTTCTCTGTATGAATAAGAGAAAACACCCTATTCCATCTTACTTTTTTAAGGTCAAATAAATTTCTGTTTTGGTCTAAAGACAACCAAATAAATACAGCTTTTCCCACAATGTGGTCTTCAGGAACAAAACCCCAAAACCTACTGTCTTGGGAGTTGTGTCGATTGTCTCCCATCATCCAATAATAATCCATTTCAATGGTATATTCATTGGTTTCTACACCGTCGATAAATATTTTATCTCCTTTTATTTTTAAATCATGGCTTTCATATACGCTTATGATTCGTTCATACAATGGAAGGTTTGCAGTAGTTAATTGTACAACTTCTCCCTTATAAGGGATATGTATAGGACCAAATTCATCCTCTGTCCATAAGGTAGTATCTGTATTAGGGAAAATAGGATTAGTCCCATACCTCCCATCTTTGTAAAATCCTCTAGGTTTAATGGACTTTTCTATCAATTCTACTTGAGGAAGAGACTGGATATATTCAAAATTCTCATCCGTTAAGTTCATCTCATACACTCCGCTTAGTTCAGAAGGGCGAATTTCTGTAATATCTCTATTGATAAGTTCCTCGTTGCTCAACCCTCCCTTGAGTTTTACCAAATAAGAATATTGAATCCCCTCGGGTCTATAAGCAACTTTGTCGTTTACATAAAGTGTAGCTTCTTTGATTACTATTTTATCCCCAGGCAGAGCAACACATCTTTTGATGTAGTTTTCTCTTTTATCTACTGGACGATCAATAACTTTAAATCTTCTCCAGACATTTTTTCTACCTAAATCTCTAACCATTTGATAATAGGTTTGGTTTTGGTGTTCTACTACTACGGTATCTCCTGCAGGAAAGTTAAATACTACAGCTTCATTTCTTTTTACGTCTTGCAATTTAGGTAATCGAGTATAGGGTAGCTTAATTAATTCCGAGTAAGACTTTACATTTTCTGTCAAGGGCATTGTGTGGTGAGCAAAAGGGAAAAATATTGGAGTATTTGGGATTCTACTTCCATAGCTTAATTTGCTTACAAATAAAAAATCTCCTACCATTAAGGATTTTTCCATAGAAGAGGTGGGAATGGTAAAAGCTTCAATATAAATAGCTCGAATAAGTGTGGCTGCTATAACAGCAAAAGATATTGCATCAGCCCACTCTCTGGGTTTGGATTTTTTGTAAGTTGCTAAAAATTCTTCTCCTTTCCATTTCACATTTTTATCAAATCCGACATAAGTTAGGTAAATGGGAGTAAATACTATACTTAAAAAATGCTCCCAGTAATTTAGAATTCCTAAATTTTTTAAGAACTCTACTATAATCCCTACCCAAACAATAAAGCCAAGAAAGGGGATATAATAGATTACCATCCACCAAACAGGCTTATGGATTAAGCGAATGGCAACATAAGTTCCATAAAATGGAACAAGAGCTTTCCAACCTTCTTCACCAGCTTTTTCAAAAAATTTGTATAAGCCTATATGTGATAAAAGAAAGTAAAGTAGAATTAAGATTATAGGTAGAGTCATGGTATTTTATATTTTAAGAACATCTTTCATTTTAAAAATGCCCAGTTTATCTTTTATAAATTCAGCTGCTAAAACTGAACCTAAAGCAAAACCTTTCCTGTTATTTGCTTGATGAGTGATACTTATGTTATCAATTGCAGAAGTATAACTTATGGTATGAGTCCCAGGTACCCCTGCTTCTCTAAAGGATAAAATGGGAAGTTGATTATCCGTATTACTTTCTTCATTTACCCACTGCTTGTAATGATTATTTTCTTTTAATATCTCTTCAGCTAGAGTAATAGCTGTTCCACTTGGGCTATCTAATTTTTCAGTGTGATGTATTTCTTCAACATGCGCTTTATAGTTTTCTTGGTTTTTCATTAATTGGGCTAATCTTTTATTTAATTCAAAGAAAATATTAACACCTACACTAAAATTAGTTGCTGCCAGAAGTGTTCCATTTTTTTCTTGGCAATACTTTTTCACCTCTTCCCAGTGGTCATACCAGCCAGTTGTACCAATAACAATAGGAACTCCTTGTTCAATACAGGCTTTTATGTTATGTACTGCTGTTTCCGGCTTACTAAATTCTATAGCGACATCAGCCTGCTTTAAACTACCGTCTGTAATGAGCTGAGAATTGCTGTGGGTAATTTTTAAGACGATTTCATGTTTGCGTTCCAAGGCAACCTTTTCTATTTCCTTCCCCATTTTCCCATAACCTATAAGCGCAATTTTCATTTTGTAAAAGTATTTTAAATTTATCTTAGAAAGTGAATTATTATCTACTTGGTTTAAAAAGATTTTTTAAGAGGTTTTTGACCAAATGTTAAATTTAATGTTAACGAAGGAGCCAGGGTATTATTATCGAGGTATTGAAAATCCGGTTTAATAAGCCCACTGATATCGTCACTTACATTAAAATAATATAAATGTGCATCAACAGCGGCATCCACTACATTTAAAACATAAGCTACTGCGGTTAATACATAGAATAAATCTCTATTTCTTCTATGGAAGTCCACCAAGTTGATTAAGTTATC
This sequence comes from uncultured Flavobacteriales bacterium, assembly GCA_964552035.1. Lineage (GTDB taxonomy): Bacteria > Bacteroidota > Bacteroidia > Flavobacteriales_E > Vicingaceae > CAZKFN01. The sequence continues at coordinate 2,652 of CAZKFN010000021.1, forward strand.
TTCAGTATATATACCTTCATAAGGATCAGTAACGTTAGGGTTTGGGTCTATTCTTTGTAGATAAGCACTTTTATAGTTTTTAAATTGCTTTTGTTGATCGATAGCAAAATACAATGGAGTTGCAATTAAGGCATACGCTACAGGAATTTTCCAATATTTTTTATTATAAGCTTGCCCTAATCCTGGTAAAGCCATAGACATTAGAGTTGCCTTTTTAGGAGAGTGTTCTTTTACTTCTGGGTCTAAGCGAATTTCAAGTGTATCGGCTACTGTATTATTTACGTCTTGAGCTTGAGATGAAAGCATCCCAAAAAATAAAAGCAAAAGTAAAAGATTATAAAACTTCATGGAATGAAGTTATTAAAGATTAATAGTATTTAGAATATTTTCTAGCTCTTCCTCAGATGTAAAAGGGATAATGATTTTCCCTTTATCTTCGTCTTTTCGTTGTAGTTTAACCTTAACCTTAAAATGTTGGGTTAATTTAGATTTCAATTTTTCATCTAAAATTGTCAAAGGAACGGAGCTTGGCTTTTTACTAGCTTTTTTTTCTTTAGCTATTTCTTCGGCTTTTCTAACAGATAAGGAGTTTTCAATAATGTTGTAAAAAGCAGTGAGTTGTTCTTTAGGGTTTTCAATATTAACCAAAGCACGTGCATGTCCCATAGTAATTTGCTTACTTTTTATTCCTTCTTGAATTTCTGCAGGCAGCTTTAATAATCTAAGATAATTAGTAATGGTGGAACGTTTTTTACCAACTCGTTGGCTAAGTTCTTCTTGAGTCAAACTACATTCTTCAACTAGGCGTTGGTAACTTATAGCAACCTCTATAGCATTTAAGTTACTTCTTTGAATGTTTTCTACCAAAGCCATTTCGAGCATGCTTTGATCATTAGCTACTCTGATATAGGCCGGAATATAATTTAAACCAGCAATTTGGGAAGCTCTAAATCTTCTTTCACCTGCAATTAATTGGTACTTATTATGACTTACTTTTCTAACGGTAACGGGTTGAATTACGCCTAACTCCTTAATGGATTGTGCTAATTCTTTTAGTTCATCTTCTTCAAACTTAATACGTGGTTGAAAAGGATTGGCTTCAATATCTTTAATAGCAATTTCAGATACGGTACCAACATTCTTAGAAACAGTTGTTTTCTCCTCAGCTCGGGTAGTATCTGAATATTCATTTTCTAAAAGTGCGCTTAATCCTCTTCCTAATGCTGGTTTCTTACTCATTCTACATCAATAATTTTCTCAGATTTATCAATCTTTGTTAAGTTGTTTTTTTGGAGAAGTTCACGAGCTAAATTAAGGTAATTAATTGCACCTTTAGATGCAGCGTCATGCATAATGATTGTTTCTCCGTGGCTTGGAGCTTCTCCAAGTTTAGTATTTCTTTGGATTATGGTATCGAAAACCATTTGCTGGAAATGAGTTTTCACCTCTTCAACAACTTGTTTTGAAAGTCTAAGTCTTACATCAAACATAGTTAAAAGCAAACCTTCAATACTTAAATCTGGATTTAATCTTGATTGAACAATCTTTATAGTGTTTAGTAATTTGCCTAAGCCTTCTAGAGCAAAGTATTCACATTGTACAGGAATAATTACAGAATCAGAAGCTGTTAAAGCATTTAAAGTTATTAAGCCTAAGGAAGGAGAGCAGTCGATAATAATAAAGTCATACTCATCTTTAATTTTATGAAGTGCTGCCCGCATCATCTTTTCTCTGTTGGGCATGTTAATCATTTCGATTTCTGCTCCAACCAAATCAATATGTGCAGGAAGTAAATCTAAATTTGGAGAATTGGTTTGTAAAATAATATCCTTGGGTTCTACTTCATTAATAAGGCATTCGTATATACTTGTTTTTACGTTATTTGGATCAATTCCCACTCCAGAGGTGGCATTAGCTTGAGGGTCGGCATCTACAAGTAATATTTTTTTCTCTAAAACGCCTAAAGCTCCAGCAAGATTAATCGCAGTGGTTGTTTTTCCAACTCCTCCCTTCTGATTTGCAATTGATATGATTTTACCCATATTTCTTATTTGTATTTTTCTATTTATTAATTAAAAATTAATTGAATCCCCAATAGCAATTAGAGTTAAATTTAAGCCTGCCTCTGCAAATTGAGTTATGGCATCCTTCTTATTAATCTCAATATAAGGAAAGGTGTCATAATGCATTCCGATAATTTCTTTACAATGAATCATCTTTGCAGCTCGAATTGCATCTTCTATTCCCATAGTAAAGTTATCTCCTATGGGTAAAAAAGCTAAATCTGGTTTTTCAAACTCACCAATTAACTTCATGTCTGAATGCAAAGCAGTATCTCCAGCATAATATACCTTTTTTTGATCTATTTCTAAAATAAATCCTCCAGGATTCCCTGCATAAGTACCATCGGGAAGTATAGAGGAATGTACAGCATTAACCATTTTTAACCTTCCAAAATCAAAGTTCCATGCCCCCCCCAGATTCATAGGATGGAGTTTTTTAAAACCTTTGGCTCCAAACCAACTTACAATCTCAAAGTTGGAAACAATAGTGGGGTTACAATTTTTTGCAATTTGCTCAGCATCCGCGATATGGTCTTCGTGGCCATGACTAATTAACATATAATCACATTCTATAGAATCAACAGCTATATCCTTTGCCAATTCATTGGGGCTGATGAAGGGATCAAAGAGAAAACTTCCCTTTTTACTGTTAATTTTAAAACAAGATTGACCGTAATATGTTATATCCATAATCCTTACTGATTGAAAGTTAGTGAGTTCCTTCTTTTAAAGTAGGCTTTAAATTAATAAGATAAAGATACACTTTATTAAAGGCTTTTACTAGCCTATCTTTGTCATTTTTTACACAAAACCTTGTTAGTTGAATTAGATGATAACAATTATTTCTTCAAGTAATAGATCTGGAAACTATACGGAGCTTTTTGCCCAAAAATGTAAAGAACTATTGGATATAAAAGGTGTGGAAAACAAGCTCTTTTTTTTAGATCAAATTCCTTCACCTATCGATTTACAATCCATTTATGATTATGAAAACTCTGCTTTTGCCGCTATTGCAAAAGAAGTGGTAGAGCCAGCTGATAAATTTTTATTTGTGGTTCCCGAATACAACGGCAGTTTGCCTGGGATTTTAAAGTTTTTTATCGATGGAATTCATCCCAAATACTTTACTGGGAAAAAGGCCGCACTCATTGGCGTTTCTGCAGGAAGAGCAGGAAACTTAAGAGGAATGGATCATTTGCAAGATGTATTACATTATTTAGAAGTGGTGATAATGCCCCCTAAACTTCCTATTTCTCAGCTATTTAAGCTTATTAAAGAAAATCAAATTGTAGATAAGGAAACTCTTGAGTTATTAGAAAAGCAAGTAGAGGATTTAATTTATTTTTAATGCAGCGTTATTTTATATATCTCAGTTATCTAGGCGAAAATTATCATGGTTGGCAGATTCAACCTAATGAAAATAGCATACAAGCTGAAATTGAAAAAGTAATAAGTATAATTCTTCAAAAGGAAACAGCAATTGTAGGAGCTGGGAGAACTGATGCTGGTGTTCATGCAAAGTATATGGTTGCCCATTTTGATAGCGATAAAAAATGGGATAAAAATCTTTTAAAACACAAATTAAATACGCTTTTACCTCAGGATATTTCTGTGTTCGATATTAAAAAAGTAAAGCAAGATGCACATGCGCGCTTCGATGCTATTTATAGAACTTATAATTACATCATAAGCCCTAGGAAAAATGCTTTTTTGTATAAAAGAGCATTTAAATTT
>CAZKFN010000021.1:6458-9625 GCA_964552035.1 uncultured Flavobacteriales bacterium
GTAGTTAAAATGAATGCTGCTGCTCAATTGTTATTGGGAGAAAAGGATTTTAGTTGTTTTAGTAAGTCGAAGACTCAAACTTATACCAACTATTGTAATATTATAACTGCGGAATGGAAATGGGAGGATGATTTACTGGTTTTTACCATTACAGCTAACCGCTTTTTAAGACACATGGTAAGGGCAATTGTCGGTACATTAATAGAAGTAGGAGAGGGTAAGAGAACTATAGAAGATATTCCTTTAATTATAAAACAAAAAAAACGATCAAATGCGGGAACTTCTGTGCTTGCCGATGGTTTATATTTGTGTCATATAGAATATCCAAAAAATTGTTTTATTAATGAAGCATAAAATTATAATTGTTTTATCAATTGTCGAATAAGAAAGATACTTTTGCTTGAATGAGTCAGATAAGTGGGAAAACATGGGATACTGGACTTTTTAAACGCATCATGCGTTATATAAGACCTTATAAGTTAACTTTTAGCATAACAGCTACTCTAGTTATCATATTGGCTGTATTGGGACCTTTAAGACCTTGGCTAATCCAATATACTATTGATGTGGAGGTGGCTAACTCTAATTTAGAGGGGGTATTGCGCCTTACTTTAATAATGGTTTTAGTGTTGATTGTTGAAGGCATTGTGCAATTCTATCAAACTTATTGGGCCAATTGGTTGGGGCAAACTATCATAAAAGACTTAAGGGTAGAACTGTATCAAAGGTTGATGAGTTTTAAACTAAAATACTTTGATAGAACAGCTATTGGAACTCTTGTTACACGTACTGTCTCAGATATAGAAACCATTGCTGATATTTTTGCTGAAGGAGTTTTAGTCATTATTGGAGACATTTTGAAATTGATCGCTGTGGTTTGCGTAATGCTGTGGGTGGATTGGAGATTGACCTTGATTACGCTCATCCCTATTCCCATCTTAATTTTAGCAACAAATGTCTTTAAGAGGGTAATTAAAAAAGCTTTTCAAGAAGTAAGAACTCAAGTTTCTCGTTTAAATGCCTTTGTTCAAGAAAGAGTAACGGGAATGAAAATTATTCAAATTTTCAATAGAGAAAAAGTTGAGATGGATCGCTTTAAAGAGGTGAATAAATTGCATAGAGATGCACACATCAGAACAGTTTGGGCCTATTCAATTTTCTTTCCTGTTGTTGAAATGCTCTCTGCGGCTTCCCTAGCCTTATTGGTTTGGTGGGGTACTAAAGGAATGATAGCTGGATATACTACACAAGGGAATGTTATGGCTTTTATCATGTATATTTATATGATGTTTAGACCCATACGTCAATTGGCAGATAGATTTAATACTTTGCAAATGGGAATGGTAAGTTCTGAGCGAGTTTTTAAGATTCTAGATACAGAGGCATTTATAACCGATGAAGGAAAGATAGAGAAAACTCATTTTGAAGGGAATCTTAGCTTTAAAAGGGTATGGTTTGCTTATAACGATGAAGATTACGTTCTTAAGGATATTAATTTTGATACTAAAAAAGGAGAAACTATTGCTTTTGTTGGAGCTACAGGCTCAGGAAAAACTTCTACCATAAACCTATTGGGCAGGTTTTATGAGTTTAATAAAGGAGAAATAACTATTGATGGGCATTCCATTCGGGATTATAAGCTTGCTAATCTTCGGAAAAACATGTCCATTGTCTTGCAAGATGTTTTTCTTTTTTCAGATACCATATACAACAACATAACCCTTAATAATCCTAATATTAGCGAAGAAAAAGTAATTGAAGCTGCGAAAAAAGTGGGAGCTCATGAATTCATTATGAGCCTACCCGGAGGATACCATTTTGATGTAAAAGAAAGGGGAGGAGTTTTATCAGTAGGGCAAAGGCAACTCGTCTCTTTTATTAGAGCTTATGTACATAATCCAAGTATCTTAATTTTAGATGAAGCAACTTCTTCTATTGATACAGCTTCAGAAGAATTGATTCAAAAAGCTACAGAAGTACTAACGGAAGGCAGAACCTCCATTATTATTGCTCATAGGTTATCTACTATTCAAAAGGCGGATAGAATTATTGTATTGGAAAATGGTAGAATTATTGAACAAGGGAATCACCAAGAATTACTGGCTCAAAATGGACATTATAAAATGTTATTTGAATTGCAGTTTAAAGAAGAATTGGCTTAAATCTTATTGCCAACCTCCACCTAAAGCCCTGTATAATTGAGCTTGGTCAATCAATACCTTATTTTTAAGATTAATCAGTTCCAATTCGGCATTTAATTGACCTTGTTCAGCCGTTAAAACATCCAAATAAGTTCCAATGCCAAATTTCTGCATTTCATTAGATATGTCAGCAGCTTCGTTAAATGCTTTAAGCTCTTCTTCCTTTAATTTAATTTTAGCTTGTGTAGTAATTAAATCGTTATAGCTGTCTGAAACTTCCTTAGAGGCATTTAGGATAGCATATTTAAAATTAAGCAAGGCAATCTCTTCATTAGAACGCGCCACTTCTACTTGAGTTTTTAACTGTCTTCTGTTTAAAATAGGTTGAGTTAAAGAGCCTAAAAGATTAGTGAAAAGCGAATTGCTACTAAAAAGGCTGTTAAAATCTAAACTTTGAAGCCCAGCGCTAAAATCAATTCTTAAAGAAGGATAAAGACTAGCTTTGGCATGTTGTGTCATTTCAAAAGCTTGAGCCAAATTATATTCGGCAGCTCTTACATCCGTTCGGTTACTCAACAATTGTATCGGATACCCTTTATCTGTATTTCCTTCTGGGAAGATCAGTTGCTCGAAAGAATTTCTATCAATTTTTTGAGAAGGTTTTCCCATTAAAATAGACAAGGTGTTTTCCAAAAGAAGAATATTGTGCTTTAGGTTTAAAATTATTTCTTCTGTAGCAACCTTTTGAGTAATTGCTCTTTGAACGGCCAGTTCATTCGACATCCCAGCTTCTTTTAATGCTTGGGTAACTTCAATTCCTTCCTCTCTGTTTTTAAGGGTTTTTTCAGCTACATCTAATTGCTTGTCGAGTGCAACCAATTGATAATAGGAAGTTGCTACATTAAGAATCAGCCTTGTTTTAACAGCTTTGTGTGCTTCAGCTGCACTTAAATATTGTGCTTTAAACGCCTTTTGTTGGCTGTTTATTTTTCCCCAAATATCGGCTTCCCAAGATAGTGCTCCAGC
>CAZKFN010000021.1:9635-27097 GCA_964552035.1 uncultured Flavobacteriales bacterium
AGTCAAAGTTCCGTCAAATACAGAACCAAATTGGCTGTTTTTTGAAAAAGATTGATTTCCCACATTTGCATTTATAGAAAAAGCGGGCAATTGAATATTTTTCCCTTGTTTGTAGTAGGACTCCGCAGCATTAATTTGCTCTAATGCAATTCTAATGTCTATGTTTTCAACTAAGACAGTATCAATTAATACCCTCAATTTTCTATCTTGAAAAAATTCTTTCCAGGAAATATTGGCAATGCTGAGGCTATCTCTAGAAAGATGATCTGTGCGATATTGTTCTTCTAAAACTATATTTTCTGGCTGCTTGTAGTTTTTTGTAACTAAACAGGACTGAAGGCCAACTCCTACAATAATTATGATGATGTATCTTTTCATGATTATTCTTTCTCTGAAATAATTTTTGGATTTGTTGCTTTTTTCTTACCTATCTTTTCTTGTAACCATTGGAAGAAAATAAAGAGTATTGGTGTGATAAATACTCCCAAAACAGTACCTATTAATAATCCACCAACAGCACCCGTACCGATAGATCTATTACCAACAGCTCCAATACCTCCAGCAAATGCCAAAGGTAACAATCCAATAATAAAAGCAAAGGAGGTCATTAAAATAGGTCGCAGTCTTACTTTTGCACCTTCAAAGGCTGCTTCTGAAATGGATTTTCCTGCCCTTCTTCTTTGAATGGCAAATTCAACAATTAAAATAGCATTTTTAGCTAAGAGACCAATGAGCATTATTAGAGCAATTTGGAAGTAAATGTTTGCTTCTAAACCAGCTAAATAGGTTACTAAATAAGCACCCATTACTCCCACAGGTAAGGTAAGCAAGACACTTAAAGGCAATAAATAACTTTCATATTGAGCGGCTAATAAAAAGTAAACAAATAAAATACTTAAAAGTATAATGTACAGGGTTTGATTACTTGCAGAAATTTCTTCTCTTGTTAGACCTGAATAATCAATATCGAAGTTTGTAGGAAGGGTAGCACTCACTTCTTCAATGGCTTTTAAAGCATCACCAGTTGAGTAACCTGAAGCTGGTGCACCGTTAATTGCTGCGGCACTAAATAGGTTAAAGCGGTTTACTGCTTGAGGTCCATATACCCTTTTTAGTCTTACAAACTCTGTGATGGGAGCCATATTACCTTGCTGATTACGTACATACATTTTATTTAAATCAGCAGAATGTTTTCTATCTTCAGGTAAAGATTGAATGTACACTCTATATTGTTTACCGTATTTACTAAAGTTTGCAGTATAAATTCCTCCGATATACCCTTGAAGCGTTCTAAAAATATCATTGATATTTACTCCTGCCTCTTTTGCTTTAGGAGTATTGATAATCATTTCATATTGTGGGTAGGAAGTGTTAAAAGAGGTTTGAGCATATTGAATCTCTTTACGAGCCATTAATTGTTTTATATACTCCCTAGTTGTTTCATCTAAGGTATTAAAATCTCCACCTGATTTATCTAGTAATTGTAGGTTAAATCCAGCTGAAGTTCCAAACCCTGGAATAGAAGAAGGGGAGAAGAAGATAAAGTCAGCTTCAGGGATAGTACTTGCCAATTGGAATAATTTTCCAATAATAGCATCGGCCGATTTCGACTTATCTTTTCTTAAATCCCAATGGTCTAATTCAATAAATCCTAAGCCATAATTGCTACCTGCACCAGAAATTAAACTATATCCACCTGTATAAGTGATGTTTCTTATTCCCGGTATATTTTTAAGTCCATCCTTTAATTTATCAAGTGCATTAATAGAGCGATCTAAACTAGAACCACTTGGAAGTTCCATGTTTACCATAATCGTACCCCTATCTTCGTTTGGAACAAAACCAGTTGGTGTGTTAACGGCAATTCTCCAGATTAATACTGCAGAGAGAATAAGACCTACAACAGTAATCCATTTGTTCTTGTATAAAAAGCTTAAAGAATTTGTGTATCGGTTTGTGACCTTTTTAAATCCTTTGTTAAAGCTGGTAAAAAAGCGATTTAAAAATCCCTTTCTGTCTTTCTTTTCATGATTTGGCTTTAGGAATAGAGCACTTAAAGCAGGGCTTAAGGTTAAAGCATTAATAGCTGAAATGCCAATAGCCACAATTAAAGTAACTCCAAATTGTTCATAGAAAACTCCTGTAGGTCCAGTGATAAAGGTTACGGGTATAAAAACAGCAGCCATAACTAAAGTAATGGAAATAATTGCCCCAGTAATCTCATCCATAGCTTCATAAGCAGCTTTTATCGAAGAGGTGGCTCCCTCTTCAAGTTTAGCATGTATGGCCTCAACGACAACAATGGCATCATCTACCACAATACCAATGGCCAGAACAAGTGCAAAAAGAGTTAACAAGTTAATAGAATACCCAAATAAGTTAAGAAAGAAAAAGGTTCCAATAATGGATACTGGAACAGCAATAGCAGGAATCAAGGTTGATCTAAAATCTTGTAAAAAGATAAATACTACTAAGAAAACCAAAATAAAAGCTTCGATAAGGGTCATGATTACCTTGTTGATAGAGGCATCCAAGAATTCGTTGGTATCAACGTTTACGTTAATGAATAATCCTCTGGGGAGGTCTAATCTTACTTCATCCAAAGTTTTGTGAATGTTGATAATAATCTCTCTAGCATTAGAACCTGGCGTTTGAAATATTCCCATGTTAACAGAAGGGAAACCGTCAGAATATCCACTAGCATTGTACCCCTCAGCCCCTAATTCTATTTCAGCAACATCTTTTAAGCGTAGATATTGCCCATTGCCTAATGCCTTAATTATAATGTTTCCATATTCTTCTTCTTTGTCAAAACGACCGGGATATTTAATTACATATTCAAATGCTTCAGCATTGTTTTGACCTAAGGAGCCTGCTGCTGCTTCTAAGCTTTGTTCATTAATTGCGGTGGTAACATCTGAAGGCATCAAGTTATAGGCTTTGAGCTTTTCAGGCTGTAACCAAATCCTCATGGCATAGGTTCTGGACCCGAAAACATTAACATCACCAACACCCTTAATTCTTTTTAGCTCAGGAAGAACGTGAATGTTAAGGTAATTTTGAATAAAAATAGCATCGTAATCCTCAGAAGTACTGTACATTGCCAAATACATTAAAGCTGAGGTTTGTTGTTTTTGTGTGGTTACACCCGCTTGAATAACTTCTGGTGGTAGTAAAGGATTTGCCCTGGCTACACGATTTTGAACGTTAACAGCAGCAATATCTGGATCTACTCCTTGCCTAAAATAAACTTGAATTTGAGCCCTACCGTTATTACTTGCAGTAGAAGTGATATAATCCATGTCTTCTACACCATTTACTTGCTCCTCAATGGGGATGATAACACTTTCTAAAACTGTTTCAGCATTGGCTCCTGCAAAGTTTGCATTTATTTGAACTGTTGGTGGTGCAATATCTGGATACTGTGTAATGGGCAAAGTAGTAATACCCAATACACCTAAAATGAGAATGGTAATTGAAATAACCGTTGAAAGAACTGGCCTATCTATAAATATCCTTAACATATTCTTCTTGTTTTATTTGAAAACTTTTTTGATTTCAGGAATGGAATCTATAGAGATCATTTCGGGGTTTACTTCCATTTGGTCATTTATATGATTTATCCCTTGTATAATAATGGTGTCGCCTTTTACAATACCCCCCTCACTAATAACATACCCATCAATTCGCTCAACGTCTTCTATCACAGTTGCAATAGCTTTTCCTCCAGTAACTTTATAAGCGTATACTTTCCCCTGCTGCTCATAAGTAGCTATTTCTGGAATTATCGTAGCATTTTCATAAACTCTTGGAATTAAGATTTCTCCACTTCCCCCCGTGCTTAAAATTTGATCCGGATTGGGGAATATAGCCGTAATTTTTACCGTTCCACTTTCCCTATTAACTTGCCCACTTACCGTTTTAATTTTACCTTGATAATCATAGGTATTACCGTTCACCATCCTAAAATATAGGGGAGGAAAATGAGCTAACTTTTCTTTTAAGCTTCCACCTTCCGTATCGTATAAAAAGTTGAGATAATCTACTTCATTTAATCCAAAAAATGCAAAAAGACTATCCACTACTGAAACATGGGTTAGTGGAGTAGGATCGGCAGGGCTAACTAAAGCTCCCTCTCTAAAGTTTATAATGCCTACATATCCTTCAACTGGGCTTTTAATCGCTGCATAATCAATAGATGAAGTAATACTTTGAAAGTTGGCTTTTGCTAGGGCTAATTTACTTTCAGCAGTTTTCAGTTGTACAGCACCTACAATCCCCCTTTCTACAAGGGGTTTTAATCTTTCAACTTCTACTTGTGCAGCATCAATGTTAGCTTGAGCAGCAGCAGCATCTTGAGATAAGGAATTGGTCTCTATTCTAAAAAGTGTTTGACCCTTTTTTACCTTTTGCCCTTCTTCAATCAAAACTTGAGTGATATAACCACTAACCTTGGAGTGTATGCTGCTGTGAATTACACCTTCTAAAGTAGCAGGATATTCCATAAAGTTCTTTAGTGTTTTTTGACCCACCACTATTGAGGGAAAGGAAGGCGTTTTTTCCTGAGTTGACTGTTGCTTTGTATCTCCACAGCTTATTACCAATGCAGATAAAGCAAGGATTAAAGTATAATTCGTTAATTTTCTCATTGAGGTTCTGGTTTATGTGACAGAGAAATGGCATCCCATGTCATAGCTATAATATCTTGAATTTTTGTTTCACTTAATTTTTGCTTGGAAAACAAATGTAGCTTAGCGTAGGTAACACAATTGCTGAGTATTTGTATTAAAATAATATCTACAGCTAAATCCTTTAATAAACCCTTTTCTATACCTTTTGATATAAACTCTAAAAGTGGTCCACTCTTTAAGCTTTGATTTTGTTTGTTTTCACTAAATGGAGAGTTGCTGTATTGTTCAAAGAAAATAAGAATCTCGGGATTTTTAATGTAAAAATTAAAATGCCCATTCCATATGGATTCAAATTTTTCTTTGTAATCACATTTTGTAGCGGCAGCAGCAACAGTAACTTCCATAAGCTGTTGCCTACAATACAAAAACAACTCTTGTAACAATTGATCTTTACCCTTAAAATAATGATAAATCGTCCCTGTAGCTACATTTGCTTTCTCGGCAACAGCGCTAACGGGTGTACCATGAAATCCATACTCTTGAATTAAATTAAGAGCAGCATGAAAAATGGCAATTTGTTTATTAGTATATGGTGTCAACTCAGTTGATTTATGCTGAATGAATATTCATTCAGTACAATTAGGCTGCAAAATTAGACAGAAATTCTTGCTATTTGTTCTTCCTTTAACAATTCTTATAAGAATAGAAGCCGCCCTAATTCTTTTACTTCTTTTAATGAATAAGGGCTGGTATTTTGATTAAATTTAAGTCCTAAATTTATGGAGCCTTAAAAAAATATTCAGGCTTTATCTTAAAACTTATTTTACTGTAATAGAATGAAAAATATAGCCTTACTTCTATCCTTTTTTTGTTCTAGTTTTTTTTTAAAGGCACAAGAGAGAACTTCTTGTAAGTCTTTTTCACCTCAATATGCTAAAGCGTATCATCAACAGCTCAAAAATAATTCTCTTAAGAAAGAAAGACATTTCAAAGTTGAATACTATCGCTTAGCCATTGAGGTAGACCCAAATTATAGATACATTAGCGGAGAAGTAACCAGTTATTTTAGAACGACCCATACATTGGATACCTTAATATTTGATATGAAAGAAGGGGTTTATGATAAGGACAGTAGCATTCAAGTTGATTCTATTTTATACGGTTCGAATAAAATTCAAAACTATTTTCGGGATAAGGATGAGTTAATTATTCCCTTGCCGCATCAATTGTCAACCATGACCCTGGACTCTATAAATATATTTTATAGTGGAGAGCCTATAAAAAATCAAGGTTTAGGTGGCTTTGTAAAGGATAATGCTAAAGATACTTTTCCAATTCTATGGACCTTGTCTGAACCTTATTCTTCTATGGAATGGTGGCCTTGCCAGAATAACATCAATACTAAAGTAGATTCTATAGCGATAGAAATCACGATTCCTTATGGGTATAAAGCCATCGCCAATGGACTACTCACAAAAGTGGATTCTACACCCAATCGGCAAACTTATTATTGGAAACACAAATACCCTATTACAAGTTATTTGGTCGGATTTGCCGTTATGGATTATCAAATAGTTGAAGATAAAATCCCCTTAGGTAAAGACAGCTTATTCCTTCAGCATTATTTGTATCCCAACGATTCCTTAAGCCAAAGAGCTTCTACAATCCAATTGCCTATTTTCTTAAATTTTTTTGATTCTTTATTGGGTACTTATCCTTTTATAAAAGAAAAATATGGACATGCCTCATTTACGAATGAAGGGGGAGGGATGGAGCATCAAACCATAAGTTTTATGGGGAATTATGGCGGAGAATTAATGGCTCATGAATTAGCTCATCAATGGTTTGGGAATAAAATAACACCAGCCTCATGGAGTGATTTATGGTTAAGTGAAGGTTTTGCAACCTATATGGTTCTATTAACCTATGAATATGGAATTGTTCATGATACAAGCTACTTTCAAAAGTATTTAAATAATATTACAGCAACTTCATTGGAGGTAGGTAAGGATGGTGCTGTGTATAGAGAGGATACAATGAATATTAACAGCTTATTTAGTCCTTTAGTTTATGAAAAAGCAGCTGCTGTAATTCATACCTTGCGATATAACATTGGCGATGAGGCTTTTTTTAGTGGAATAAAATCGTATTTAAGCGACAGCTCTTTGGCTTATGGCTTTGCTCAAACAGAAGACTTAAGAAGATACTTTGAACAAGCAAGTCACCGGGATTTAAAAAGCTTTTTTGATGCTTGGATATACCAACCTGGCTACCCTATATTTTCTATAGAATGGTATTCATCATCCGAAAGGTTATTTTTTAGAATTCAACAAATACAACAGAATGATAGTACTATCTTTTTTGAAACGGCTATACCCCTGCAACTAATAGGAGAAGGAATAGACACGATAATTAGTATAGAGCCCAATGCGTCCTTTGATTTAATTAGCATACCCTTTAAAGGAAATATTGATACTGTGATTTTCAACCCCAAAAAACAAATTTTAGCCCAGGCAGAGATAAAGGTGGGCTTAGGAAAAAATAAAATTCCAGAAGAAAAAATAAAATTATTTCCCATTCCTTTTACGCATTGGTTAAATATAATGACCGAGGGAATTAAGATAGAAGATTATGTAATTTATGATGTTTCAGGAAGAGTGCTTTTGTATGGGGATTATCAGGAAAATCTGGATTTATCCTCTTTAAAAAAGGGGACATACATTTTGGAATTAAAAAATAGTGAAAAAGTGTTTCGAAAGAAGTTGATTAAATAAGAAAATAGAGAATAACAAACATTTTAATCAAGATTGTACAAGTTAAAATACTGACATTTTGACTTAATTTGGATGAAATTAAAGTATAATCATGACAAATTTGCTGATTTGATTCAGGTTTTCGAAATGGGTTTTAATTTGATAGAAATAATACAGAACAGAAAAAAATTATATAAATATGAATTTTAAGAATTATACCATAAAGTCTCAGGAAGCAATTCAACATGCACAGCAATTAGCCATGGAGAAAAAGCATCAGGCGATTGAAAATGGGCATTTGCTTTTGTCCATTTTCGATGTAGATGAGAACGTTTGCCCTTTCATATTTAAAAAAGTTGGGGTGAACTATGAGATGATAAAAAAGGCTTTGGAGCGTTTGATTGAATCCTATCCGACAGTTAGTGGTGGAGAGCAATATCTTTCTAGAGAGGCCAATCAAAGCTTAATAAATGCCAATGCTTATTTAAAAGACTTTGGCGATGAGTATGTTTCTATTGAACATTTACTTTTAGGGATTTTAAAATCCAAAAGTGAGGTGAGTCAGTTATTAAAGGATGCAGGTTTAAATGAAAAGAATTTAAAAGCAGCAATACAGGAATTACGTCAAGGAGAAAATGTGACTTCACCAACAGCAGAAGACACCTATAATAGTCTAGAGAAATATGCCAATAATTTAAACAAGATGGCTTCCGAGAATAAGCTAGATCCAGTTATTGGTAGAGATGATGAAATTAGAAGGGTACTTCAAATTCTTTCTAGAAGAACTAAAAATAACCCTATTTTAATCGGGGAGCCTGGTGTTGGTAAAACGGCAATAGCCGAAGGAATGGCCCATAGAATTATTTCTGGAGATGTTCCTGAAAATCTAAAAAGTAAACAGTTATATGCTTTGGATATGGGAGCTTTAATTGCTGGAGCTAAGTACAAAGGGGAATTTGAGGAGCGTTTAAAATCTGTGATTAAGGAAGTTACCCATGCCGATGGAAAGATTATTTTATTTATTGATGAGATACATACCTTAGTTGGTGCAGGAGGGGGTGAAGGAGCTATGGATGCTGCTAACATTTTAAAACCTGCTTTAGCAAGAGGTGAGCTACGTGCAATTGGAGCAACTACTTTAAATGAATATCAAAAATATTTTGAAAAGGATAAAGCTCTAGAGCGTCGTTTTCAAAAAGTATTGATAGATGAACCTAATACAGAAGATGCCATTTCAATTTTGAGGGGAATTAAAGAAAAATATGAAACTCACCATAAAGTTCAAATAAAAGATGAAGCGATAATTGCTTCTGTAGAACTTTCTCAGCGTTACATTACCGATAGGTTTTTACCTGATAAAGCCATTGATTTAATTGATGAGGCTGCCGCTAAGTTGAGGATGGAAATGAACTCCAAACCCGAAGAATTGGATGAAATTGATCGTAAGATAATGCAGTTGGAGATTGAAAGAGAAGCCATAAAAAGAGAAAAAGATCAAGCTAAGTTAGCACAACTAAATAAAGAGATAGCCAACTTAAGTGCAAATAGAAATGATTTAAATGCTCGTTGGCAAGCTGAAAGAGATGTGGTGGATGGAGTGCAAAGAACAAAAGAGAATATTGAATCCTTAAAGTTTGAAGCAGAGCAAGCTGAAAGGCAAGGTGATTATGGGAGAGTTGCAGAAATTCGCTACGGTAAGATTAAAGAAAGTGAGGCAGAATTAGAAGGTTTTAAAGAAAAGCTAGCTGCTATCAAAGAAAAATCAACCTTGATTAAGGAAGAGGTAGATGCTGAAGAGATTGCTGATGTTGTTAGTCGATGGACGGGCATTCCCATTAGCAAAATGCTTCAATCTGAGAGGGAAAAACTACTCCATTTAGAAGATGAGCTACATCAAAGGGTGGTAGGACAAGATGAAGCAGTAACGGCTGTTTCTGATGCTGTTAGAAGAAGTAGAGCAGGTATGCAAGATGAACGTAAACCCATAGGATCTTTTATCTTTCTTGGAACAACGGGAGTAGGTAAAACCGAATTGGCCAAAGCTTTGAGTGATTATCTGTTTAATGATGAAAATGCGATGACAAGAATAGATATGAGTGAGTATCAAGAGCGTCATTCCGTTTCTAGATTGGTAGGAGCTCCTCCGGGATATGTTGGGTATGAAGAAGGGGGGCAATTAACCGAAGCAGTAAGAAGAAAACCTTATTCTGTAGTTCTTCTTGATGAAATTGAAAAAGCACATCCGGATGTATTTAACATCTTACTACAAGTACTAGATGATGGAAGGCTAACGGATAATAAAGGAAGATTAGTCAATTTTAAAAATAGTATCATCATCATGACTTCTAATTTAGGCGCAGAGATTATTCAGCAGAATTATGAGGATTATGAAGAACAAAATGCCCAGAGTTTGCATGAAAGAACAAAGACGGAAGTTTTGGGGTTATTGAGAAAAACTATTCGTCCGGAATTCTTAAATAGAATTGATGAAACCATAATGTTTACGCCTTTAAACCGTCAGCATGTAAAAGAAATTGTTAGACTACAATTGAAGCATGTGGAGGCTTTGGCTGCTAAGAATGAGATTCACTTAAGCTTTTCTGAGGAGGTAGTTGAATATCTTTCAGAGGAAGGATATGATCCGCAGTTTGGAGCAAGGCCAATTAAAAGATTGATTCAAAAAAGTGTGCTAAATCAATTGTCTAAGGAAATCTTAGGTGGGGAAATTAAAGCTGGGGATGTGATTGTTACGGATACGTTTGAAAATAAAATTGTATTTAGACAACCCCTAAGAAACGAATTAAAAGAGGCTTTAGAACAATAGCTTACTTTTAAAAAGAATACTCAACTTTAAAAAAATAATTTAAATTTGAAATAAAATAGGCAAGATGAAGCTTTTAAAATGGTCAGTTGTTACACTTTTAGTTTTGGGAATTACAGGGTACTTTACTTTTGAATATCTCATGGTGTTTACCAAATCTAAATCACCGGAAGATACAGTGGTATATACCAGTGGAGATTTTGAGATGAAGGTGAATTATTCTCGTCCAAGTATGAAAAATAGACAAATATTTGGAGACTTAGTTCCCTTTGGTGAGGTATGGAGAATGGGAGCAAACGAGCCTACAACCCTTGAATTCAATAAGAAAATACTTTTTGATGATGTAGAGGTCGGAGCTGGAACTTATTCTCTTTGGGCTATTCCAGAAGCCAGTCAGTGGACGATAATTTTAAACAGTGAAATACCAAGATGGGGAATAGACTTCAGCGGGAAAGCAAGTAGGAATCAAAAATATGATGTGGCTTTAATCAATGTACCTACAAACACTATTTCACAAGCTGTAGAGCAATTCACCATACAATTTGAATACCATGTAAATCTTGTTTTTTTATGGGAGAACACTAGAGTTATGGTTCCAATTATATACTAAGCATTTACTTATTTTTTTATGAAAAAATCCAGACGTAAAACCCTTCTTTTATTTTTAATTTCTGGAATATGCTTAGGGTTGTTACTGCTATTTATCTTTAAAAACTCATTAGCAAACTGGTATGTAGAGAGACAACTTTTAAAAATAGAGAACTTAGCCTATGGAGATTTACAAGTTAAACTTCAAGAGGGTGAGGTATTGCTTTATGACCTTTCATACCACAGTCCTCTAGAGAACATTAGTATAAATGCTGATAAAGTACATTTAAAAGGAATAAAACTGTATAAATTATTTACTAAGAACTTAATAGATCTGGATAGCCTCCAACTGAATCGACTTCAAATTTCTTATTTAGATAGAAAAACAGACAAACCAAAAAAAGAGCTGAATCCATGGAAATTAAAAATAGCTTATTTTGAACTAAAAGAAGCTCAAGCAGATCTAATAATGGATGGTACAAATAGTTCTGTTAGTCAACTAAATTTATGGGTAAAGGAATTAGCTGTTGAGCCTTTTAATAAGGAATCCTTTTTTAAATATGGTGACTTTGAGCTTCAAGTAGCAACTGCAGAATTGAATAATGTTGCTACCCAAATGGAACTCAACCAGCTGTATGTTGATTCTAAAAAAAGCTTAAAGATTGCAGAGGTAGAAGTAAAAACAATTAAAAAAACGCTTAGGAGAACTTCAAATTTAACGGCCTATTTCAAGAACATCTCATCTAATTATGATGTAGATAGTTTAATTCAAAAACAGCGATTTTACAGTAATTCTGTTAATTTAGATAGTTTTTATATTTACTCTAATGTGCAACGTTATAAGGACTCTACAACTGCTGATTTACCTAAAATGATCAATCAAATGATTGAAAAATCACCAGGGATTCAATACATTAAAGAATTGACTTTCCAAAATGGATTTATAGAATATGAAGGGTATAATGAAATGGAGGATAAACACGTTGCTCTTGATTTTAAAAAGATTAAAGGTAATGTTGTCAATTTGGGGCAGGGTAGTCAAGAACATCCCTTTGCGAAGGTAAATTTTTCTTTTGATTTTGCTGAGGTTCTCCATATCCAAGGAAATATCTCTTATGATTTAATTTCAAAGAACGAAGCACATCGAATAACTGGAAAGATTAATCCCTTTGAAACGACAGTATTAAATCCTTTAATGAAGATTATTGCACCACTTGAGTTTAAAAGCGGTTCTGTACATTATTTCTATTTTGATATGGATTTAAATCAAGATAAGGCTCAGTCAAAAGTTGATTTACGCTATGAAGATCTGAAACTATCCAATTTGAAAAATGAAAAGGGTGAAACTTTAAAAGGAGCTGCAATTTTTTTAGCTAATAAATTAGTGGTTCGAACAAATAATCCTAGAGGAGATAAGTTAATTCTTGGAAATGCAAATTGTAAAAGAGATGAAGAGATGTCTATATTTTATTATTGGTGGCGTGCATTATATTCTGGTTTTGAGGATGTTATAGTGCATAAAAAAAGTTTATGATAAAATAAAACCCTAATAGATCAACTCAAATTCAACTCTTCTATTAATAGCTCTATTATCTTCAGAAGTGTTGGGAACTTTAGGTTGTAAATCTCCTTTTCCACTTAGTTGAATTCTACTTTGGGTAATGCCTTTTAAAACTAAATAATTTTTAACAGCTTTTGATCTTTCTATAGAAAGGGATAAGTTTTCCTCTGTTTTTCCTATATTGTCGGTATGTCCAATTATGTTTATTTTTAATGAAGGAAAGCCTTTTAATATATTTAGTAATTGATCAAGGCTAGGATAAGAAGCTTTTTGTAAGATGGCTTCATTGGTATTAAAAGCTATGCTCAAATCAAAAACAATTTCTCCTTTATCATTAAGGTCAAATCTTTGTATTTCTGGTAAATGTCCTTTGATAAAAGTCTTTATAACTTCATTAGAATTGGCGATTTTATTTCCTTTGCTTCCCATAGATTTTGTTTTAATCAATACAGCAGAATCATAAAACCTATCTCCAACATCTCCTATTGCCATTTTAAGATGATACCATTTCCCTTCTTTTAACTTCAATTTTGCCTTCAATGGAACCGTAAAGCCATCGTATTCAAAAGTTCGAGAAAGTCTTGCCATATCTGGGTTTTTTCTCCAAAACTCTAGAGATCGAGCTTCGAACTGTTCAGATTTTAGATAATATTCCTCATTTCTAAGATGATTAATATTATCAATACTAACGGTAGTTATACCATCCTCAAGTTTGGCTAAATTATAGGGCGGAGAATTATCTTTATCCACTTCCTTTATAAAGAAACCAAACACATCGTTAACGTTTCTATCAATATATTCTGGATATTCTTCAGACGCAAAAACATAAATAAACTCAATACTATCTCTTAGTGCTAGAAAGTCGAATTCTAAAATAGCGACATCATTAACCACGCCTGTTGCAATGCTTTGCAGGTCGTTGTCACTAAAACCAGAGGATTTACTACCAGTTGATTTACTTTTATTAGGTCCAATGGCATCGAATACATCTCCAGTAGAAAGAATAATTCCCGATTTTAAAATTCCTCCTTCCAGTTCATCTTCAAAAATTCCAATGGATTTTTTATGTCCTTTGTAGGAGATGTTTTTAATGAGTAAATCGCTTTGGCTACTGAGTAATACTTCTTTTACTAAATAAGAAATAGATCGGGAAGTATCAATGTCCAATTGTGCATAAAGAGGAGGATAGATAATTCCAAATAAAATAGAAAAACTAATATGTAGTAGTTTATTTTTAATTGGTATTTAAAATAATTGGTAAACCATCACCACCTCCACCAATGATAATAATTTTAGAGTTTGGTGAATTTGAAAGTTCTTGAGTAGCAGAAATTCCTTTTTCTCTTAAAATATTTTGAGTAATACTTTTATCTAAAATTTCGTTAGCAATTGCTTTACCTTCGGCGTCAATTTTACGACGCTCAGCTTCTTTCTTCTCTTTCATAATAAGGAACTCGTATTTCTGTGCCTCTTGTTCAGCAGAAAGCTTTTGCTCAATTGCGCTTTTAATCATGTCGGGCAATTGTATACCTCTAAATAATAAGGCTTTTAACTCTACATTATTTTCTTCTAATTTCACCATGATTTTTTCTTCTATTTGCTTTTCAATTTCCAATCTTTTAGAGGCGTATATCTCTTCTGGATTATATTTTCCAACAACTTGACGTACGGCCGATCTAAATTCAGGGCGAATAAAATTTTCCACATAGCTGTCTCTAAAAGCTTCATATAAATATCCTATTCTATCTGGTTGTGGACGAAAACGAAGGGAAACATCTATGGCAATGGAAAGTCCATCCTTAGTTAAAACACTCATAGTCTCCTCAACTTGTCTTTCGGCAATGTCGAAAATTATGACTTCATTCCAAGGGGCTACTATATTTAAACCTTCTGTTTTAACATCATCTACATCTAAACCGGAAGTATATTTTTTAAACACTACCCCTCTTTCAGTAGGTTGAAGAATGACAAAAATTTTAGAAAGTATAATGATAAGTACAATAATAGCTATACCAATAATTACAAATGGTCGTATTTTAGCTGGGTCTATTGAAGTTTGTTGAAAGTTATTCATTTTTTTTATTTTTGATAAAAATACAATTCTTTTTACCTATTTCTATAATAATCTACTAATCTATAAGAAATAAGGACATTGAATGCTGTTCTAAAGAAATAGGGTATTCTCTAAAGGTAGGTTATTATTGAGAATTAAAACCTTTTATTAGTCAATTTTAACAATCATTTTTCCATTGCTTAATTCAATGGTATCGGTTTCTTTAAGTTTTTTATACCCATTTCCTTCAGGGTCGATGTTCCAATCAAAACCGGTAGCTTTGGATAGTGCTTTATCCTCCAACTTGCTTTGGAATCTTCCAACTCCTCCAACAATTGTGGCAGCATTTTTTTCTTTCCAGTGTGTACCCGCCAATTCTACATTAAATGTTAATTCTATAAAACCATCCCCCGTATTTTTTACTTCTATAGTTTCATTGTTGTTTTGTGAATCACCTACATGATAGGACATTCTCGGAGACTTGGTTTCTACCACATATCGAATAGCAGCATATCCTTCATATTTTTCAACCAATTCTTCTGCTTTCATTTCCTTTTTTGAAGGAGGGTTATCGGCATTTACAACCAAGTAAGTACCACTTTCAGTAATGGAATTTCCTTTAAAATCTGCAAGCCAAACTCTTAGCATGGTTTCTGGTTTAGTAGTGTTGGAAGTTAAATAGGCATAGTGTCGCATTTTCACTTTTCGAGGTTTTGCCGAAAACTCTTCACCATTAACTTTCACACTCAAGGAATTTTCATTTTGAGCAAGTAAAACCGTAGGAACCATTAACAGGAGAAATATAATTTTCTTCATTTGTCTTGTGCTATTTGTTTAATTTATCAGTTTAAGAATTCTCAAAAATACAAAATGCTTTCTTAAATTAAGGAAAAATTCCAATAGAATGATAAAATCTTAAAAGAAAGCACTCATTAAATCCTCTACCGTCATTTTGTGAAAGTAAGCGTCTACATCTATGCTCTCTAAAAAGCTGCGAATTTCGTCCTGATCATGTTTTTTGCCTATAAGCATCTTCTCAACTTCTTCACTGTCCTTATGTCCAAAAAAATCACCATAAATTGCTACTTCTTCAATTACCCCTTTTTTAACGTTTAGATTTAATTCTAAAGTTCCCCCATTGGTTCGTATTCCTTGTTTGAAATTATAATTAGGAGAACGGCCAAAATTCCAGTCCCATTGAATGTATTTTTCATCTCTGATTTTTGCTATGGCTGCTAAGTCTTCTTCCGTAAATTCATACAATCGTGCATCAGGATAAGTATTTACGATATGGTCCATAATCATATTGGTAAAATCCTCTAGGCTTAAATCTTCTTTTAGATGATCCCTAACATTAGTAATTCTCTTTGGAATGGACTTCACTGCTCGGTCTTTGTATTTAAGTGGATTGATTTTTAAAGCTCCACTAACATCTTTCATTTCTGAGGAGTAGAGGATGGTTCCATGATGTAAAACTTTGTTTTTAAATACATGTTCGGCATTTCCAGAAAACTTTTTTCCGTCAATCGTCAAATCATTTCTTCCTTCAAAACGAGCATCTACGCCTAGACTTTGGAGAACCTCTATAATGGGTTTGGTATATCTTTCAAAATCTACCATTTCAGTATCTTCTCCTGTTCAAGTAAATGAAAAGTTCAGATTTCCTAAATCGTGATAAACGGCCCCCCCTCCAGAAAGCCTGCGAACTACTTTAATGTCTTTTTCCTTAACATAATTAAGGTTGATTTCTGCTAGGGTATTTTGATGTTTTCCCACGATAATTGCATTATCATTTCTCCACAACATAAAGCAATCTTCTTTTATGTGTTTAAAGATATATTCATCTGTGGCAATATTGAAATAGGGGTCCGTTGAATGGTGGTGAATACAAAGCATGATTTTTTTTTGCAAATTTAAGCCTAGAAGTACTCAACTTAAAAATGAAATGTACTTTTTAATTTGTTTCTTTAGAGATGCTTTGGTTTTCTTATTTAACTTCTAAAAGTTGGAGTAATTTTTTTTCTGCCTCAATATTCTCAGGATCTTTTAGAGAGTATAAAATGTTGTTCTTTTCTTTTGTAGTTAGATGCCAGCTTAAAGAAATGGGTTCATCATCTTGGCTTTTAAGTTGGTAATTAATTAACTCTAAACTTCCAGAATACCAATCTGAAGCGTATTCAATTAATTCATCGTTGTTATAATCTTGTACTTGAAACCAATTGCCATACAAACTACCAAAAGGAGTAAGTAATCGCTCGGCTAGGGATTGCTTTTGACTGCCTTGCTTTTGAGTTTTTCTTTTTAATCCATCTCGAATTTGAAGTATAATAATTCCCGATGTGTTTTCTTCCAACCAAGGTTTCATGTTGTAAATATACTTTACAATGGTTTTTATACCATAATTATCTCTCAATCCTGCATCAAATACTTCTATCCTAGGATCGGTAGGGAGATTAACAGAAGTCATGATATAAGGAAAGGAAGCAGACATTCTTAAAATGGATAAAAACCTTGTATTCAAAGGGTTGTTTTTATTAAATAAAGATTGATATTCAACATTTTCTCCAAGATGATCAATTTGTAGCTCTGTTTCTTTCATAAAAGAGATAGGAAGACTGCTGATAAGCATTCTTCTGCCATCATTGACAATGGATGGGCTAAAAATCATTAAGGGGATATCGGCATTTTTCTCAGCTTCAAGATAATCCCTAAGTTTTTTATCTAAAAAGCCTCTAGTATGTTTATTGAGAATACGCTCAAAAGTATAAGCCCTATCTTTCCAATACTTTTCTCCATCATATTCAAAGCGTTGTGTTCTAATGAGCATGTCGTTGACTGCCAGAGTAAAAATCATAGGATTTAAAATATCACTGGAGAGGTCTTGTCCATATTTAAAATCATAAGGATTAATGGTAGAGTCATGAAAATTTCTATGTTTAAGTTCTCTAAAATAAGCAGATCCAATCATCCCTCCAGAGGAGCCAGCTATAAGCACACTGTGTTTAAACAATTCTCCTTGACTTAAGCTGTCTAAATGTTGTAAAGCTAATAAAGA
>CAZKFN010000022.1:0-26955 GCA_964552035.1 uncultured Flavobacteriales bacterium
ACCGAAAAATAATACTGATATTTCAGTTGCCTTACTTTATATATCGATAATACTGAAATAAGCAATTGCATAATAGGCAGCCCAACCAAAGAAAGCAATTAGAATAATCCACATCCAGCTAGGAATACTTTGTGGTGTTTCACTACCTTCTATATTAAATTTTTGTAAATCTCCTTTATCATAAGCATTAATCATTAAAGGCATACTCCCATCTACAACCTCATTATTACTTATTCCTTCTATATCAATAGCAGGACCATTTCTTACAAAGAAATTAATAGTTTTTATCCCTTCTCTTCCTGTCGGAGATTGGCTTATTATTTTAAGAGTGTGTTCTCCGTCAGTTAATTTATGGGTGTTGAGCTCAAATTGAACGGGAGTAGATAGCTCAGCAATGGGTTGAACTTCATTGTCGATGAAGAGTTTTACTTTACATGATTGGTTTTCCATTTTAATTGTCGCTTAAGATTGAGTTTTTAATGTGATTACTGCCTTCTTCTTTAGGGTGAACCAAATATTTAACAGAATAGATAAGGGTAAAAATGGTAATTATGGTCATTATGCCTATGATTACCCATTCCCAATTACTATTTGGTCCGCTCCCATGAGCCATACCTTTTGTTATGCTAGGACTTTGCCTATCACAAACTGGACAAGCCAATATAAGTTGATTTATTAAAAATAATACACTAAATATAATATACTTTCTTTTCATTTTATGACCCCATTTTACCTTCTATAATTTCTAAAATATCTTCAATTTCTTCTGTTGTTACCTCTTCTCCATCATTACCCCATGAAGTTCTTTCATGATTGATAATAGCTGCAACTTCTTCTGCCGATAGATTGTTGGCTGTTCCAACAGCAGTCATCGCTGCCCATTCGGGTCGAGCATCATAACCGTTCATAATAATATCTACGTAAAGCTCTAGGTTTTTCTTATTCAATACAATATCACTACCTACTAATGGTGGGAATGCTCCTGCTAGCCCTTCACCATTGCTTTGGTGGCAAACTTGACAAAACTGTACATAAAGTCCTTCACCATCTGCTCCTTTAGAAGCTTTGTCTAGTATTCCATCCCTTAGAGCTTCTCTTTCTTCTTTTTTATACAAAAAAGCTGGAGGCTCTTTGCCTGTCGGTAAAGGGACAATTTTTAAACTTTGTAAATAAGCAACTAGATTTAATGCCTCTTCCGTTGCAACTATTTTCCCCTTTACTCCTTTCCTATGCTCATCGGGAACCTTTACTTCTACATCTCCTTCTTCTAATTCTTCCTTTTCAACAAAAAGCCACTTGTATGCTGGCATCACGGATTGTGCAACTACTGCTCTGGGTTGATAAAGGTGTAATAAATTCCATGCTTCAGAGGGTTGACGATTTCCAATATCGCTAAGATCTGGACCCGTACGTTCTGTTCCCATTAATGTTGCAGTGTTTCTCCACACATCCATTCTTGTGCTTTTAGCATAATCTGCAGGAATATTTGGTCGATTTCCAAAAATTTTGTCCATATCTACATTTCTAACTTGTTGGGTATGACAGGCTACACAGCCGTTGGCAATGTAACTGCGCTTACCCAGCATTTCAACTTTGCTAAGAGGCTCATCTCCAGGTAAAGGTTGGTTATTTTTTTCAATCTTTTTTGCGGGTATAATCGCAACTAAGATAGTTAAGCCTACAAAAAGTGCAAGAGCAGCACCAAAAAGCTTTTTATGATTGTTAAAGAAATCCATTTTATTTATCTATTTTTTTATTTAGCTTAAATTTTTACTTAACTGTTCTTTTGCTTCTAATATCTCTATAGGAGAATGTGGTACCCGTATACTTGCTTTTGATAAAACCATATCATAAAAATTATAAAGGAAGATTAAATGAGACATCCACATTAAGGAACCTCCAATAGCTCTCCATAACCAGTAGGGAGCCATCATCTCAACAGTTTCTATAAAAGGAGTAAGATTCATCCATTCCAAGCCTCTCAATGTGCCCCCATACATCAATGGGACGGTGTAAAACATCATTCCAATTAATGCAAACCAAAAGTGAGCACCAACGGTAATATGCTTGGGCTCTCTTCCTGTTAATCTTGGAATTAAGGTATACATAAAACCCCAAAGCATAAAGGTGATAATCCCATACATCGTAAGGTGGGAGTGGGCAACTGTAAAGTCAGTAAAATGCCATATTAGATTTGTGTATCTAAAAGCTTCTGCAGTTCCTTGCATCGAACCTGTAAAATAGAAAATAATTCCGATAAGGTAAAAAGGTAAAGTATAACTCTTAGAGAGTTTATGCCATGAACCTTTAAAGGTCATTAAAAAGTTAGTTGTACCCGCTATTACTGGAATAATCATACCCATACTACCTATAATTGCTACCGTTTGCAGCCACCAAGGAATAGCACTAAAAATAAAGTGATGCGTACCAATTAGGGTGTAAAATAAAATTTGAGTCCAAAAAGCTAACACTCCTAAACTATAGGAATAAATAGGTTTGTTTAATTGCTGAGGTAGAAAGTAATACATCAGTCCTAAGGAAAGTAACATAAACCACATTCCTACTCCCTGATGCATATAATAACCTTGAACAATGGTTTCTCCTAAACCGGATTGCCATGTAGGCCAATAAGCAACAAAAGCAATAGTTAAAACAAACATTAAAGCTGATACAATATACCAATTGGAAACATAAATTTCCTTTGATTTTCGGTTGGCAATGGTTTTAAGATAATTCCATAATGAAATACCAACGCCAATGCCAAATAAAGCCATAACAGGCCAAATGTATTCTCTGTATTCTCCACCGCTGTTGTTAATCCCTGCCATTAAACATATGGAGCCAATTACAACAGATGCATTAATGAGAAGGAGCGCTATATATCCACCTTTTATACTGTGAAGTTTGACGTTGCTAACTCGAGGAATAACATAATAGGCTAAACCTAACATTCCTAAAGAACCCCAACCCCAAAAAACCATATTGGTGTGTACCGGTCGTAACCTTCCAAAGCTCAACCAGCTAACATGATCCATATCTGGAGCTACCAATTTCATCCCAACATATTGACCAACCGATGTGCCTAGTACCAACCAAACTGCAGACATCCCTAGATACCATAAAATAAGCTTTGTCAGTTTAGGGTCAATGTTAGGACGAATTTGACTTTTCTTTTTACGTTCAATAAAACGCATATCTTCAGCCATAGCAACGTTGTCAATAAGCCCTTTTTTATCAGAAGGAGGCTCATTTCCCGAAAGCTCATTGCTAGCTAATGTAAATTCTAACTCCTCTTTACGTTGCTTTAATTTCTGTAATTCTTCATCACTTAGGTTTTTAAGGTTTTCCTTAAACCCATCATAACTCTTTTTAAGATGATGCTCTTTTATAGCAGATTTGGCTTTTACTACTGCAATAAATGCCCCGATTGCTACCGGGATTAAAATAAGGAAAATCGTAATTATTATTCCTGCTTCACTTAATATGCTTGATTCTTCCATAGGTTTTT
The DNA here is from genome assembly GCA_964552035.1 of uncultured Flavobacteriales bacterium. GTDB lineage: Bacteria > Bacteroidota > Bacteroidia > Flavobacteriales_E > Vicingaceae > CAZKFN01. Next base: position 3,509 of record CAZKFN010000022.1, read on the forward strand.
ACGGACAGTTCTGTCCTCTATTTAATTACAATTGATTAATTCTTTTAGCTTTGTTTAAAACTATAGTACTAATTGATTTTATTATTCTCCAAAGAACAAATAATGTTGCGGGCAAATATATTAAACAAATTGAATAGAGGACAAAAATGTCGGCTTTATTTTAAGACAAAGTTGTCTTGTTTGTCTATTTTTGAAGAAAGCCTTTATAATTTCTTAATTAATAGTTAATTGCAGAATCGTATGAGGGCAAGTTTTGCTTGAGAATAATTTTGTTTCTCGGCTTTCCTAAAGTAATTACAAGCTAAATCATACTCTTCTTTTTGTTGAAAAATCATACCTTTTAAAAATAATGCAGGGGCAAAATTTGGATTTATTCCTAAAGCAAGATTTAGTTTTTCATCGGCTTTATTAATTTGTTTAAGCTGTAATAATGTATAAGCCCAATTGGTATATGTGTCTGTAGATTCTTTTAATTGTGCGCTTGCTTCGTAATCTGCTATTGCTTTATCGAATTGATTTAGCTTGTTGTATTCGTTAGCTCTATTAAAATAAGCATCTGCATGAGGCCTATGAGCTATGGCATGGGTATAATCGGCTAAGGCCTCTTGAGAATTACCCATTTGACTGTATAGGTTTCCCCTATTGGAAAGTGCATCGGCATAATACGGTTTAAGCTCTACAGCAGAATTAAAAAGTTCAAAAGCTTCCTTAGTATTTCCATTTTCTAATTGATAAGAGCCTAAATTATTATATGCCTGTGCTACTTTGGGATATTTGTGAATTACATCTTCCCAAATTAAACCATCATTGGCCCAAACTTTTGTTCTTTGAAAGGATAAAATTAGAAAGATTACGGCAATACCGGCACTTAAAATGGAAGGCAACTTTATCTTTTTACCTTTAAGGAAACTATATAGGATTAGAAAGAATCCCAGCATTGGTAGATAAACATATCTGTCGGTTGTTAATTGGTTGCCTACAGGGATTAATTGCACGACGATAGCAATTGTTAATAGATAGAAAAGAGTACCAAAAACTAAGAGGGAGTTTTCTCTCTTCTTCCATACGATGAAAAGTAAAATTAATAACATAGGTAAACTGAAATAGTATACAATTGGAAGGTAGACCTCCACTTCTGGATATGGATAAAAGGCTGAAAGCTCAAAAGGGGCTATCCACTTTAAAGGATAGAATAAAAAGGAATAGCTAATCAGAAAGACTCGTTCAAACCAATTAAACTGAACAGATAAATCGGATAAATGTCCAACAGATTCTCTACTGTAAATAGTAATTAATCCAAAAACAAAAGAAAGCGCAAAAAAAGGCAACTTATTGATAAAATCTTTAAGAATAATTTTTTTATTTTGAAAGTAATCCATAGCCAGAAGTACCATAGGTAGGGTAACGGCTGTGGATTTAGAAAATAAAGACAATAAAAAAAGAAGAAGCGTGATGTAATATGCTTTAGAATAACCTAAAGTAAAATTTCTATAATAAATGAGAGCTAGTAGATAAAAACAGCTGTAGGTAAGATTGCTAAAAGCCGAAACCCAAGAGACACTTTCTACCTGCATAGGATGTAAAGCAAAGATGCTTGCAAATAATAAAGCATAACTTTCATTTAACTTGAGTTTTTTTAAAAGTAGATAAACTAAAACAATATTTAACAAATGAAAAAGCAAACTGAGGACATGAAAATTATACGCTTCTTTTCCCAAAAAAGTGTATGTGAGTGCATAGAAAAAAGTGGTCAGTGGTTGATACATTCCAACGGAAGTAGAAGAGAAAATGGCTTTAATAGAACTTGCATTTACTGCTCTTATATTAGGATTTTCTACTACTTGCTCGTAATCATCTAGGTGGGTGAAGCCATGCTCTAAGGAAGTAAGATAAGTAGCAATGGTTACTATTAATATGAAAAGAATCCCATATTTTTTTAGCTGCTGCATAGGATAAAGTTAATCCATTAATTCGTTATTTCTTTGATCGTTACAAATCTTAGGATTTTTAGAACTCATTTTTCGCTAATTTCATAAAAAGAAAGTAGTTTTTCTACCATCTTTTTTGAACCTAATATAGTGGGCACTCTTTGATGTAATTCTTTGGGATTAATGTTCAATATGTTCTCTTTTCCTGTTGTGGCAATCCCACCTGCTTGTTCCGTTAAAAAGGCCATAGGATTGCATTCATAAAGAAGCCTTAGCTTACCTTCTGGATTCATAGTTGTTTCAGGATAAATAAAAATTCCTCCTTTAATAAGGTTTCTATGAAAATCTGCTACCATAGAACCTATATATCTAGCAGAGTAAGGGCGCTGACTAGAAGGGTCAACTTCTTTGCAGTAGGCTACATAGTCATTTATGGCTTGAGAACAAAAATTTAAATTTCCTTCATTGATAGAATATATTGATCCGTTGTCAGGAATAGTTAAATTAGGGTGAGAAAGGCAATATTCACCAATAGAAGGGTCTAAAGTGAAACCATTTACACCATTCCCAGTGGTATAAACCAACATGGTTGAAGAACCATAGATGACATATCCTGCTGCAATTTGTTCTTTTCCCTTTTGTAGAAAATCTTCAAGCTCTGCCATAGAACCAACTTTAGATCTTCTTCTATAAATACTGAAAATTGTACCAATAGAAGCATTAACATCTATATTAGAAGAACCATCTAAAGGGTCAAAAGTGACGATGTATTTTCCATTTTTAGAACGTTCATTGTCAAAGGCGACAAAGTTTTCATTTTCTTCAGAGGCAATTCCACAAGCTTCACCACCACTCCTGAATGCAGATATAAATTGATTATCTGCATAAACATCTAACTTTTGTTGAGTCTCTCCTTGAACATTCTCTTGTTCGGCTGAACCTAAAATATCTACTAAACCTGCTTTGTTGACTTCTCTATTGATAATTTTTGATGCAATTACAATGTCATTTAGCAAGTTGCTTAACTCTCCCGTTGCAAATGGAAAATCATCTTGACGTTCCATAATGAATTCACTCAGTGTTTTAACCCCTCTCATTCGTATAGTATTTAATTTAATTGCAAAAATACAAATATCGTAAAGAGAATAAGATACAAAAACATTTTGTAAGATATAATCCCTAGCTTACTTACATTTGCAAATCATGAGTCAAAAGTTTATTATCCGAGCTGGAGAAAAGAAAGATTGCGCCGCTTTATTGAACTTAATACAAGAGTTGGCCCTTTATGAAAAGGCAGCTAATGAAGTGGAAGTTACCTTAGCTATATTGGAAGAAGATGGCTTTGGGAAAGATCCTGCCTATCAATTGATAGTTGCAGAAAAAAATAATAAGGTAATTGGCATTGCTTTATTTTATGAAAAATATTCTACATGGAAAGGGCGTTCTATTTATTTAGAAGATTTAATAGTTACTGAAAAGGAAAGGGGAATAGGAGCGGGTCGCGCACTTTTTGAAGCAGTAATTCAAGAAGCAAAAAGAAGAAATAGCGGACGAATGGAATGGCAAGTTCTGGATTGGAATGAACCGGCAATTCAGTTTTACAAAACTGCTGGAGCTGAATTGGACGGAGAATGGATAAACGGTAAATTTAGAAGAGAGCAACTTCAAAAGTTTTAATAAGAAAAATGAAAGTATTTAAGTTTGGAGGAGCTTCAGTTAAGGATGCTGAAGCAGTAAAAAATGTTGCAGAGATTATCAAACAATATAAAGATGATGCAATAACGATTGTTGTTTCTGCCATGGGAAAAACAACCAATGCCTTTGAAAATCTTTTAAAGGCTTTTTATTTTGGTGAAGGAGATACACATGAAATTCTAGAAGAAATCAAAAAGTTCCACTTTGATATAATCAGTGAATTGTTCCCAGATAAAGAAAATCCTATTCATCACGAAATACACAATACCTTTATTGAAGTAGATTGGCAAATAGAAGATGACCCCGTTGGGACTTACGATTTTGAATACGATCAAATGGTTCCCTTGGGGGAGCTTTTATCAACTAAAATTGTTAGTGCTTATTTAAAAGAACTCAATATTCCTAATCGTTGGCTTGATGTTCGTGATGTTCTTCGTACGGATAATACCTATAGAAAATCAAAAGTCGATTGGGAATACAGCAATAATGCCATACAAAATATTATGGGAAAGTATTTTAAAGAAAACCCGAGAGGAATTATAATAACCCAAGGTTTTATGGCTGGAACATCTGAAAATTATACCTCTACTTTAGGTAGAGAAGGTTCGGATTATTCAGCAGCTATATTGGCTGCAGCACTAAAAGCTGAAGAAGTTATCATTTGGAAAGATGTGGAAGGGATGTTAAATGCAGACCCTAAATATTTTAATAAAACCGTTAAACTAAACAATATCTCTTATCGCGAAGCTGCAGAATTAGCTTATTTCGGTGCTTCAGTAATTCATCCTAAAACTATTAAACCCCTCCATAAGGCAGATATTCCACTGTATATTAAATCTTTTTTTAACCCCTCGAATAGGGGAAGCTTAATTAATAACAATACGGCAGCAGACTCCTTAATTCCTTCTTATATTTATAAAAAGAAACAAATCTTAATTTCCATTGCCGGTCGTGATTATGAGTTTATAACAGAGGATCGATTAAGTCATATTTACCATATTTTTGCAGCACATAAAGTGACCATTAACTTGATGCAAAATTCAGCTCTTAGTTTTTCTGTTTGTGTGGATGATGAACATCCTAAGATTGATAAACTAATTGAAGAACTCCAAAAAGATTATGATGTAACTTATAATAAGGAGGTGGAATTATTGACCATTCGACATTATGAAGAAGAAGTAATTGAAGAGCTTACTACAAATAAAATCATCTTAGTTGAACAAAGAAGTAGAAATACTGCTCGCTTTGTGTTAAAATAATAGTTTAGCTGTTAAGAATTTTATCAGCCAAAAAGCTAGAGAGTTTTACATAAGACTCAACCGTCCAGCCTGCAACATGTGGACTGAGGATAACTTTATCAGAACTTCTTAAATATTGAAAAGCAGATGGTAAATCACTGGCATTCAATTCTTCAAAAGAATGTTTTTCGTATTCTAAAACATCTAAACACGCGCCAACTACTTTGCCATTTTCTAATGCCTCAACTAAATCTTGTGTAGCTACATTTTTACCCCTTGCCGTATTAATAAGATAAATATTTTTAGCAAAGCGATTTAAATAAGTAGTGTTGATGATTTGATTTGTTTCTTCAGTTAAAGGTAAGTGTATGCTCAGCACTTCTGTTTTTTGATAAAATTCTTCTAACTCTACTTCTTGTACATATTCATCGCTATAATTATTCTTGTATTTATCATAAGCTATGCAATTGACTCCAAAACCAACCAGACGTTGAGCAAAGGCCTTCCCCATAAATCCATAGCCTAAAATACCTACAGTCTTACCTTTTAATTCTATTCCTCTATTTTTCTCTCTATTCCATTCTCCTTTTCGGACTTCAAGATCGGCTCTAGAAAGATGATTGAAAAGTGAAAGCAACATTCCTAAGGCATGTTCTGCTACAGCATCTCGATTCCCTTCAGGAGAATTAAAACATTTTATACCCCTCTTTTGGGCAATCCTTCTATCAATATTTTCCATACCAGCTCCTGAACGGGCTATCCATTTTAAATTGATGGCTGCATCAAAAACCTCTCGATCAAATATAAAACGAGAGCGAATTACTGCTCCCTCATATTCCTTAAGTAGTGGTAAAATTTCTTCTCTGCTCAATTTATTTTTCCATTCACAACGATATCCTGCACTTTCTAATCTTTCATAAAGAATGGGATGTACGGTATCTATAAAAATTACCTTTTTCATGATTTTATGTGTATCAACAACTTTATAATGCTTCAAATGTAGGATTATACTTGACAAATTTTAAGAAAGGCCAAAAAAATCTCTCAAACGGATTCGATATAAAAATTTGTTAAAAATAAAAATTAATATACCTTTGTTTGCATAATAATTAATAAAAACACAACTATGAAAAAATTAAGAATTATAAATTTATTATTAGCACTAAGCCTTTTTGCTTTTATTTTTGCTTGTAAAAAGGATAATAATGAGGGTTCTTCTAATGGTGGTCCGGTTTCTGGAAGTTCTTTATTTAACGATAAATACGATGTTTATATGGCAGGCCATGAAGAAACAGAAGAAATGGGAGTTCAAGCAATTTATTGGAAAAATGACTCTAAAGTTCAATTAAATACTGAAGGAATGTTGTCTTCTGCTGCTAAATCCATTTTTGTGGATGGAGAGGATGTATATGTTGGTGGGAATAGTTATGTGGGCAATAAGACCAGAGTAACCTATTGGAAAAATGGAGTTTCTAAATTCCTCTCAGATGATGAAACTTTTGTGGACAAGGTCACTGCTATGGCTGTAGAAAATGGCAAGGTATATATTACAGGATATTTCAGAGTAAATGACAAATATGTCCTTGCGTATTGGACAGACGATAAAATGGTGATTTTAGGGGATTCCTCTATTGATACATGGACAACTTCTATTTTTGTAGAAAATGGAGATGTATATGTTTGTGGTTGGGAACAAAAAAATTCATTTTCAAGTAGATTAACAGCAGTTTATTGGAAAAATGGCAATAGAGTACAATTGGCACACTCTAATGACCATTCTAAAGCCAACGATATTTTCGTTAAGAATGGGGACGTATATGTTGTAGGGACTTACGAAAATGTAGGAGGTGAAGAGCGAGAGAGAGGAACCATTTGGAAAAATGATTCTATAGTGCTTCGTGTACCAGGAACATTGAAATTAGATAAGGTTTTTGTGGAAGGAAACGATATATACACCTTAGATAAAAATAATCAATTCTATTGGAAAAATCTAGTGAAAGTTGATTTGCACAAAAGCAGTAATGCACTAATCGCTGAGCCTCGTTCAATTTTTGTAGTGGATGGGGAGGTGTTTGTTGCAGGTACAGAAAATATGAGTACTTCTTACACCAATAATAATCATATGGCGGCAAAGTTATGGAAGAATGGCAATGGAATGCAGTTGTCGGACGGTAAGAATAGTAGTACTTATTTACAATCTATTTATGTAGTTAAAAAATAATTAAAATTGCTCAAAGAGAAATAATTATAATTCCAATTAAAAGTCATGATTTTATTTGGGAACTTGGGTTGAATTTATGGGTGAAGGTTACATTATTCCAGAGGTAAAGAAAGGGAGAAAGAAGAATGATTAACTTTGAAGTGTAGAATCATTTCACGCTATCATGGACTTTAATTTATCTGCTACCTATACCGACTTATATCAATTAACCATGGCTCAAGCTTATTTTGATGATGAGCTACAAAATAAGCCTGTAATATTTGATTATTTCTTTAGAAAAAACCCTTTTAATGGAGGATATGTGATTTTTGCAGGTCTGGCAACAGTTCTTGAGAATCTTCAAAAATTACACTTTACAGAAGAGGACCTTGAGTTTTTATCCACCAATGGATTCCATCAAAAGTTTATAAACTATTTAAGGGATTTTCGATTTAAGGGGAAAATCTATTCAGTAAGAGAAGGAGAAGTGGTGTTCCCAACTGCACCGATTTTAAGAGTTGAGGGAAATGCCATTGAGGCACAATTGGTAGAAACTTTCATTTTAAATTTCCTCAATTATCAATCTCTTATTGCAACAAAAGCTTCAAGAATTCGCTGGGTGGCTGAAGAGGGCATTTTAAGTGAATTTGGTTTGCGAAGAGCGCAGTCCCTAGGTGGGATTTTAGCAGCTAGAGCAGCCATTATTGGAGGATTTGATTCCACAAGTAATGTTTATGCAGCTGAGAAATACAATATCCCTGTCGAAGGAACTATGGCACATTCTTTTATACAATTGTATGGGGATGAATTAACTGCTTTTAGAAAATATGCTCAAGCACATCCTAAAAAAACAACCTTACTAGTAGATACTTACGATACTCTTAAAAGTGGAATTCCAAATGCCATTCAGGTTGCTGGCGAAATGAGAAAAAGGGGCGAGCAATTGCGAGCCATTCGTTTAGATAGTGGAGATTTGGCATATTTATCTATAAAGGCTAGAGAAAAATTAGACGAAGCAGGGTTTCCTGAAGTGAAAATTGCAGCATCTAATCAATTAAACGAATATGTGATTCGAAGTTTAAAAGAACAGGGAGCTAAAATAGATATTTATGGAGTAGGTACCGATTTGGTAGTTGGAAAACCGAATGCTGCATTAGATGGGGTTTATAAATTAGCTATGGCTGATGGAAAACCGCGTATAAAAGTATCCGAAAACATTCAAAAAGTTACTTTACCAGGAAAAAAGAACCTAAAAAGATTGTATAATCCCGACGGTACCTTTTATGGAATGGACGGTATAGTGTTAGATGAAGAAAAAGATTTTGATGTATTAACTCATCCTTTTGAAATGCATAAAAGTAAATCTACAAAAGGAATACAGGCGAAGTCTATGTTGCATTTAGTTATGGAAAATGGGGAAGCTGTTAATTTAGTTTCAGATTTGAAAGAGATTAAAAGATTTTCCCAAAGACGCTTGGCCTTATTGCCCCAAGAATATAAGCGATTTGAGAATCCACATGTTTATAAAGTAGGCATAAGTGAAGGATTAAAGACATTGAGGAATAGCTTAAAAAAAGAATATAAAGTAAAATAAAAGATGAAAGCATTAATTTTAATCGATATACAAAATGACTTTCTTCCAGGAGGGTCTTTAGAAGTAAAAGGAAGCGATGCTATATTCCCAATAGTGAATCAAATTCAATCTAAATTTGAGTTGATCATCGCTACGCAAGATTGGCATCCAGCTAATCATAAAAGCTTTGCATCCAATCATGAGGGTTTTAAAGTTTTTGATCAAACGACCTTAGGAGGATTAAAACAAACCCTATGGCCGGATCATTGTATTCAGGGAACAAAAGGAGCGGAATTTTCAGAACGTTTAAATCAAAATAAGATAGAAGTAGTTTTTAGAAAAGGAACTTCTACAGAAATAGATAGCTATAGTGGGTTTTATGATAATGGAAAGCTAAAATCTACTGCTATGGCAGAATACCTTAGGGGAAAAGGAGTAAAAGAAGTATACCTTTGTGGGTTAGCCGGCGATGTTTGTGTATATTATTCTGCTAAGGATGCTCTTAATGAGGGCTTTAGAACTAACATTATTGTTGATGGTTGCAAGGCTTTAAATGAAGAGGTTTTCCAACAACAATTAAAGGAACTAAAAGGAAAGCAGGTTAGAATTTTAAAAGCTGAGGAGTTATAGTTTTTTTAAACTAATTTTTTAGGTTTATTGGCGATAAAATCTTTTAAATAAAAAGGTTCAAAATAAGCAATGTCTTCTGTTTTTCCTTCTTGAAGAGCCTTTTCAGCAAGCGCGCCCATATAACGTGCTGAAGAAAGAATCTCTATGAATATCGCATTAGGATGTTTTAAACTGTTTTTACATTTATCTGCCCCATCTCCAAAAAAATAAACTTTTTTCTCTTGAAGCAGCTCATTAAAGCTATTTTCATCTATAACTGTTGCCGATATAGCTTGAATTTTTTTTAAATCTTTATCGTAGACCGCATTGTATACCTCCATTCTTCTAGCATCAATCATGGGACAATAATAGCTATCTTCATTTTGTTTTTTTTGACAAGCAGCCCAAGCCATACTTTTAAGACTATCAATAGCTAATAAAGGTAGGCTCAAACTAAAGGCAAGACCTTTAGCTAGAGAAACGCCAATTCTTAAACCGGTATAGGAGCCTGGGCCTTTGCTTATTGCAATTGCTTTTAACGCTGAATACTCCAGTTGATTCCTTTGCATTAATTCTTCTACAAATGCAGCCAGATTTTCTGCATGACTATAGATACCTCCAATTTCTTTAAAGTCAATTAATGTTCCACTATTAAAAAGTGCAACGGAACACATTTTAGTGGCTGACTCAATGCATAGGATATAGGACATAGTTTTATTTTTTAGTTGCCGTAAATAGATTCTCTTTTTCTACAATTTCTATTTCACTGCCGTCATTCAAAGTTTCAGAAATTGCGGTGTAGGGGCCATTTATAATTTCATCTCCTTCATCTAAACCTTTTATGATTTCAATATGAGAGGTATTTTGAATACCGGTTTTAACGGCTACTATTTTCGCTACTCCATTTTTAACCATAAATACACATTCTTCTTTTTTTTCAAAAGCGAGGTTAGATTTGTTTGTATCCGCTTCATCAATAGGAATAACTCTTGTGGTTACTGCTTGAATGGGAACACTGACAATGTCTTTAGCTATTTTAGTTCGTATATCAACATTAGCAGACATTCCAGGGCGAAATGGCGATACTTGTTTTAAGCTGTCTTTAATAAGGTGTTTGTAAGAATCATAATCGATTCTTACTCGCACGTCAAAGTTGGTAACTTGTTCTGCTCCACTGCCACTAACATCGGCAGAATTGGCGATTTTGGTAACTATACCCTTAAATTTTTCATTGTTGTAAGCATCTACTTCTATATCTGCAGTGTCGCCTATGTTTACTCTCACAATATCATTTTCATTCACCTCAACTTCAACTTCCATTACCGATAAATCTGCAATATTAAGTATTTCAGTACCTGCCATTTGTGCAGTTCCTACAACTCTCTCTCCTTGTTCGTTATTAATTTTAACTACGGTACCATTCATAGGAGAATAAATAGAAGTTCTCCCCAAGTTTTCTTCGGCCTCATTTAAAGTTGCTTCAGCACTTTTTACATTGTATTTTGCGGCTTCTACACTTTCTTTAGCTGAGGAAACTTCAGACTTTGCTACTTCATACCTCGATTTAGCTTCATCAAACTCAGCTTGGGAAATAACTTTGTTTTCATATAAACTAACATTTCGATTATAGGATGCTTTTGTATTTTGAAATTGAGATTCTGCTTGAGCTAATCTTGCCTTAGTACCCATTAAATTTGCTTTTGAAGTGTTGAGAGAAGCTTTTGCTTTATTTAAAGCTGAGGTAACTAAATCAGGATTAATTTTTAAAAGTAAATTCCCCTGTTCAACATTTTGCCCTTCTACAACCAGCATTTCTATAATCTCACCAGAAACGTCAGAGCTGATTTCCACTTTCTTTTCAGCTTGAATTTTCCCACTGGCTGAAACAGTTTCTACAATAGTTCTAAGAGCTGCCTTTTCACTGCTTACTTTAATTGTATTTGTAGATGAGCTACTTTTGATAACACTAACTACAACAAGTAGAGTGAGAATAGCAATTAGGATAATAATCCATTTTTTTGATTTCATTTTATTCTGCTTTAAGATTTATGGCTTCTCCTCTATAGAAGTCTAAAATTTTTGATTTAAAAATGTATTCAAATTTGGCTTGTAAAAGCTCAGATTGTGCATCATTCAATCGGTTTTTTTCATTGGTGAAATTATAGGAATCTAATAATCCAACATTAAACCGCTCTTGTGTATATTGAAAGGATAGTTTCAGGGCCTCGACTGATTTTTCTGCTGCTTTATATCTTTTTAGAGCAGCAACGGCATCTGTATGAGCAGATTCTATGTTTTGTCTTAATTTTTGTTTGCTATCCTCTATTGCCAATTCAGCTAGTTGCACATTTAATTTGGCCTTTTGAACATTTATCCTTGTTCCAAAATTATTAAATATAGGAATGTTAAGTCTAAATCCTATGGAACGGTTTAAGTTGTCGCCCAGCTGTTCTCTAAATACTTTGGTTTCATATATAGGAATGCTCGAAGGGGCATAAACCTCCTCTCCACTAGCTGTAAAGCTTCCTGTTGGCCGAGGTGGTAAAATAATAGAGCGAATAAGTTCTTTGTTATTTCCAGAGAATCCAGTTCCTATCGAAGCAGAAAAACTGAGGGAGGGAAGATAATTCCCTTTGGCAATTTGAACCGACTTTTTATTGCTAAAGAGCTTAAACTCAGCACTCTTTATCTCCGGCATGATTTTTACCGCTGTTTCATAAAGCACCGCAGGTGATATTAATTCTGCAACCCCTTTGAAGTGGTCTAAATTGGGAGACTTTATTTTAAACTCTTTGGAGGCTTCTATTCGTAAGATTTGTTGAAGGTTTAGAATAGATAACTTTAACTGATTGTCCGCATTGATTTGACGTAATTCCTCTGTGGCAAGTTGGGCCTCAATATCTTTTAAATCGCCTTCTGGTAATGCACCAGCTGTAACTTGTTTTTTTACCCTTTCTAGTTGTAGTTCAGTTACTTCTAATTGATTGTCAGCATTCTTTTTCAGCTCTTCGTTAAAAAGAATTTGGAGATAAAGGTTGGCAATATTTAAAGAAATATCATTTTTCAATTTTTCTAATTCATACTGGCTGACTTCCCAATTGGCCTGATTTCGCTTGATGGTATTTATAGTCTGAAAACCATTAAAAATATTTATGGAGGAACTAAGCGCAAATTGATTGGAGCGTACTTGAGTTGTGGCAAATTCATTGGTAAAAGGGTCAATGGTTTGCCCAAAATTATAGCTATGACCTGCAGATCCGTTAAGAGAGGGTAAGGTGCTGTATTTGGCGGCTTTCACATCATATTTAGAAATTTCTTGATTAATTTCTCCTTGCTTAATTTGTATGTTGTTCTCTAAGGCATAATTGATACAATCTTCTATGGACCATTCTTTTTCAATGTTTTGTGCTTGAGTATGCTGAGTTATAATAAATATACTAAGCAGTATAAGATAACCTTTTAATAAAATGGGAGCCATAAATTCATTATATATAATACGATTAGCTAAGATAGTAGATAATTCTGAAAATGATAACAGCTATTTTATAATCGGCAAACTATAAAACTAAAAGGTCAATTCTTACTTTAAGCGAATACATATAAAAATATTCAATAAAAAAAGAATTATAAAATTAATTATCTTAAAGATATCTTCTTTCTACCAATAAAAGTAAGGCTTTAACCACCTCATTATTTTTATCCCATTTGTAGGAAATAAGAAGATTGTTATCTATATAGCTTTGAGCACTTTCTAGGTTTTCTCTAGTGTTTAATTCGTTAATAACTTTTTTAAATTCCTCCATATTTCCCTCGAAAAGCTCATTGGCATATAAATACCTTTCATTTAAACCTATAGCAGTTAATAAATCATTTATTGGTTGCCTTTTTAATTGGTCACTTAAACTAGGGTCATCCTCTTCATTATATTGCTCGTTTAAGTCAGGCAAGCTAGCATCGGTTTGAATAGAAGTTTCTTCTATAACCTCTTCAACAGAAAGAGACTCTTTTATATTTTCAGGTTGACTAGTCTGACTTTCTTCTTTTGTAGTATCAACTCCCTGACTTTCTTCTATAGGGGTTTCAATTAACTTTTTGTCAGCTTGTACTTGTCCTTCCGCAATATTATCTTTTTGAATTTTAATTTCCTGATCTGCAATAACGGTTCTTTTTGTACTGGTTAGTTTACTTTCTTTATGTTCTATAGAGGGCAAATCGTCCATTTCTGAAGCAAAATCCTCACTTCCCCAAAAGCCAGCAGATTGATCTGTAGAAAGTTCATGTTTTAAAATAGCAATCTTTTCTGCCAATCGATTTGTTTTTGAAAGAATTACGCTTAATTCCAGCATGGGTATTTCTTCTTTGGATAGTCTGTCAAAATGAGTCTTTAGATTGTCAATTAAAGCAGAAATTTCTTCTCGTTTTTTATTGTATTTCATAATTCGATTGGATGTATGTGATTATGTTTGCATTTGCAAAACTCAAATTTAATGTTTTTCAAATAAATGGTTTTTCAAAGCCTAAACCTAAATCATCTGTTAAAAGATAAAATCCTTACAAAAGTAGAGTTTAAAGGTCAATTAATATAATTATCAATCTAAACTTTGAGGATATGCATTATTTAATAATTTGGCTTTAATATTTCTAATATTTATTTAAATGAGTAATTCCCCTTCTATTTGTCTGTCTAATAATGCCTCTATACTTGAGATTAGTTCAGCTCATTTGATTCATAATTTAAAGTTTTTTAGTCAACAACTAAAAAATGAAACTAAAATAATGGCCGTTGTTAAGGCATCTGCCTATGGAAATGGTGCAACAGCAATTGCTCAATTAATCGAAAAAGAAGGATTAGCTGCTTATTTTGCAGTAGCTCAAACTCAGGAAGGAATTCAGCTAAAGCAGGCTGGAGTGAAATTGCCTATTGTGATTCTAAACCCAAGGACAGAGGAATTTTCTCTAATCTTAAAATATAATTTAGAGGTTGAAATTAATCATTTAGCTCAGTTGCAAAGTTTGGAGAAAGTTTTATCAAAAGAATTATCTATTCCATCCTGTTCTATTCATTTAAAATTTAATACCGGTATGAATAGGCTGGGATTTGAAAAAGCGGATTTGACGGATTTGATTACTATCTTAAAAGACGAAAAAAAATGGAGAGTAAAATCAATAATGACTCACCTAAGTGCAAGCAATTTGAGAACAGAAGATGCTTATACATTGAATCAGTTTAAATGCTTTGATGCGATTTGGGAAGAATTAAAAGCATACTTGCCCTCAGATTGTATGCGACATGCTTTGAATAGTAATGGAATTGTTCGTTTCCCCGAATTCCAATACGATATGGTAAGATTGGGAATTGGAATGTATGGAGGGTCAAGTGTAAAAGAAATACTCAAGCAAACCAAGGAGATAGGAGTTTTTAAGTCAAAGATTCTACAAACAAGAAGGGTTTCTAAAGGAGCTACCATGAGTTATTCTCGTTCTGGAAAAGTATCCAAAGAAACCCATATTGCAACAGTTGCTGTTGGCTATGCAGATGGGTTTAGTCGAATTCTAGGTAATGGCAATTGGGAAGTTGAAATAAATGGCAAGCTTTATCCGACAATTGGAGACATTTGCATGGATTTAACTTTAGTCGATTTGGGAGAAGATGCTTATAAAGATGGAGAAGAAGTAATTTTATTTGGAGGTAAAAAATCCATACACCAATACGCAAAAGCTATGAATACAATTACGTATGAAGCGATGTGTAGAATAGGTACTAGGGTAAAAAGAATTTTAATTTAAATTATCATCCCCATTACACAAACATCATCCACTTGTTCCATATCCATTTTCCAATCGTCAAAAGTCTTTTCTAAATTTCTCTTTTGGTCTATCATGCTTAATGAGGAATTATCCATTAATAATTTCTTAAAAGGTTTATACATGTATTTTTTCCCCTTATCACCTCCGAATTGATCGGCAAAGCCATCGGAAAAGATATACACCCGATCTCCTTCCTGCACTTTTATCTTGTGGTTTTTAAAGGGCTTTCTATATTCGTATTTTCCTATTGGCTGTTTATCGGCTTGAATTTCATAAAGCACCTTGTTTTTGTCTTTAGAAATCATTATTCGTTTGGTAATTTTTTCCAACTCTTTGTCAATTATAGGAGAATGCCTAATGATATAAACGGGATTGTTAGCACCAGCATATTCTAATTCCATATTTGGTCGGTTGAGCTTACATAACGCTAGATCCATACCGTCATTAATAGATCCAGAAGTGGAGGAGAAGTGCTCTTCAACATGTTTGTTGAGATAATCTAAAATAACCGCAGGAATCTTAATTTTATCTTCATTTAGCACTTGGTTTAAACTGTTGTTGGCAACAATGCTTACCAATGCTCCCGGTACTCCATGCCCAGTACAGTCAATAACTGAAAAGAATAAGTCATCATTATATTGAGAGAACCAATAAAAATCTCCACTTACAATATCTTTAGGTCGAAAAAAGACAAAGTTTTCACCTAGTTTCTCATTTAAAAGCGCTTGGTCAGGTAAAATAATATTTTGTATTCTTTGTGCATAACTAATACTATCTAGAATCTCTTTGTTCTTCTCTTCAATCACAAATTTTTGCCGTTCAACAGCAGCCTTTTGTGCAGAAATAATATCGTTTGAACGTTGTTTGTTTTGATAACCCCTAAATAGAACAAAAGCTAGACCAAACATCAAAATAAAACCAATACCTCCTGAAACAGCGTAGGTTCGTTGCCTTTTAATTTCTTCTTCCTTTTTTAAATCAGCTTCCCTTCTCTCCAATGCCCTCAGCTTGGCCTCTTCAGCCCTTTTTAAACTATCTTGATATTGGATTTTCTCAAATTCGTAACGCATTTTCTTTTGAGTAATTGCTCTGGTATTTTCCCTATTAGTAAGACTATCTCTACTGTTAATAAAAAGCTTATAATAAAATAGGGCTTTGGAAGGATTATTCTTACTTTCATATGCAATTCCCAAACACTCGCAAGACAATTGCCTTGTCCTTAATAAATCTAGCTCTAGAGAAAATTGATAGCTTTTTTTACACTTGCTAATGGCTTGCGTATAATTGCCCTCTTTAATATCTAGAAATCCTAAATAGTAGTATGTAGTGGCAATTCCACTCCTGTCTCCAATATCTTTATAAGTCTGCAAAGCCCTATTGAAAAAAACACCAGCTTGTATGTAGTTTTTCCTTTTATCCATATACAGCTGACCTAGGTTTAGTAAAACTTCAGCCATACCGTTAGTCTTTTCACCTACAGCTTCCTGAATTTCTAGTGCCTTTTTCAAATACTCAATGGCCTTTTCCTCTTCTATTAAATTGGTGTATATTCCTCCAATAGCACCATAAGTGTTGGCTAAAGCTACCGATTGTTTACTTATTTTCTTTTGCATAGCCTCAGCGAGCCTATAGTAATTTAAAGCGTCATCATATTCTTCCTGTTCCTTATATAAGTTTCCAATATTAACCAGTGTATTGGCATGTGTACTCGATTGGTCATTGACATTCTCATATATTTTTAGCGCTTTTAGATAATGCTCCATGGCTAAGGGTAGATTCCCTTTTTCATAAATAACTACACCAAGGTTGTTGATCGTGTTGGCTACACTAATATCTTTTCTGCCTAAAGAATCGAAAATAAATAAAGCTTTTTCATAATGTTCAATGGCTAAGTCCTTTTCTCCTTTACTCTTGTAGATTAAACCTAAATTATTGTTGGTATTGGCTACTCCTACACTAATATTTTGCTTTTTATCATCTTGTTTGAGCGCTATGTTGTATTGTTCAATAGCGTTATTATATAAGATAATAGCCGAATCTAATTCTCCTCTATACCATTGAACTAATCCAAGGTTGTTGTATATCTTAGATAAACTTTTTGCCATGTTTTTCAATTCGGCAATTTCCCTAGCTTTATTAAAATATTGAAAAGCATTAGAATATTCACCCATTACAGCATGTGCTGTGGCAATACTATTAAGCGCATCAATAATTTTAAGGGTATCCTTTATGCCTTTACTTAGCTTAAGGGCTGTTTTACTTATTTGTAAGGCAGTGTCGGGTTGTGAGAACATCAAATTCCAAGTAAGCTTATCCAATAATTTAATTTTATTGGAGTCAACCTTCTCTTGCTGTATTTCAATAATTAAAGAATCAATTTTATTGTTTTCTCCTATACTAGAGAAGCTAATAAAAAGGAATGCCATCAATAAAATTGAATATGCCTTTTTCATGACATCAAAGTTAGTTAATATCTTGAATAAAATAAATACCTAATAAATTATAAAAAATAGACTATTTAACATTGTTCTATAAACTGTATAAACCAAGACTTAAGAAATATTCATATGTTCGCTTTTATTTTTAAATATAGATATGAAAGATTTAAATCTTGGACAGTTAATTTTACGCGTTTCATTTAGTTCCTTATTGATTGTTAACCATGGTATTCCTAAACTAAAAAACTTATTTTCAGAAGATCCTCAATTTATAAGTATTTTGGGAATGGGAGCAGTGTTTTCTTTAATTCTTGCAACAATTGCAGAGACTATTTTCCCCTTATTAGTTGCTATAGGGTTTAAAACGAGGTTAGCTACAATCCCTATTGTTATAACAATGTTTGTTGCAGGGTTTATTCATCATTGGCCTGATTCTTTTGCAACTAAAGAAAAACCCTTGTTATTTTTATTTGGTTTTATAACTATTGCGATTATTGGAGCTGGGAAATACTCTGTTGACAAAAAATAAATGCTGGTTGTGTAGCTCCGCCGGGAGTCGAACCCGAATCAAAAGTTTAGGAAACTTCTATTCTATCCGTTGAACTACAGAGCTAGGTAAAATGTATGCAAGGCAAAAATATAAAAATAAAGTAAAGACTTTTACGAAAATCTTAAATTTTACTCTTTAATCCTACCATCGATTTGATCCTTTATGATAAAAGCTGAGGAAACATGTTCCTTTAGTTGTGCTAATTTTTTTTCTGCTTCAAAACGACTCTTGTAATTACCTACCCTAAGTTTGAAATTGGGAGATTGATATATTAAATCAGGGGTAGGAAAGTCTGGGTTTTCTGAAATAAAGTCGGCTCTTACTTTTGAAGCTTCCCAACGTGAATGTCCAGAAAAAATTTGAATCTTATATCCTATTATTTTTTTCTCTTTAATATATTGGAGGCTTAATTCTTCAATCCCCTTATCCTGATTGACAATGAGATTGCCAAAGCTGTTGTTTCCTTCTCCATTTCTAGAAGCTTCAATAGCAAGACAATTGTATTCTATCTCAATCTGAGTGCTCTTTAAATTGGATGAATAATCAGCTGCTTTTATGCTATCCTCTTTTTGAAATATACTATCCTTTTTTAGAACTTCAACTTGACCTTTGATAATAAATGGGAAACATAAAAAAAGAACAATGAAAAAAATAGAATCACTTCTTGTCATGATTTATAAATTAGTATAAAATACAAAAGTAAGTAAAGATTATTTTAGAACTATTCGCTTCTTATCTGATTTTAAGCTTAAACGCTCATCTTGTTAATTTATGTTATTTAGAACGTTTCTAAATTGGGATAAAGTAGGCTAAAAATGTGCATTTCTGCTTTTAAGATTGGTTCTTGTTATTACCTTTGTCGCTAATAATTTAAGATATTATTGTTAAGAATTGATGTAACTGATTAAAAATGAATGTCATATATACAAGATTAAGAGCGTTTTCACTTGGGCTGTTTTCATTTCTATTGATTTTTGGAACAAATCCATCCAATGCTTATTCACAAGACGGGGAGAAGTTATTTAAAAGCTATTGTGCTGCATGTCACAGTTCTGGTTCAAATCAATTGGTTGGTCCAGGACTAGCAGGTGCAACAGATAGACATGATATGGAATGGCTTTACGAATGGGTTAAAGACTCCCCTTCAATGATTGAGTCTGGAGAACCTAAAGCTGTTGAGATATTTGAGAAGTTTAATAAATTATTGATGCCTCCTCAGCCTGTTGATAACGATGAGATTGATGCAATTTTCGCATGGGTGGATGAGATTAATGCAGCATCAGCTGAAGGTGATGGTGTTGCGTCTTCTGGCGCTTCTTCTACTGTTGATGAAGCAGAAGAAGCTGATGATAGCTCTCAAACAACCTATATAATTTTAGCTGTGGTTCTTGCATTGCTCGTTTTAGTGTCTATCTTAAGAACGGTACAGCATTCACTAAAATTAGTTGATGCAAAAAGGAAAGGTGAAGAGCTCCCTGAACAAGAATCAATGTGGACCGCCTTAAAAACTTGGATAAAGGGAAATAAAACTATTGTTGCACTGATTGCAATGGTGATTTTAGTGCTCGTTCTTAAGGTAGGTTGGGATGCTGCCTTAAATATTGGAGTTTATACAGAATATGAACCTGAACAACCTATTAAGTTCTCTCACAAATTACATGCTGGAGAAAATGGGATTGATTGTAACTACTGTCACAACACAGCAAGAAATAGCCAGACTGCAGGTATTCCTTCTGCAAGTACTTGTATGAATTGCCATACCTATATTACTGAAGGACCTGAATATGGAGAAGAAGAAATTGCAAAAATATATGCTGCATTGGATTTTGACCCAGTAACTAAAACCTATGGGTCAAATCAAAAACCAATCAAATGGGTTAAGGTGCATAATCTTCCAGATTTGTCTTACTTCAATCACTCTCAACACGTAACGGTGGGGAAAATAGCATGTCAAGAATGTCATGGACCAGTTGAAACCTTTACAGTAGGTAAACAGCACAGTTCACTTACAATGGGTTGGTGTGTAGATTGTCATCGTGAAACGAAAGTTCAAATGGAGAATAACGGATACTACGATGAAATTCATAAAAGATTGCCCGAAAAGCTGAGAGAAGAATTTATGAAGGACGGAAAAATTACAGTGTCAGAGCTTGGAGGAATCGAGTGTGCAAAATGTCATTATTAGGATTTATATAAGTAGAAGAGGATCTTATGTCAAACAATAAAAAATATTGGAAAGGAATTGAGGAGTTAAATGATTCTCCTGTCTTTCAAGAGGTAAAACATAAAGAATTTAGTGAATACATCCCTGTGGAGGAATTTCTTGGGGAGGAAGAAAACACATTAGAAAGTTCGAATACAACAAGAAGAGATTTCTTGAAGTATCTCGGCTTTGGAGTTACAGCAGCATCGTTAGCAGCTTGTGAAGCTCCAGTAGTTAAGGCGATTCCTTATTTGGTTAAATCAGATAAGGTTAAACCCGGAGTTCCTAATTATTATGCAACCGCTTTTTCGGATGGCCACGATTACGTTGAAATTGTCGTTAAAAACCGAGAAGGAAGACCTATTAAAATTGATGGAAATAAAAAATCTCCATTTACCAGAGGTGCAATTAATGCTAGAGTCAATTCTTCTGTACTAGAGCTTTATGACGGTAAACGACTTAAGGCACCACAAATAGGTGATAAGATTGTTAATTGGGGACAATTCAACAGTACGCTTAGAAAACAAATTGAAAACGCGATAAGTAGTGGTAAGAAAGTAAGATTAATGACTGCTTCTATTTATAGCCCTTCTACACTTCGACTAATCGATAAATTTAAAGAGGAATTTGCTGAAGGAGATGTACAACATGTAACTTATGATGCAATATCATACAGTGGAATGCTAGAGGCGAATAAAGCATCTTTTGGGATACTCGCTCTACCTAACTATGATTTAACAAAAACAAAATCAATTGTAAGTATTGGAGCAGATTTCTTAAATAGTTTCCCTAATTCAATTGCGCTAACTTCTCAATATGGAGAAAGTAGAAGGCCAACCAAAGGCTGGATGTCTAAACATTTTCAATTTGAAAGTAGTTTTTCATTAACCGGCACCAACGCAGATGTTAGAGTTCCTGTTAAACCTTCTGAACATGCTGCTATCGTTGCTTCTTTATACAATCAAATTGCTGCTAAAACAGGAGGTCAGAAAATCTCTGCAGTAGCAACGGAGTATGAGGAAAGGATTAAACAAGCCGCAGATCATTTACTAAAGAATAAAGGTGAATCCATCGTACTTTGTGGATTAAATGATGCCTCTACTCAAATAATTGTTAATGAAATCAATAATTTATTAGGGAATTACGGAAATACACTAGATATTGAAAATCCTCTATACCTTAATAAAGGAATAGATGCCGAAGTAAATCAGTTGATTTCAGATATGAAAGCAGGAAAGGTAGGGGTATTAATTACTTCTGGTATTAACCCTGTTTATAATATGCCATCAGAAAAAGGGTTTAAAGAAGCTATGGCAAAGGTTAAAACTACTGTAGCTTTCTCTTTGAGGCCTAATGAAACTACAGCTGAGAGCACTTTTCTAGCCGCTACTCATCATTATCTTGAGGCATGGAACGATTATAACCCAGTAAAAGGACATTATGTATTAGCTCAACCAACCATTAGACCATTATTTGATACGAATCAATTGGAAGATACTTTAATGGCATTGACTAAACAGTCAGGGAGTTATCACGATTACATTAAGGAGAATTGGAAATCATTAATAGCTAAAGAAATTGGATTTGAAGATTTCTGGATTAATACCCTTCATGAAGGATATTATGCCGCTGCTACTATAAAAGAAGCAACAGATAATCAAGAAGAGGGTTCAGTTGGAGCAGATATAAATGCTGCAGCATCCAAATTGCCAAAACCAGCATCTGTAGAATGGGAGATTGAATTCTATCAAAAAGTAGGGATTGGTAATGGAAATCATGCTTATAATCCTTGGCTACAAGAGCTGCCAGATCCCGTATCTAAAATGACTTGGGATAATTACATTGCCATGAATCCAAGCGACGCTAGAGAAAATGGCTTTGCTACAGAATATGGAGAACAAAAAGATGCAGACACTATAAATATTACCATTAATGGGACTACTTTTAAAGGTGTGCCTGTTATTGCTCAACCAGGTCAAGCAAGAGGAACCCTAAGTGTTGCTGTTGGATATGGTCAAGTAATTGGTAAAAAGGATGAAGTAATAGGATTTAATGTATATCCTGCTATTTCAACTAAAAATAATCCTTCAAATTACTCAACAGAAGTAAGTTTTGAATCAGCTGGTAAAAGCTACCCCGTAGCAACAACTCAAACCCATCATACAATAATGGGTAGAGACTCCATCGTTAAGGAAACGGATTGGAGTACTTATGCTAATGGTTCTAAAGAAGATTATAATCCAGCGCATGAACTTCATACTCATGCTGGATTAAGAAATGTAAAGGATGTCACAATTTGGAATAGAGACATTAGAGATCGTGCAGGTCACCTCTGGGGAATGAGCATAGATTTAAATGCTTGTATAGGGTGCGGGGCTTGTGTAACTTCATGTAATTCTGAAAATAATATTCCAGTGGTTGGAAAAGACGAAGTAAGAAGGTCTAGAGAGATGCATTGGATAAGAATAGATAGATACTTTAGTAGTGCAGAGGAGCAGTTGCCAAAATCAGATCGTTCTTATAGAAAATTAGAAGTACCAGAAGACAACCCAATGGTTGTTCACCAACCGATGATGTGTCAGCATTGTAACGATGCACCTTGTGAAACAGTTTGTCCAGTTGCGGCAACTACACACAGTAACGAAGGACTAAATCAAATGACTTATAACCGTTGTATTGGTACAAGATACTGTGCTAACAACTGTCCTTATAAAGTAAGACGTTTTAACTGGTTTAGCTATAAAAATCTAGAAAAATTTGCAGATCTAAACCCATCGCAAGATGACTTGGGTAGAATGGTATTAAATCCTGATGTTACTGTTCGTTCAAGGGGCGTTATGGAAAAATGTAGTATGTGTGTTCAACGAATACAAGATGGTAAACTAACAGCTAAGAAAGAAGGTAGAATGGTGCTAGACGGAGAAATTGAAACAGCTTGTGCATCAGCTTGTCCAACAAACGCGATTACTTTTGGTGACTTAAATGATACAGAATCAAAAGTTCATAAAGAAAGTATTAGCGATCGTTCTTTCCGAGTGATTGAAGAAATCGGAACCGATGCGAATGTTTACTATCAAGTAAAAGTAAGAAACATAGAAAAAAATAATTTAGCTTAAAAATCAAATAGAATGCAGCAAGAAGCAGCGATTAGAGAACCCTTAATATTAGGGGTAGAAACTTACGGTCAGATTACTGATGAGATAAT
>CAZKFN010000023.1:0-26741 GCA_964552035.1 uncultured Flavobacteriales bacterium
CAACAACTTCTTCCTTCTATGAATGTGGCTAATATGTTAAATGCTAAATATGTTATTGGTGCTGTTAATGCAGAGCAAGGACAAAGACTGACCTTTGTGGAAAATCCATATCGACTTGGGAATGCTTGGTTCGTTGATAATTACAAGATAGTTCCTAATGCAGATGAAGAAATTTTAGCCGTCAGAGAATTTAATCCAAAAACGACAGTAATAGTGCGTGAAGAAGATAAAGCTATTTTATCAACGGCCTACGAAACAAATCCAAATAATACAATTTATTTAAAATCTTACTTACCTAATAAATTGGTTTACGAATACAAAGCATCAACAGATCAGTTTGCTGTTTTTTCAGAAATATATTACGATAAAGGCTGGAAAGCATACCTCAATGGAGAAGAAATACCGCATATAAAAGTGAATTATATTTTAAGAGGTATGAATTTACCCGCTGGTGAGGGTGAATTAGAGTTTATTTTTGATCCTGTAAGCTACGAAATAGGAAAAGTAACGACCTGGGCAAGTTCTGTTTTATTATTGTTATTGGGAATATTTGTAATAAGAAAACTTTATCGTGACAGTATGGAGGAAGAAACCCAAGAAACTATTGAGAAATAGATTGTTCTTTTTAATTTAAAATAACTACCACAGTAGGATATCATTTAATTATAAAATTCATAGCCTAGAGTCTATCAGCGCTGGACGCAATGAATTCGTTATATCGACTTGTTATTAATCAAAACTATTTCCTAATCTTAGACTCAAACCTAGCCCAAAGTAAGTATGCTTTTGCCTAAAATTATTGTTGGTTAGGTTAAGACTTAATCCATATTGTACTTCAACTTTTACCATGTTATATCCAACTGCTAAAGTAATAGCAGGTTCTAGAAGCATAGTGGAACTATTGTTTTTTAGATATTCTGCCTGAACTTCGTCTCTATATATTAAGTCGCCTTTAATATTATTGTACCTTAAGTTTGAGATTCTTGTGGAGAAGGAGGCATCAAAGTATTTAGATTTATACCCAATACTTGGTTGAAGTCCGAATTTATATAGATCTGCATAAATGTCTCCTTTAGTATTTGGATATTTATCCACTGTAGAAGGTAAATGATTTTCCATACTTCCAAAGGCTCCTAATGCATAGGTTTCTACAATCCATTTTGGACTAAATTCTTTAAAAAAACCAAAGCCAATTTCTCCTAAATAACCAGAGCCGTTATTTTTATTGTCATTATTATCATCTGACTCTTTAAATATCCCTCCATTAAGTTGAATAGCCAGTTGATTAGTAATAGCCATAGCAGTTTGTATTCCTATTCTTTCATTTCCTGTAGATAATTCAGCTTTTGCTTCATTTTTTTTAGAAAGTAAAGGGACATTCTGTCTATTTGGTGCATAATACTTTGGACTACATGAACTAAGAGCTACAATAAAGAATAAAGTGATTCCACTAATGGGGATTAAATTTTTCATAGTTATTTAGTTTACTACTCTAGTGAGGTATATAAAAAAAAGCTAATACTTCTTAGAGTATGATTTAATTTGTTGAATTGACAATTATTATTTCAATAAAAGTAAAGACTTTTATAGAGCTAATCTGTTAAATCTTTGTAATTTATTTTGATTTTACCTGGTATAAAGCTTATATCCTAACTTTAGATTTAATATCTAAAGTACAGTTACTAACATTTATAACAAAGTGAAAGTGTATTTTTGCAAAACTATTTTTTAGATGTCTCTATGAACTTAACCATTGAAAATATAATCTTGATTGGATCCTTATTATTGTTTGTAAGTACAATTGTAGGGAGAACTTCATATAAGTATGGGGTCCCTGTACTGTTATTATTCTTAGCAATAGGAATGTTAGCAGGTGCAGATGGAATAGGAGGAATCTACTTTGATGATCCTAGAATGGCGCAATTTATTGGCGTAGTCTCTTTAAACTTTATCTTATTTGCTGGAGGGTTAGAAACTTCTTGGAAAGCTGTTAAACCAATTGTAAGACAAGGGGTTGTTCTCTCCACTTTGGGTGTTCTGCTTACTGCACTTACTTTAGGTAGTTTTATTTATTGGTTAACCGGTTGGACATTTTATGAGAGTATGTTATTAGGTTCTATTGTTTCCTCTACCGATGCTGCTGCAGTATTTTCAATTTTACGTTCCAGAAGTATTGCCCTTAAATCAAACTTAAGACCAACTTTAGAGCTTGAAAGTGGAAGTAACGATCCTATGGCTTATGTTTTAACGATATTGTTTTTAACTTTAGTGGTTAACCAAGATGCGAGTTTTGTTTCTGTGGTGCCCATGTTCTTTCTGCAAATGATTCTAGGAGCAATAGCAGGTTTTGCTTTTGGAAAACTAAGTAAGTTCATTATAAATAAAATCATGCTAGGACATGAAGGGCTCTATCCAGTATTAGGTATATCCCTGATGTTTATTACGTTTTCTGTAACAGATTTCTTTGGAGGAAATGGTTTCTTAGCCATTTATATTTGTGGAGTATTCCTTGGGAATCAAGATTTAATCCATAAAAAAACCATTCTTAAAATGTATGATGGTCTAGCATGGATTATGCAAATTGTCTTATTCCTTACGCTAGGGCTATTGGTGTTCCCCTCTAAGGTGTTGCCATACTTTGGGGTTGGAATGTTAATTTCTTTGTTCCTAATTATTGTTGCTCGACCTTTGAGTGTGTTTATAAGTTTAGTTTTCTTTAAAATGAAGCTAAAAAGAAGACTTTATATTTCTTGGGTAGGGTTGAGAGGTGCTGTACCTATCGTGTTTGCAACCTATCCATTGTTGGCAGGTATAGATAAAGCCGATGCAATTTTTAATATTGTATTTTTTATTTCTGTTACTTCTGTTTTAATTCAAGGGACTACCTTATCTGTTGTTGCTAAATGGTTGGATATGGCATTACCAGCAGGCGAAAAGATTGTTACAGAATCAGATAAATTAATTTTGAATATCCCAAAAACAGCAATGAAAGAGTATGATGTTGTTGAAGAATATGGTATTATAGGAAAAAGAATAGTCGACTTAAATTTTCCAGAACACGCAATCATTGCTATGATTAAGCGAAATGGAAGTTACATTACTCCTAATGGTTCTACAGCTATAGAGAATAAAGATACTTTGGTTGTTTTGACTGACAATACGAATGGTATCCAGTCTGTTGATGAATGGCTAAGCATTCAAGCACTACCTGAATCTTCCTAAATAGTCTTTATATGTTTAAACATCAGGGGAGAAGTAGAAGTTATAAGCATAATTTATTGATAGCAATATTCCTTTCTTTTGTTGCGGGAATAGTTAATGTAGCTGGATTCCTTGCTATAAAAGAGATGATTACTCATGTAACTGGGCATTTTGCTTTTTTCATTCACGATGCCTCTAACCTTCAGTTTTGGAAAGGAACCATATATCTTTTTTATATTTTTTGTTTTCTATCCGGATCTTTTACTTCAAGTTATATTATCGAGAAATTTAGGACTAATAAAAAACTAAATGTCTTTTTAATTCCCATAGCGGTCGAAATATTTATTTTAAGTTCTATAGCTCTGATAAGCAACTTTGAACTAGAGTATAGAACAGAAATAATAGCTTCTTCTTTGCTGTTTGCTATGGGGTTGCAAAATTCATGCGTTACTAAGATTTCTGATGCTGTCGTTCGTACTACTCACTTAACAGGATTATTTACTGACTTGGGAATAGAACTCTCTCAATTATTTTTTTGCAAAAGTTCAATAAGAATGAAATGGATTAAATCTAAAATTAAATTAAGGGTTTATATCATTTTCTTTTTCTTTTCTGGGGGTCTTACAGGTGGATTCTTCTATTCTGAAGTTGGCTGGGAGCTTAATTCACTTTTTGTTGCAGCAGCTATACTGCTCTTTAGTTTGTTTTATGATGAAATACAGTTTAGTAGAAAAAGTCTGTTAAAAAAAATCAAAGAATATTAACAATCTGAATTCAAGCCATAAATGCCGTTTTAATTTTTATATAAAGTTTAATACCTAAAATGATAAGAATGAATATTAATTGGATTATTTTATTTGTTGGAGGGTTATTTGAAACAGGATTTGCTATTAGCCTAGGTAAAGCACAACAAAGTAATGGCAAAGAGTTTTGGATATGGATTGCTTCTTTCATTATTTGTGTGAGTATAAGTATGTATTTGCTTTATAAATCTATGGGGGGAGAACATGCTATTCCTGTGGGAACAGCTTATGCAGTTTGGGGAGCAATTGGAGCAATAGGAACAGTTATAGCTGGAATCTTACTTTTTGGAGAAATTATTACGTTCTGGAGGTTGTTTTTTCTATCTACCTTAATTATTTCTGTAGTGGGTCTACAAATTGTAAGCAGTAAATGAGTTTTAAACTTTTAGAAGCAACTTCCAATATAGCTGAGCTATAATGGTTTTAGCATCCATAAAGCTAGTTGCCTCGAATTTCTTGGGACTAATATGAAGAATCTTGATTTCCTCATTTTCATCCTTTAAACCTCCACCAGAATTCACCTGCTTGCTTACTTCAGCATAATACAATAACATTTTTTCGGTCATTGGGCCGGGACTAGTATAAAACTCATGTATGGGTATGATGCTATCTACGATATAACCCGTTTCTTCTATAATTTCCTTTTTGGCAGTTTCAATAGGAGAGTAGTCTTTATCATCAATTTTCCCTGCAGCGATTTCTATTAGTTGCCCTTCTACACCCGCTCTAAACTGCTCAACCAAAACAATTTTGTTCTTTTGTGTATTATATATTAATATTGCTACAGCGTTTGGCGTGGCAAATTGTTCTAATTCACTAAATTTGCCCGTTTTGGTGCTTTTTACTAGAAGACGGTTTAATTGATAATATCCTTTATATACGTTTTCTTTTTTTATGATTTTCATTGAAATGGTAAATTAGCATTATAAAATTAAGGCAAAACAATGAATTTTGATGAAATAAGACCCTATTACGACAAAGAAGTTCCTAAAATGGTTAAGCAATTATTAAAGGCTAATCAATTTAGGGAAATCATTGAAGAGATTTATCCGGAATTGCCTTATGAGGAATTTGAAACTAAGGCTAAGAATATTAAAGATATTCAGCAATTCCAAAATGAAATTATCCTACCGACCTTTAAAAGATTAATGAAAAAATCTAGCGATGCTATAAATTTTAAAGGAGTTGAGAACATCAAGAAGGGGGAACCCTATTTATTTGTTTCTACCCACAGAGATATTGTATTGGACTCTGCTTTATTAAACTATGTATTAAATAATCAAGGTTTTGATACGGCAGAAATTGCAATTGGAGATAATTTGATGATTATTCCTTGGGTAGTTGATTTGGTAAAGCTCAATAAATCTTTTATCGTAAAAAGGAATGTTCAAAAAGAAGAAAAAGTAAAAGCTTCAATTGAGCTTTCAAATTATATCAATTATACCATTCTCAAAAAGAAAAACTCCATTTGGATTGCACAACGGTCAGGAAGAAGTAAAGATGGTGATGATAGAACCAGTCAATCTCTTATTAAGATGTTTAATCTTGGAGGTACTATGGATACAGCAATTGAGAATATTCAATCTTTAAATATTTGCCCGGTAGCAATCTCTTATGAATACAATCCTTGTGATGCTATGGTTATTCCAGAATTGATTAGCAAGGAAAAAGGAGAGAAGTATGAAAAAGCTCCTTTAGAAGATATGCAGCATATGGCTATGGGAATTGAAGGTTATAAAGGAAAAGTTGTGGTTAGCTTTGGTAAATCCATCAACGAGGAATTAGAGCAATTGAAAGTTTTAAAAAATCGCAAAGAAATATTTAATGGAATTGTTAAGGCTATAGATAATCAAATTCATGAAATTTATCACTTAATGAATACCAACTATATCGCCTTCGATTTGATGAATAATAACAATGATTTTTCAGCCCATTATACGGATGAACAAAAACAAAAGTTTATCCTTTATATGGACTCTAGATTAAAGGAAATAGGAGGAGATCAAAGCATAATTCGCCAAACATTTTTAAAAATGTATGCCAACCCAGTAATTAATAAGTTGGCTTTACAAGCTAAATAGTTTTAAAGACCATAAACTCCCATTCCAAAAAGTGCAAAGTCATATTTAACGGGATCATTAGCATCAAAAAGTTTGAGATTATTAGTCAACTCTTCTACAGCTTTCCAATCGTTTTGTTTTCTTTCTAAAAGTTTTAGTTTTCTAGCAACAGTAGAAGTGTGAACATCTAGAGGAATCATTAAATCTTTTGGTTTTAATTTAGTCCAAATCCCAAAGTCTATTCCGGCATCTGAAGGGCGAACCATCCAACGAAGAAACATATTAATCCTTTTTGCTGCAGAGCCTTTAAATGGATTAGCAATGTGTTTTTCAGTGCGCTGTAAATGATCTAATTCAAAAAATATAGTTCGAAAGTGAGCCAGTCGTTCTTTCATACTTTTAGCTTGAGGATGAAGAAAGATCTTTTCTAATCCACCTTTGTTATGATAAATATTCTGTAGAGCAGCAAAAAAATAAATCAAATCATCTGCATTAAAGGTTCGGTGTACAAAGCCAAATACCTTTGCCCTATCTTTTTCGAGATGGTTTAAAATAAAATCGTAAGGCGCACCATCCATAAGCTTTATGATTCTATGAGCGCTTTTAAGAATAGATTTTCGTTGGCCCCATGCAATGGTAGCAGTTAAAAATCCAGCTATTTCAATGTCTTCCTTTTTAGTAAATAAATGAGGAATGTGAATGGGGTCGTCTTCTATAAAAAAAGGTTGGTGGAATTTTCTATAGTTATCTTCTAAAATTTCTTTAAGCTCATTTGAGTTCATAAAGCAACTTGATATTTTTCGGATAATAACTGAATGAAAATGCAGTTATCTTATTTCAATTAATTTAAAATTGAGCTCTTTTCCATTAGGATATTGAAAAAGCATTTGAATAAAACCATACTCCATATCATAATAAGTTTTTAAATGATATTGCCCAAATTGTTTGATGTGGCTGATGTTTTTATATTTTCTTACCTTACATAAGCGCTCTTTGTCTTTATAAAACACTTTTACAGAATCCATAACTTCTGAATATTGGTCTATTTTTAATCCCTTTAATTTACCATAACCTTTTACGAAATAATGCTCAGATTGTGTTGAATGTTTTACTTTCATATCTTCAGAATAAGAAGGATAGCCTGCAATTACTATGTTTTCATTTTCTAGATAATTGTAGTTTAAAGGCATTTGTATTTCTGCAAAGCCTTCTTTTAAATTAATTCCTCTTTTATTTTTAATATTTGGGAATTTTGTAGAACTCCATTCGGCCTGATTCATTCCTAAGATACCGCCTATTATACTTTTGCTTTTAATAAGTACATCTAGAGTATCCATTATTAAAATAGTATTCATGGAATCAGTAACAGTAAGTTCAAAAGAAAAGGTTTTACCAGCGGTATAGGGGGTGTTATTATTTTGGGCAGTACAACTCCCAATAGAAAATGTTAGAATAAAAATGATAAATGAACGAGATAATATTTGCATAATGATTAAAATTACTATTTAAACGTAGAGGAACCAGTACCGGTTGAGGTTAATAATTCTTATTCATTATTTTACAAATACATCATCCCTTTTTATTAATTAATAAATCCGTTTATTTAGAGGCTTTAGCTCTTCTTTCAAGTTCTGTAGTAATTAACTTAAGTTCTCTTCCAGTTTGTCCAGCAATTGAAGTATTTTCTTTAGCTCTTCGTATGAGATAGGGCATGACTTCTTTAACGGGTCCATAAGGGACATATTTGGTTACATTATAACCCTCTTTAGCCAAGTTGAAGCTAATGTGATCGCTCATTCCTAAGAGTTGTGAGAAATGAATCATTGGGTGATCGTTAGGGATGTTTTTTTCTCTCATCCATTCAGTTAATAAATAGGAGCTTTTTTCATTATGTGATCCATGGCAAAGTGCAATTCGCTTTCTATTTTGTATACAGAACTTCATGGCGGCATTATAGTCTCTATCTGTAGCTTCTTTATCAATTTGAATAGGGTCGGGATATCCTTTGCGTTTTGCTCTTGCACGTTCACTTTCCATATAAGCTCCTCTAACGGTCTTTATTCCCAAATAAAAACCTTCATCAATAGATTGCTGATATAAATTTTTGAGATACTCCATTCTATCGTGTCGATACAATTGAATGGTATTGTAGATATAAACTTTTTCACGGTTATATCTATGCATCATAATTAAGACAATTTCATCAATAGCATCTTGAATCCAACTTTGTTCTGCATCAATCATAATCGGAATGCCGGAGCTGCTAGCATAATTACATATAATATCTACCCTATTTCTTCCTCTAAGAAAAACCATTCGTTCCTTATCTGTTAATTGCTTTCTTGCCGACACTTTTTCTAAAAGGTCAAAGGGAATAAGTGCAGTCATTTTAAAGACAGAGAAGGGCACATTGGCGTCCAATTTAGAACGTTCTATGGAAGCTAAAGCTTTCCCTAAAAATTGGTCGAAATCTTCCTCTCTTTGTTTCCCTTCTACAGAGTAGTCTAGGATAGTTTTGACATTTAAGTCTCCTAACTCTTTAATTCTACTTTCGCAATCTTCAATACTTTCTCCTCCACAAAAATGTTCAAAAATTGTAGATTTAATAATACCCTCTACCGGCAGATTAAGTGTGAGTGCTAATTTTAAAAAAGGAGTTCCTAATTTAATTAGCCAGCCTTTAGACATTAGTTTAAAAAGCCTAAAGGCCTTTTTCAATTGCAAATCACTTTTATTAGAAAAAGCAATTTCTGTATTGTTAAAATCAAGCATTATGGTAAGGCACTAGATGTTTTAAATTTTCGATCAACTTTTTTAACTAATCCTTGAAGAACTTTCCCAGGACCAACTTCAATCATTTCCTTTGCGCCATCAGCAATCATTTGTTTCATGGTTTGAGTCCAACGAACAGGCGCAGTAAGTTGGGCGCTGAGGTTCTTTTTGATTTGGTCTGGATTACTAACTCCTTTAGCTACCACATTTTGATAAACCGGACAAGTGGGCGTTATAATTTCAGTATTTTCTATAGCTTGTTCAAGTTCTGCTCTTGCTGGCTCCATTAGAGGAGAGTGAAACGCTCCGCCCACAGGTAGCTTTATAGCTCTTTTTGCCCCAGCTTCCGTAAGTTTTTCACAAGCCTTATTTATTGCTTCAATACTTCCTGAAATAACCAATTGCCCTGGACAATTATAGTTGGCAGGAACGACTACACCGGGAACATCTGCACAAATTCTTTCTACATCTTCATCTTCCATTCCTAAAATAGCTGCCATTGTTGAAGGTTCAACCTCACAAGCTTTTTGCATGGCATTTGCTCTTTGGCTAACGAGTTTTAAACCATCTTCAAAGCTCATTGCTCCACAAGCTACTAAAGCAGAAAATTCACCCAAAGAGTGACCTGCTGCCATTTGTGGCTGAAAACGATCTTCTAATACCTTGGCTAAAATAACAGAATGTAAGAAAATGGCAGGTTGAGTAACTTTAGTTTGCTTCAACTCTTCTTCTGTTCCAGAAAACATAATATCAGTTATTCTAAAACCTAAAATATCATTAGCTTTTTCAAATAGGTTTTTGGCTTCTTCATGTTCTTCATAAAGCTCTTTCCCCATTCCTATATATTGTGCCCCTTGACCTGGGAATACATATGCTTTCATTTTTAAAAATTTTTGTGGTATAATTTTTTATAATGGTCTCTTATTTTCTATTTCCAAACAATCTTAAGAGGAATAAAAATAAATTTATAAAGTCTAAATATAAAGTTAATGCTCCCATAACGGCTAACTTGTTGGTTGATTCTGTTCCATATTCAGAGGATGAACCAATATTTTTTAGCTTTTGCACATCATAGGAGGTTAATCCTGTAAAAATTAAAACTCCTATACAGCTTATAATATAGTCCATCATATCATTTTTCATAAACATATTCACCAGCATGGCGATGATTAATCCTATGACAGCCATGGTTAAAACTGAGCCGAATTTGCTTAAGTCTTGTTGAGTGGTATAACCCAAGAAAGCCATAACTCCAAAAGTTCCGGCAGTTATAAAAAAGGTGGTGGAAATACTTGCAGAAGTATAGGCTAAAAATATAAAACTCAAGCTTACTCCCATTAGTGCCGAATAGATAACAAATAAGAGCAATAATGAAAAGGAAGAGAGCTTATTGAAAGAAAATGACATGATTAAAACGAAAGCCAAGGGTGCAAACATCACTATCATTCCAAGCATGTTCATTCCCCCAGTTTCTGGATTAATTAACAAACTCATTAGATCTGCAGAGGTGCTAAACCAATAAGCAATAACACCTGTAATAGCTAAAGCACCTGTCATGTAGGTAAATACATTGGATAGGAATGTTTTGGACAGAGAGGCTTCACCTATTTGCTGTTCTTCAGCTCTTGTTGGATTAATGTTAAAAGGATTTAAGTTGTTATTCATTTTATTTAAATATAAGTTTAATAAAGTTAATCATAAATAGTGCCCAAAATTAAAAACGGAATATTTGTCAGCCTAGGAAAGATTAGCTGAAATTAGCTGAATAAATTCTTTCCTTGTACTATCCTTTTCAAATGCCCCCGTAAAAGAAGAGGTGGTGGTTACTGAGTTCTGTTTTTGTATTCCCCTCATCTGCATACACAAATGTTTGGCTTCAATAACTACAGCAACTCCTTGGGGTTTTAAAGTTTCTTGAATACAATCTTTAATTTGATCTGTTAAGCGTTCTTGAACTTGAAGCCTTCTTGAAAAAGCGTCTACCACTCTAGGTATTTTACTTAATCCTACGATCCATTGGTTGGGGATATATGCAACATGAGCTTTTCCAAAAAATGGGAGCATGTGATGTTCACACATGCTGTATATTTCAATATCCTTTACCAAAACCATGTGTTTATGATCTTCCTTAAACATTGCACTTCTAAGGATTTCTGCAGGATCCACATCGTAACCATGAGTGAGGTATTGCATCGCTTTTGCTACTCTTTCTGGGGTTTTAAGCAAACCTTCTCTTTCTATATCTTCACCTAATTCTGTGATAATGCTAGAATAATGGGAGGATAGCGTTTTAACTTTTTCGCCGTTGTATGTGTCTAGGCGTTCGTATCCTTCTTGTTGATGGTTTATACTGATTTTTTTATTTTCCAAAATATTCGACATAATTGTTTTCCGTTTCTTGAAGTTTAATACAGTGTATTTGTCCACCAATATCAACTATTGGTTGTTCGAGTTGTTCCCAAATTGCAATGGCAATATTTTCAGTAGAACTAATTTTTCCCTTCATAAAATCTACATCAATGTTGATGTTTTTATGGTCTAATTTATCGATTACATGCTTTTTAATCACATCGCCCAATTTGGATAAATCAACTACAAAACCAGTAGTTGGATTTACTTCTCCTTTTACAGTTACGTGTAAAATATAATTATGCCCATGCCAATTGGGATTTGAACACTTTCCAAATACCTCCCAATTCTTTTCATCGCTCCAATCTTCTTTTGATAATCTATGTGCTGCGCTAAAGCGCTCTCTTCTCGTAATAAACATCTTTCTACTTTAAAATTTTGTTTTGCAAATATACACAGCTTGTATTTATGATATGGAGAAGTGAAGCATGAGTTTAACAGTTGAGAAAAGTGTTTGTTGTTATTTTTTTGGTATTTACTTAGGTTTATTACTGTTGGTAATAGTTTCTAAAAAAAATAAAAATCATGGCACATATACGTTAACGTCAATTGTTTGGATTGTTTTTCATTAGCTTTCCCAATTTTAATACCCTTGGTATATCTTCTGTTAGGCAATTCCATGTTGAGAAAACCTATAGAATAATACTAATCGTAAAAAACAAAAAAGCCGCCCTTAAGTAGGGGCAGCTTTTTTTGTTGATATAAATTTAAGGTTCAATATATACGTTGCAATCTCTTTGGTTACAGGTAGCATTAACCCCTGATCCATTTCCTGAAAAGTTATTTTGATTTTCTATATCGGCTTTTTCAGCAGGATTTAAATTAGCACCAGCCTCTGCGAATAGGGCCCATTGATAGCTGTTGCTAATATCGCAATCTGTAATTTCTATACCGGCATCTCCTTTCACGTAGATAGTAGCATAGTCGTATTGCCCATATCCTCCACCATTTCTTATTTCTACAAATTTAAGTTGGTTTCTAGCATCATCCGACTCAAAACGAATAAGGTCCCAATATCCAGCTTCATCTTTTTTTCCATTAATAGTGATGGGGTCATTGGCTGTTCCTACAGCATTTAATGAGGCATATTTATCAACTAATAATCTAGCATTTTCCCCCATAATAATGTCCACTCCTGCATTAATTCGGGTATGGTTATAAATCCAGTTTCTACCGTTGATTAGGTAAGGAACTTCTAGTTTCTTTATCGTTAAAGCTGAAATTGTACTGCTCTCTGTAACATCTATGTACTTTTCTGTTGCTCCATCATAGCTTGATGCTTCATCTAATGCACCAACAGCCGAAAAAGGAAGTTGAATAGGAGCGCCACTTACTGATGTAATAGTGTTGTTGTTAAAAGTTGAAAGTAAACCACCTTCTTCAACAATAATTCCTGTTCCTGATCCATTAGAAACTTTTGAGTTTTTAATTCCTAATTGCCCAAACTTATTGCTACTACCTAGTATAAAAACGCTTGCTTTAGTATTAGGGTCGTTTGTTTTATAATTGTTTCCTCCATCAGAAATGTTGACATATTCCATTAGATTAGCACTATCGGAAGCTATGCTAATATAGTCCCAGAACCCTTTTCTACTTTCTTTACCTTTTATAGTAATAGGGTTTGAAGCAGTACCTATAGCTTTTAATACACCATTTTCATTAAATGTGATGCTAGCGCCTTCACACATTAAAATTTCTACGCCCTCTTCAATTTCAAGTTTTGCAGAAATAACAATGTTTCCACAAATTTCATAATCTACACCGTCTTTGTGGTTGGTAAATACAACAGCGGTATTAATATCATTTTCATATACAATAGGAGTGGTTCCTTCTTCTCCTGTTCCCCCGCCAGGATTAGAAGGAGGAGGTGGTTCTTCTTCTTTTTTACTACAAGAGATAGCAAATACAAGTGCAAATACACTTAAGAAACTTAAAGATCTTATTGTTCTTGATTTCATAGTTTATAATTTTAAAGATTTATTGGTTATTCTACTTTTAATCTATTCTTTATATTGTTGGATAAGCCTATTAAAAGAAGTAAACCTTGGTTTGGAATATTGTAATGTATTTATTAGCCTCTAAAGATAGAAAAAGCTAATAAGATATCAAAACGAAAAAGCTATAAATTATACTACTTCTTTAATTTTATAATCCATTGAAGATAACTGCTAATTGTAGGCCGATTTATCTTATAATTAAAAACGCCAAACTATATATAGTTTGGCGTGTAGAGGTTTTAATATAAATTCAGGTTTTAATTCATGTAAACATTACAGGGGCTATCGCTACAATTAAAGCCTGAACCGGTTGCATTATTGCTAAATGAGTTAGCATTTTCTAGATCTACTTTTGTAGATGGATCCATATTGGCACCGTTTCTTACATAAATTCCCCATCCATAACTATCCTTAATAGTACAATCGTTGATTTTTAAACTTGCATTTTCCGAAACATAAATAGTAGAGTTATAATAATAATCATACTTCCCGCTATTTTCTATAGTAACGTGTTTAAATTCATTATTAGGGTGATTACTTTCAAAAATAATATCATCCCAATACCCAACAGAGGCTGCTTTCCCTTTAATAGTTATTGGTTCTGTATTTGTACCAACAGCGTTAAATGATCCATTCGCCCTAACGATAATTCTAGCAGTAGATGCCATTAAGAAATCCACCCCTGGCTTAAGTGTTAAATCACCATCTATGTAGCAATTCCCATTGATAAAATAAGGAACATTCAAGCTTTGTACTTCTTGATTCTGGTTGAGATTTGCAGCAGCCACATGTATATAGTTGTTGTAGTTATTATCTGCATAGTTGGAGGAGGCATCCAAATCACTTATCCTAGAGAAATTAATTCTTACTGGGGCATCCCCATTTTTACTAAAGGTGTTGTTGCTAAAATTGGGAATACTCCCATCTGTATATAAGCCATAGCCTTTACTGTTTGAAATGCTTGAGTTTTTTATTGTTAATTGTCCACTACCTCCAATGTAAACTGATGTATTACTATAATATGATTCGCCACCTCCATCAGAAATAGAAACATAGTCAAATACGTTATCTGGATTGTTGGACTCAACAATAATTGTATACCAATATCCACTTGAGGAAGCATTACCTTTAATAGTAATAGGATGGTCTGCTGTTCCAACAGCATTAATTAGTCCCTCTCCTTTAACGGTAATTCTAGCATTCGAAGCCATACGCAATTCTACTCCTTCTTCTATAATCAATTCATCATAAATGGTAAGGGAACCTTGAACCTCATAATCCCAGCCACTTCTATGATTGGTGAGTATCGTTTTTTTATTAATACTCCCTTTGAGTACATAAGTGTTATCAACCGTACCACCTCCACCACCATTGCCGGGATCTCTGGGTTTTACATCATCTTTTTCACAAGCTGAAAAAGCAAAAAGAAAAAGGGCGATACTAAATAAATTAAATGTTTTTTTAATAAAAGTTTTCATAGATTTCTGTGTTTAATAATTTTATTGAATTAGCCATAATTCAAAGCAAATATAGCGCATTTATGTTAATTTTCAAGATGATTGTTGGAATGTTCTATAAAAAAAAACTAACAATAAGTGAAGGTCATTACTCCTTTATTGAATATATAATTGCATTTGTTGTTGAATGTCTTTTGCTTTTTCTGCAGCTGCTTCAGCAAAATATTTATCTTGACCAGCATAGATAATTCCTCTAGAGGAATTAATTAATATACCTATGTCTTTATTGATACCATATTTACAAACATCTTCAAGACTGCCACCTTGAGCTCCAACTCCAGGGATTAAAAGAAAGTGGTTGGGAATAATTTTTCTGATATTGATTAAGCTTCCAGCTTGAGTTGCTCCAACAACATACATCATGTTGTTTTCATTGCCCCACTTTTTAGAATGATGCAATACTTTTTCATATAAAAATTTTCCACTTTTCAATTCATCTAATTGAAAATCACTTGCACCTTGATTAGAAGTTAATGCCAAGAGTATGACCCATTTTCCATCTTCCTGAATAAAAGGCTCAACTGAGTCGATGCCCATATAGGGAGCTACCGTTACAGCGTCAAATGAGTAGGTTTGGAAAAAAGTTTTAGCATACATTTTTGAAGTATTCCCAATATCGCCTCGTTTTGCGTCTGCTATGGTGAATATATCTTTTGGAATGTAGTCAATGGTTTTTTGAAGGCTCTCCCAACCCTTTGGTCCAAGACTCTCATAAAATGCAATGTTGGGTTTATAAGCTACACAATAATCCTTAGTTGCATCAATAATTCTTTTGTTAAACTCAAAAATAGGATCCTCAAAATCCAATAAAAATTTTGGAATTTTATCCAATACTGTATCTAAACCCACACAAAGGAAGGATTTCTTTATTCTAATATTTTCAATTATTTTTGCTCTATTCATTTAAAATATTTTTAAATCAAGTTGTAGAAGAGGTTTATCCTACAGCGTTTTCATCTTTCATTCCAGCTTGCAATTTTTCAGCGTTTTCTGCCATTTGTAAAGCTTCAATAATCTCTCCAATGTCTCCGCCCATTATTGCATCAAGATTATACAAGGTTAAATTAATTCTGTGATCGGTTACTCTACCTTGTGGATAATTATAAGTTCTAATTTTAGCAGATCGATCTCCTGTAGAAACTTGTGATTTTCTTTCAGCTGCAATTTCTTTTTCCTTTTTCTCAACTTCAGCCTCATATAATCGGGTACGTAAGACTTTAAGTGCTTTTTCGTAGTTTTTTATTTGAGAACGTCCATCTTGACATTCAACAACAACTCCCGTTGGAATATGTGTTAAACGAACTGCCGACTCGGTTTTATTAACATGCTGGCCACCAGCACCAGAGGCTCTAAAGGTGTCTTTTTTAATATCAGCGGGATTAATGTTGACATCCACTTCATCAGCCTCAGGCAAGACTGCGACAGAAGCCGCAGAAGTATGTACTCTACCTTGAGTTTCTGTTTGTGGAACCCTTTGAACTCGATGTACTCCAGATTCATATTTCATAATACCATAAACACTAGTACCTGAAACTTCAAATCCAATTTCTTTAAACCCACCTGATGTTCCCTCATGAACCGTTGTTATTTCATGCTTCCAACCTTGACTTTCTATGTATCGAGTATACATTCTATATAAGTCTCCAGCAAAAATACTAGCTTCATCTCCGCCTGTACCGGCTCTTATTTCAATAATCACGTTTTTATCATCATCTGGATCTTTGGGAATAAGCATAAGTTTTATTTTTTCTTCTAAAGGCTCAACTTTCGCTTCTAATCCATAGAGTTCCTCCTTAGCCATTTCACGAAATTCCTCATCCTTTTCTTGGGTTAAAATCTCTTTGGAAGAAGTTATGTTGTCAAGGATGTTTTTGTACTCTTCATAGGCATCTACAATAACTTTTAAATCACTATATTCCTTATTTAACTTCACATAGCGATCCATATCGGCTATTATATCTGGGTCTACAATTAATTGTGCTACTTCATTCCATCTATCTTTTATAGAGGATAATTTATCTAAAAGACTACTCATTTTTTAATATTTAAATTCACCATAAGGAGAGCGGATGGTCAACTGCTTTTGATTAGAAACTTCACACCTACCTATAATTTGTGCAGCTACTCCAAAGCTGTTGGAAATGTCAATAATATCTTGAGCATATTTTTCAGGTAAATATATTTCCATTCTATGCCCCATGTTAAAGACTTTATACATTTCTTGCCATGATGTTTTACTCTCCTCATGAATGAGTTGGAAGAGCGGGGGTAGGTCAAATAAATTATCTTTGATAACGTGAAGTTGGTCAATAAAATGTAAAATTTTTGTTTGTGCACCACCACTACAATGTATCATTCCATGAATATGGGCTCGGTGTTGGTCTAAAATCTTTTTAATAATAGGGGCATAAGTTCTAGTAGGAGACAATACCAATTTCCCTGCATCTAAAGGAGTTCCATCTATAGGGTCTGTTAGTTTCTTACTACCTGAATAAATCAATTTTTCAGGTACATTATGGTCATAGGATTCAGGGTATTTATCTTTTAGGTATTTCCCAAAAACATCGTGTCGTGCTGAAGTCAGGCCATTAGAGCCCATTCCACCATTGTATTCACTCTCATAAGAAGCTTGGCCAAAAGAAGCCAAACCAACGATAACATCTCCAGCGCTAATTTTTGCATTGTCAATCACATCTTTTCTTTTCATTCTACAATTAACAGTAGAATCTACAATAATAGTACGAACCAAATCGCCTACATCTGCGGTTTCTCCTCCTGTACTATAAATTCCAATTCCCATTGTTCTCAATTCAGCTAAAATCTCTTCAGTGCCATTTATTAAAGCTGCTATTACTTCTCCAGGTACATGGTTTTTGTTTCTTCCAATAGTAGAGGAGAGAGTGATGTTATCTGTAGCTCCAACACATAGTAAATCATCGAGATTCATGGCAATAGCATCCATAGCAATGCCTTTCCAAACAGATAGATCTCCTGTTTCTTTCCAGTATATATAAGCTAGAGAAGATTTGGTTCCAGCACCATCGGCATGCATAATCAAACAATGCTCATCGCTTCCACTTAAATAATCAGG
Source organism: uncultured Flavobacteriales bacterium (assembly GCA_964552035.1). Taxonomy (GTDB): domain Bacteria; phylum Bacteroidota; class Bacteroidia; order Flavobacteriales_E; family Vicingaceae; genus CAZKFN01. Next base: position 17,851 of record CAZKFN010000023.1, read on the forward strand.
AACAATCTTGCAAAATGCCTTTGGAAATAAGCCTTTATCTATATTTTTTATAGCGGCATGCACATCCTCTTTGCTTGCAGATACGCCTCTTTGGTTATATTTTTCTAAACTCTTCATTTTTTACAATAAAAAAACATCCATTTATAAAAGGAAATGGATGTTTTTGGTTTAACTGTTGCTTAACTAATTTTCGTCCCCATCTTCAATCTCATTCGTATCTTCTTGCTCAATTACTCCTCCATCATCGTCCATATCTTCCTCATCTAAATACTCTTCATCCATATCTCCCTCGTCTAAATATTCTTCATCCATATCTTCCTCATCAATTTTTGGTATTTCAGGTATCTCTGGTTTAGGCTCATAATCTGTAGAAATAATTCTAAACTCTGTACGACGGTTTAATTGGTGCATAGCTTCTCGTTCTTCTTCTGTTGGAAGCCTATTAATTTCAGCGTCTGTATATAAAAGGTTCCTTTTACCCATTCCTTTTGGAACCATACGTTCATCGTCTATTCCTCTTTTAATTAAATAAGCTACTGCAGAAGCTGCACGAGCTTGAGATAGTCTTTCGTTATAGGAGTCACTACCTCTAGAGTCAGTATTTGAAAGTAGTTCAATAACAATCGTGGGGTTATCAACTAAAATATCATATAAATAATCTAAAGAATCTTCTGCCTGGGGGGTAAGTGTTGCAGCGTCAAAATCATAAAGAATATCCGGCAGTTTGATAGGTTCTTTAGATATAGGTTGTAGTTCATAGAGGTGTGCGAAAATTTTAGATTCCTCTACACCAACCGTAGTTTCTTTACCTCTTGCTGATAAATAATAATCCGGCTTGCCTACTGTAAGTGAATAGGAGGTATTACCATTAATATAAAACTCTCCATTTCCTTTATCACCAAACTCAAATGTTCCATCCGAACGTGTTTGAACTATTACAGAAGTCCCATCGGTTCCAGTTAGTTCGACATCTGCGGCAGTTATAGGTTCTTTTGTTTCTATGTCTATTACCTGACCTCTTAAGATGAAAATAATTGGAGGTTCTGAAAAGGCCCAAATATCATCTTTACCTATACCGCCTTCTCTAGAAGTAGTAAATAAACCTTTGTTTTCATTTTCTTCAAAAACAAGAGCAAAATCGTTGGCACTTGAATTAATAGGTGCTTGCATATTCATTACGTCCCCCCATTGGCCTTCTCCTTTTTGTTTGGCTACAAAGATATCTAGGCCGCCCATTCCAACATGACCATTTGATGCAAAATATAAATCTCCATTATCTCTAATAAATGGGAACATCTCATCGCCTGGAGTATTAATTTCTGGTCCTAAGTTAATGGGCTCTGACCATTCTCTTCTACTAATTTGTTTGATATACCAAAGGTCTTTTCCACCTTGTCCTCCTTCAAAATCAGCAGCAAAAACTAATATTTTATCATCTGGAGATAAGGCGGGATGTGCAACGATGTCGCTATCGGAAGCAATTTCTAATAGCTCAGGTTTTCCAAATCCAGATCGACCTTGTTTTTGAGCATAATATATTTGACAACCTTGATAGTCCTTTTTTTGTACTTCACATCTGGTAAAGTACATGGTAGATTTTCTTGAGTTGAAGGTGGCAACACCTTCTGAGTGAGTTGTATTTACCCCCTCCTTTGAACCATCGCCAATAAGAATTGGCTCGCTCCATTGCCCTTTTCTATCTCTTTGGGAATAATATAAGTCAGGGAAATTATTACCCGTAACATCTGAAATTTTACTTCCTGTACTTCCTTCTCTGTTTGAGGTAAATACAATTTCATCATTTTTCCTACTGGAAAAAACAGGAGCATAATCATAAGCTTCTGAATTAAGAAGTACAACGGGCTCTACAACATAATTAGTAGGATTATCGCCCCATTCTTGGGCTTGTTGTGCAGATTTCACTCCTTTTCCTCCTTTGTAATCATTGGGATTTAAAGCTGAATATTTCTGAAATTCAACAATTGCCTCATCATATAAACCACTCTGCATTTTCATCTCCCCCAACCGATATCTTGCAATGGGATCAGGATACTGTGCAACAATAGCTTTTTCATACCATACTGCTGCATCTTCATGTAGGTCAGTTAGGCGATATGCTTCTGCAATTTGAAAAATAATTTTTGCTTTTACGTCCCTTCCTGACTCTTTTACATATGCCTTTTTATACATTTCAATAGCCTTATGGTATTTTTCTTCTTGAAAGAAAGCATGATCAGCATCATCTAAAAAACTCTTTTGAGCATACGTTTGAATGGGGGCAATTATTACAAAAAGCAATAATCCTAATAGTGTGGTATACTTCATTTGCATCTATTCTTTATTGTAGGTATGGGCTAAAATAAACATTTTTTTTATTTCCTTAATCTTTTAAACCTATATGATATAAAAGAATTCTTTAATCTATGAGATAGAATAAATTGAATCTTCAAATTTAAAAAAAAAATATCTTTTTTGCATGATTATTATATCCTGATAATAGGTGTGTGCTATTTGAATGGAAATAAGCACTTTCATACTTTATGCTGTTGAGGTTTAACTTATAATTTTTTAAAAATTGAGTTGGTTTTTATGAGCTAATTTGGTTTATAGTTAGTAGATAAAATAATTATTTCCTTTAATAATAGGTAAAGAACTGGCTTGCTTATGCAAAAAAGAGGCAGAGGTTAAAATTTTTATATTGTGCAATAAACAGGCAATAAAGTGCCTTGTGTTAGCTTTTATAATTTGGTTTTAAAAGCAGTGTTTTCAGGGTGGTCTTGCTGCTCTTCGGTTTCTACTTCAATCTTGCTAGAATTTGCTGAGTCAGCTGTGCTTTTATCTTTTGAAGACTTGGTTTTAGGTTGATTAACATCAGCCCTTTCAGTGATCTCGGAAGAAGTTCTTCTAATTTCTTCCTGTATATCGGATGTGGCATTTTTAATCTCTCTTATTCCTTTGCCAAGCCCTCTAGCAATTTCGGGTATTCTTTTAGCACCAAAAAGGATTACAACTGCAAGAATAATTATAAATAGCTCTGAGCCGCCAATATTAAATAGAAGGAATATCATGCTACAAAAGTAAAGAAAAAATCCTGCCTTATTTAAAAATAAAACAGGACTTTAACTTAAAAGGTTCGAAAGGTTTATTTTTTTTCTTTCTCTTTGTTTAGTTCTTCTACTTCGTTTTTTGAAAAGTCTACAACTAATGGTGTTGCTACACATACAGAGGAGTATGTACCAGCAATAACCCCTATAAGTAATGCAAAAGCAAATCCTCTAATTACTTCTCCACCAAATATAAAAATCATCGTCAATACAAAAATAGTGGTTAGGGAGGTGTTAATTGTCCTACCCAGAGTTGAATTTACCGCTTCATTTACTAATTGTTTGTAACTACGCTTTCTCTTTGACCCTAAGAACTCTCTAATTCTATCAAAAATAACTACGGTGTCATTGATAGAATAACCTACCACCGTTAAAATGGCAGCAATAAAAGATTGGTCAATATCTAAAGAGAAAGGCATAATGCCATAAAATATAGAATAAGCTGAAAGTACAATTATAACGTCATGCATAATTGCCAAAACAGCTCCTAAACCATATTGCCATTTTCTAAATCTAAAGAAGATGTATAGGAACATTATCAATAAGGAGAATCCAACTGCCCAATATGCAGATTTTTTGATATCATCAGCAATAGTAGGACCAACTACTTGAGAACTCATAATCTCATAAAGTATGTCCATGGTAGCTAAACCTTCATTAAGTTTCTCTTCAATTAATTCGTTTGTACCCTTATCAAAGCTATCAATCAAATAGCTTGTTGTAATCTTTAGCTGATTAACTGCACCAAATACTTTAATTTCAGGTGTAAGTTTAACGCCATCTTCAGAGATAAAGCTTTCTCCCAGTGCATCTCGAACATCAGAAACCGGCACAGTTTCATCAAAACGAACAACATAAGTAGTCCCCCCAGTAAAATCAACCCCATAAGAAAAGCCTCTAAATATCATTGAGCCAATTCCTAAAACAATGATAATAACAGAAATAACATAGAATATCTTTCTTCTTTCAACTACTTTAATATCCAAGTTTTCGAACAGACCTTTACTAAACTTAGTATCAACAGTAATCTTTTTCTTTTTATCTAACCTCCATTCAAAAACTAATCGGGTTACGAATATAGCGGTAAATAAAGAAGTAATAATACCGATTACTAAGACTTTTGCAAAGCCTTCAATAGGTCCTGTACCAAATATCCATAAGATAATACCTGTTAACATTGTCGTTACATTGGCATCAATAATAGCAGAATAAGCGTTTTTGTAGCCTTCTTTAACAGCTAGCCTAATCCCTTTTCCATTCCTCAATTCTTCACGTATACGTTCATAAATTAATACGTTGGCATCTACTGCCATACCAATAGTTAAAACTATACCAGCTATTCCAGGTAGGGTTAATGCAATGCTTGTGCTTGCTAAAATTCCTAAGATAAAAAACAAGTTGGAAAGTAATGCTATATCGGCTGCAATACCGGAGTTACCATAGTAAAAAATTATATAGAGTAATACCACTACTAAAGCAATCAAGAATGAGCTCATTCCCGAATTAATAGCTTCTTGCCCTAAAGAAGGCCCAACTACTGCTTCTTCAACAATGTGCGCAGGTGCAGGTAATTTACCTGCTTTAAGGATATTGGCAATTAGTTTAGCTTCATCAATGCTAAAATCTCCTGTGATACTAGAAACTCCTCCAGCGATTTCACCATTAACTCTTGGGAAAGAATAAACATATTCATCCAATACGATAGCTATACTCTTCCCAATGTTGTCTCTGGTTAAACTCTTCCAACTTTTAGCCCCTAAAGAGTTCATTCTCATAGTAATTTCTGGTCTACCACCAAATTGGCTAAATTCTTGGGAAGCATCAGTAATAACATCTCCTTCCAGAGGTGCTTCTCCATCTCTATTGTTAACTTGAATAGCTATTAGTTGTATAAACTCTTCATTATCATCAAATGGTTTGGCGGTCCATAATAATTTTAAGTCTGAAGGAAATATTTTCTTAACCTCAGGCATTGCAAGGTATTCATTAACCTTAGCTGTATCTTTAACTGCAACATAACCAACCATTGGACCTTCACCAGGCATATAATCTCCATTTTCTGTTTGGTAAATTGCCGGTGATAAAACCGCAAATAAAGGGTTGTTCTCTGCAAATTCGTCAAAACTAAGATCGGTATTGTCAATAGAACTATCTGAAGAGGTATCGGTTTCTGCTTTTCCTGAAATTTGTTCTAATAAGGAAAGCCCTTTATCTTCATCGACCTCTAAACTGTCTACTTCTGTGTTAATACTATCTAGTTCAGCCAAAGACTCTTCTGACTTTTCGTCAACCTCTTCTAATGATGCACTGCCCTGTACTTCTTCATTTTTAGATAATCCTTCGTCTACCTCATTAATGTTCTCAGATAAGCTATCTAGAGCAGCACTTTCTTCCTGTTCTTCAACCGAAATTCCCTTTTCTTTTGCTTTTAAAATAGCATTTATTTTATCATTAGCTTCTGCTAAATAAGGATAGATTTCTTGATTCTCATAGGTTTCCCAAAACTCTAGTTTTGCAGTACCTTGTAATAATTGTCTTACACGACTTTTGTTTTTTACTCCCGGTAGCTCGACTAAAATTCTATCTGTTGTGGTCAGCATTTGAATGTTGGGTTGGGCTACGCCAAATAAGTTTACCCTAGTTCTCAACACTTGGAAAGTTCTTTCAAAAGCAGCATCAGCTTCTTTACGAATGAACTTAATTACGTCATTGTTGCTTGAATTACGGTTAATTTTATCTTTATTCTCTAAAGTAAAAAATACAGAAGTTAAGGGTTTGTCCCCTGCAACTTCTTTCCATGCATCGGCAAACAATGAAACAAAGTCCTTTTGTGTTGTTTTTTGATTTTCTTTTGCTAATTCCATAGCAGCATGAAAATCCTTATCATCACTGTTAGAAGACAATGCTTTAATTACATCAGCTATTGATACTTCTAAAACTACGTTCATTCCACCTTTTAAATCAAGGCCGAGATTTATTTCGTTTTTTCTTACTTCATTATAGGTATAGCCAAAAATTGGATAAACAACTTGATTGCTCATAGAGTCTAGATATTGTTCTTCTAACTCAATGGAACCATTAGCATATTTTTCCGCATCAGACTCTACTCCTTGTGCTATCCAAGTAAATGATAACTGATAAATACAAGTTAATGATAGTAGTATTATAAATGTCCAGATTAACCCCTTATTTTGCATAATTTAGCTTATAATATGTATTGTGTTTTTGAAGTTTGCAAATATAGAATTTCCAAGCTGAAAAATCAATTGAATAAAACATATTCATAAATTATATTTGCCATTCATTAAATTTCGTTGCAAAAGTAGGTAAATTTGGGTATAGCTGGGATTAAGATATTAAATAATAAATATGAATAAAAAAATAAGCCTTTTAGTATTGTCAATTTTCTTTAGTGTTTCACTCTTTAGCCAATATTCCTATCAGAGGATTGACTCTATTATTTTTAAAGACATTAATGGTAAAACCTTTAAAAGTCCTACGGTCGGTGGATTTAATTCTCCACAGTTTAGTCAAATGGATCTGAACTTCGACGGATATATGGACTTAATTGTTTTTGATAGAAGTGGACAGCGAATTACAACCTTCTTAAATGATGGGATACCGGATTCTATTAGCTATACTTATGCTCCAGAATATCAAAAATATATTCCAAGATCGGATAATTTCATCATTTCTAGAGATTATAATTGCGACGGGAAAATGGATTTGTTTATTGGAAGAGATGGGATTGTAGTTTATGAAAATACTTCTACAAATGGACAGTTAAGTTTTAAAGAGGTAGCTAAACTTCAATCAGATTATGGCTCTTCTATACAAGGAATAAGGCCTATGGCAGATGATATGCCGGGAATCATGGATATCGATGGAGATGGGGATATTGATATTATGGAGCCTTACTTCATAGGCAGGCAGATGTTTGCCTACCATAAAAATGTATCTATGGATAGTACCGGAGTTTGTGGTTTGCAATTTGAATTGAGAAGCAAGTGTTGGGGAAACATTACTGAGTCTAATCTAAGCTCAACTGTTTATTTGGACTCTTGTAGATGGGGAGAATTCCCAGATGCTGAGTTAAGCACTAGGAGTGTTGCAGATATTCAAAACTATAATAGAACTCAAAAAAGAGAAAAACACGGTAGTGCGGGAATTTCTTTATACGATTTGGATAATAATGGGAGCATGGATATGTTGTTGGGAGATTTTGATACACCATATATGACAGCCCTATTTAATGATGATAGCATAGCTCCACATAAAAACGCCCATATCTTTGATTACGATACCTTATATCCGCTATACGATTCTACTATAAGTTTAAGGGTTTTTCCTGTTGCGTATTTTATGGATGTGAACAACGATAACATTAACGATATGATTATTGCAACGAATTCGATTGATGGAATGGACCCTGCTTACACTAGAAAAAATATACAGCTCTATTTAGGTACAGGTGATAAAAGGAAACCATTTACCTTTCATACCAATACTTTTATGGATGAAGATATTATTGACTTTGGGAACAGTAGCTTTCCTACCTTTTTTGATTATGACGGTGATGGTTTATTGGACTTAGTCGTAGGGAATAAAGGGTTTTTAGATTCCACTAAATTCCCCAATGGAATGAATTCCAATAAATGGTTTGCTCAATTGTTTTTGTTTAAAAATACGGGAACTGCTGAAACTCCTGAATTTACCTTAATAGATGATAATTATTTGGATATTCCTTCTCTAAAGTTAGACGGTGGTGTTGATCCTGTGGCTAGATTAGCTCCAACTTTTTATGATTTAAATGGAGACGGGAAAAATGATTTAATTCTTGGAGATGCTAAAGGTAAAATACATTACTTTATCGATACTGCTTCAGCTGGGCAACCCGCTGCCTTTAAATTAGTAGATAAAGAATTTCAATCGGTTAATGTGTTTGCTAATGCTTCACCTACCATAGTGGATGTTAATGGTAATGGACTTGGAGATTTAATTATTGCCAATAGATCATCTCAGTTTTATCTCCATTTAAACCTTGGAGATTCAACTCATCCTATCTTTAACTTAGAAATTAAAAATATTAAATGGCAGTCGGGGAATATTGTCCGATATGAATTAAGAGGGACTCCTAATTTAAGTTTATTGGATAGTGGACAAACTGTTATTGTATATGATAGCTATAGCTCTGATGGTGCTCAAGTGATTACAGCAATTGATAATGATTTAAAATACATCGACGTGATTCATCCCTATAGAACAGATGATGAGGATGATGAAACTAATACTACTGCCGTTATAGATTATTCCATTACTAATTTAGGCGAAATTCATAGAGGAACTAATTCTCATGCAGTTCCTTTTGCCTACAAACATGAAGGAGAATTATACTTGTTGGTAGGTGGTTTTGACGGGCGTATTAGCTTATACGATAGTATTCGTGGAAACTTAAAAGGGAAGTTTAGATTGAGAACAGAATCTAATTTGGATGAGAATTTTGGATTTTATACCGCTGTGGCAGCTGCAGATTTAAACAATAATGGGAAAATGGATTTGATTCTAGGGAATGAAGCTGGAGGATTAAATGTATTATATGCCCAACATCCATTGGGAATTGACCGGTACAGTTCAAAAACAAACCACAAGAAAAATTCTTACTTTAACCTATATCCCAACCCTACTCAGAACGCTTTTACCATTGAAGTGGGAGATTTTATTCCCAATACAGAACTTTGATCCCCATCCCGATCACCTTACTGATTCCGCTTGAGGAGACGACGATTT
>CAZKFN010000024.1:0-22463 GCA_964552035.1 uncultured Flavobacteriales bacterium
TCCATGATATGGGTCTCCTAAATATCGGCGGTTTGGGTTTTCTTCCAACTCTTTTTTCTCAATAGGAGAATATCCTTCTTTTAATTCTAAAGTTCTAGAAGCTCTCAAAAAAAGTTCTGATTTCCCTTCTTTTTTAAGGGTGTTGAGATTAAATACAGAACGGTGTTGTGCATCACTAACCCTAGTAAAAGGTTCAATTCTTTTAATTACATTTAATGTAAATCCTTCGATACTTTGTAGCTCTTCATAAAGTAATAGTCTCCCATTTCTTTTTATGTGATTTAGGAGATTATTAATTTGGAAGTCATTGAGTAAATTAAGTTCTCTAAGTACTTCGGCCGAGGTGTTATTGAGGTTAATTGGATTCTCATAATAATAAAGAAGCTGTTCAAATAGCTCAGTATAATCAGTTTCTATACCCTCTTCAGTCTCATCTAACATAAATTCAATACGCTCCTCAATTATCAAATCTCTTTGATCTGAGTTATTTTGTGCCAGTAGGTTACCACAAGAGTACACCAAGCAAAACCAAAAGAAATAGTATTGCCTTGCCTTCATGATTTACTTCTTTTTATCGATGCTAAATGAAAGAGAAAGCTCAGGTTTAAATCCCAGTACGTTATGGAAGGAAGAAGAGAAATCCAATACAAAATCATCTAGCAGTAAACCAAAACCAAAGGCTAAGGTAGAAGGAGCGCTAGCATATCCTGCCCTAAGGTAAAAAATATCTAAGGGTTGGTATTCAATTCCGAATTTCAGTTGAGTGGGTTGCTCTATTTCTTTTTCTATTTCAGACATTAGATTTACTTTATCGGAATATAAATAAGCCATTCCCAAACTTATGGAAGTAGGATAACGTTCATCTTGATAATTCCCTCTTTTGGCTCGATTAGGGTTCATAATTTTTGCTGCTAAAGTCAGCTCATCACTTATTTTAGAAAGTATTCCCACCGTTCCACTAAAAGTAGAGTTGTTCTTATAGCTATTCTCCTTGATTTGTGTTTGCAAATAGCTCAATTGTATCCCAAGGGAAATATTTTCTCCCAATTGTTGGCCATACGATAGGCCCAATTTGTTTTCACTATATTCCGTATAACCAAATTGATTAAAATAGGCTCCAAAAGTTCCACTTTCAATGGGAAGATTTAATACAAGGGTTTTTGTCGCCATTTCATTTAACAAAAAGGGACTTTTATAGGAGACTCCAGCCCCATAAGTATTCACAAATCCAAGGGCAGAAGGATTGTTTTCTACGGACCAGATATCTTGGTGTATAACAGAGACATTACCCAAAGCATTACTTTTAGCACCTATAGAGCCGTTAGAAGCAAAGCTTAACGTTGAAATAAAGAATGAAAGTAAAAGAATTAACTGTTTGTTCATTATGTATTTAATATGACCATTTAAAGTTATAAAATAAAAATGCCATTTACAAAAATTAACAAAATAGTTACAGGCGTATATACAATTTTTGGCTTTAATTACTACTGTTATTAATTCTTAACTTTGAGAAAAAAGTAAATACTATGCGCATAGGAATCATAAGGGAAGGGAAAATTACGGCAGATAAGCGGGTACCTTTTACACCAGAACAATGTAAATTAATCAAGGCTAGATATCCTCAATTGGATTTGGTGGTACAAAAAAGTAGGGTACGTGCTTTTACCGATCAAGAGTATGAATCGGCAGGCGTTGAATTGGTTGATGATTTGGAAAATGTCGATGTTGTTTTTGGAATAAAAGAGGTGAACATAGAGGATTTACTGGCTGATAAAACCTATTTTTTCTTCTCTCATACCATTAAAAAACAGCCTTATAATCGCAAGTTGTTACAAACGGTTCTTCAGCGCAATATTAAGTTAATAGATTATGAGTGTTTAACTGACAGATCTGGAGTTAGAATCATAGGTTTTGGTCGCTATGCTGGTATAGTAGGTTGTTATAATGGCTTTTTAGCTTATGGAAAAAAGAGTGGAAGGTTTGACTTAAAAGCAGCTCATTTGTGTGAAAATAGGGAAGAAATGGAATCCTATTTACCTTATATAAATTTACCTCAAGGATTTAAAGTGATTCTAACAGGTAGAGGTAGAGTGTCTCATGGAGCTATAGAAGTATTAGGCAAAATTGATATTTCTTATGTTAGCCCAGAAGATTTTTTGGCAAAAACTTTTAAAAAGGCGGTTTATACTCAACTAAATTTGGAAGATTATTTTAGAAAATTTGATGGTTCTGATTTTGAAGCTTCTGATGTATATCAGAATCCAGAAGATTTTAAAAGTAATTTTATGCCGTATGCAAAGGTGGCTGATATGTTAATCACAGGTCACTATTGGGATGCAAGAGGGCCTAAGTTTTTAACTGATGATGAGGTTAAATCAAAGGAATTTAAGCTTAGAACCATTGCCGATATTAGTTGTGATATTTTAGGACCATTTCCAACAACTGTGAGAGCTTCGACAATAGAGGATCCAATTTATCATATCAATAGAAAAACATTAAAGGAAGAAGCATCTAATGAGGATAATGTAACGGTTATGGCAGTTGATAATTTGCCTTGTGAGCTACCAAAAGATGCATCCAACGACTTTGGGGAAGAATTGTTAGAAAAGGTTTTGCCCAACTTATTACGTTCCGATAATGATGCGATTATAGAAAGGGCAGCCCTTACACAATCTGGACGTTTAATGCCGGCCTTTAAATACTTGCAAGATTATGTAGATGGAAAAGAATAGCAGTATTACCCCTGAATGTCTTTATTCATTTGGGCTACTTTATCAATTAGGCCTTTCTTGAACTCTTCTAATTTACCCTCCAGTTCCTTATCAGAAATAGCGGCAATTTGACAAGCTAAAATAGCTGCGTTTTTTGCTCCGTCTAAAGCTACAGTTGCAACAGGTACTCCTGAGGGCATTTGTAGAATTGATAATACAGAATCCCAACCGTCTATTGAGTTTCTCGACTTTATGGGTACGCCAATTACAGGTAGAGTAGTGGAAGCAGCAACCATTCCCGGCAGGTGTGCCGCTCCACCTGCTGCAGCTATAATCACCTTAAATCCATTAGACTTAGCTTCTTTAGCATACTGGAGCATAAGCTCAGGGGTTCGATGTGCTGAAACAATAGAAACTTCGTGATTGACTCCCATTTCTTCTAAAAAGTCAACAGCCTCTGACATGACTTTCATATCAGAACTGCTGCCCATAATGATTCCAATTTTTGCTTTCATAATCTTATTATTTTCTTGCACTTACTTTGGCTGCATTTTTTATATCTTTTGCAATTGCTTTTGCTTTTTCTAAGTCTTTGTTAATAATCGTTACGTGCCCCATTTTCCTAAAAGGCTTTACGGTAGTTTTACCGTATAAATGAGGATAAACTCCAGCTAAACTTAATAAGCTTTTCATGCCTGAATAGTAGGCTTCACCATGGGCATTTTCATTTCCTAAAAGGTTGACCATAACAGAGGGCATAATAATATCGGTATTTCCCAAAGGTAGGTTGAGTATAGCTCTTAAATGCTGTGCAAATTGAGAAGTGTAATTCCCCTCAATACTTTGATGTCCACTGTTGTGTGTTCTTGGAGCAACTTCATTAACCATTAACTTCCCTTTTTTATTAAGAAACATTTCAACAGCAAGAATTCCAACCATATCTAATTTCTCAATTAATTTGTGGGCTAAATCGTAAGCTCTTTTTTCTATTTCCTTTGAAACAGCAGCTGGAGAAAATAAGAACTCTACCATGTTGGCTTTTTCATTGAACTCCATCTCTACCAAAGGAAAATGTACAATTTCCCCACTTTCATTTCTAGCTACAATAACAGAAAGTTCTTTGTCTAAATCCACTGCTTCTTCTATTACTGAAGGTGCATCAAAAGCCTTATGTAAATCCTCTTTCGATTGAAGTAATTGAACTCCATAGCCGTCATATCCTGATGTTCTCAATTTTTGAAAAACAGGGAAATTGATGGTTAAATCTTCGATTTCACTTTTGCGCTCTATTAACGCATATGGAGAGGTTGGGAAATCGTTTTTTTGATAAAATTGCTTTTGTAATCCTTTATCTTGTATTAACTTGAGAACCGCAGCTTGAGGGAAAACTTTTTTCCCTTCTTTTTCTAATTTTTCTAAGGCATTGGCATTAACATCTTCAAACTCTATGGTGATGACATCTTTATCTTTACCAAATTCATATACCGTATCAAAATCTTTAAAATCTCCCTGAACAAACTCACTGGCTAAACTTCTACATGGAGCATCAGCAGAAGGGTCGAGAATAGAAATATGCAAGTTTAAATTGTAGGCTTCCTGTAAGGTCATTCTCCCTAATTGGCCGCCACCTAGAATACCTATTTTGAAGTTGGGATGGTGAATATTTTTCATTCGATTTTATAGATTAAAAAACAAAAGTAATAAGACTAAAGGACATAATTTTTAAAGCTAATGTAATTCCAAGTTATTATATCTTTTAAGTAAAGAGAAAATCAATTAAAAATAGAGAGACCAATTATAGAGGAGGATAGTTCTTGAGTAGCATGATATTAAAGATTAGATTGTTGAAAATAATATTTTTAAAAAGGATATACATTAATGGTTAACTTTGCACTTTTTAAAAGTAAAGTAGATTTGGAGAAGATAAGAGTTCAGGATAAGATTTTCGAATTATATAAAAAGGAAGAAGAGCTTACAACAGCCATTAAAAGCTTAGCTCAAAAGATTAACACACAGTATATTGGGAAAAGACCCATTTTTATTGGGGTATTAAATGGTTGCTTTTATTTTGCTACGGATCTATTAAAAAACCTCAGTATTGAATGTGAGATTTCCTTTGTTAAAGTAGCTTCATATCAAGGATTAAAAACCCAGGGAAGTATCCGTCAATTGTTGGGTTTAGATCAAAGTATAAAAGATAGGCATGTCATTGTCTTAGAAGATATCATTGACACAGGTTATACGATTCGCTCTGTAGTAGAACAGATTGAAAGCTTAGGCGCCAAATCTATTGAGATAGCTACTTTATTATTTAAGCCTGATGTGTATGATGAGAAAATAAAAATTAAATATGTAGCTTTGGAAATTACTTCCAAATTCGTGATTGGCTATGGGCTTGATTACCATGGTTTAGGTAGAAATCTAAATCAACTTTATATCTTGTCTGATGTTCAAGAACTAAAAGAAAATAACGAAAGTATGAATATAGTAATATTTGGACCTCCAGGGGCAGGTAAAGGAACTCAAGCAGAAAAGTTAAAAGAAAAGTACAACTTAAAACATCTTTCTACAGGAGATATTTTAAGAGCAGAAATTAGCCAAAAAACTGATTTAGGTATAGCCGCTCAAGAATATATGGATAAAGGTGAATTAGTTCCTGATGAGGTAGTAATAGGGATGATTGAAAACATTCTCAAAGAAAATAACTCTACCAAGGGTTTTATTTTCGATGGCTTCCCAAGAACAACTGCTCAAGCTAGAGCTCTTGATGAATTGATGAATAACCATAACATTAGTATCAACCATATGCTATCTCTTGAAGTAGATGACGAAGAGCTCGTAGCTAGAATAATCCAAAGAGGAAAGGATTTAGGGAGAAGCGATGATAGAAATGAATCCATTATTTACAATAGAATCTTAACCTATAATCAAAAAACAGCTCCTTTAAAAAAGTACTATAACGACCAAGGGAAATATCACAAAATAGAAGGAGTAGGAACCATCGATGAAGTGTTTCATAGATTGACCACAGTTATAGATAGCTAAATAAGCTTAATTTATTTTCTCTAAAACATAAAAGTTCTCATTGAGAATTAAGTCTCTAGCAAGTCGAATGGGATTGTGGTATTTTTTAGAGAGTTTAAAATAATCTTGTTGGTCTCTAACTTTATAATTTTCTAAATCATGGTAATATGAATCTGGAATAGTTTGATAATTACGCCTATCTTTTTCAGAAACGTTTTTATTAAGGAAATTAATGAGGTTTTGATAGGCTGTAGTTGTTCTTAATTCATCTTTAAATGAAGCACTACCAATAAAGTCTCCTTTCTGTTGAATGCTGTTGAAAAAACTAAACAACTGCTGTGTTTCTTCTTTATCTAGGAAGAAAAGGACCCCTTCCACCAAAATAAAACAAGATTTATTGCCTTTTATTTGTCGGATTTTTTCTTTTAGGCTATGTGTATAATCCTGACTAAAATCAACACCTATACGATGTACTTTTCTATAGGGAATTTTATTTTGCTCTTGCCATTCTTTTATTTTCAAATTCTTAAAATCGAGCACTTCTGTTTTATCGATTTCTATGTGAATTATTTCTTCATCAATTAGGTAGGGATACATGCTAAATCCACAACCAAAATTGAGAAGTACCTCAATTTTATTTTCTTGGATTAATCCTTTAATTGTATCTAAAAAATAGCTATTTCTTAGACAATGACTATACACTTCCTCAGTAGAGACTTCTTGCAGGTATTGTTTAATCCATTTTTCGTTGGCTTGGCTGTTCCACAATTTTGCATATACATCTTGGCCCAAGTCCTCATCATAAGAACGGAAATTTGAAATTAAAAATGCAGTATGATGGATTTGTATATTCTCTTTTTCTCCCATTTCTTTACCCTATTTCTGTGTTTAAAGATAATTAAAAAGCATTGTTTTAAATCTTATCTTTCAAAAAACTTAACTTCCTTTATAAGATAAGTTTCTTGTAAAAAAGAGAAGTGTTATATTTAGGATAAATAAAATGAAGAATTTTTCAAAAAATAATAAAAAGCATATGCTGTATGAAGAGGATAGGAAGCATTTACAACATTGTTTACAGTTAGCCAAAGAGGCTGTTGAAGCAGGAGATCAGCCATTTGGTTCTGTGTTGGTAGATAAAAATGGAAAAGTACTAGCAAGTGAACGCAATAGGATTAATGAGTTAAATCAATTAGCTCATCCAGAATATGTATTAGCCGATTGGGCATTAAATAACTTGAGTAGAGAAGAGAGAAAGAGTGCAACGATGTATACCAGTGGAGAGCATTGTCCTATGTGTGCTGCTGCACATGGTTGGGCTGAAATTGGAAGGATAGTTTACATCGCTTCAGCTAAACAACTGTCTGAATGGCTGACTGAGTTTGGGGTTAAAGAAAGCTCTATTTATTTCATACCCGTTCAACAAGTGATTAAAGAGGTTGAGGTGGTTGGTCCTGTGGAAGAATATGTTGAAGAAATTAGAGCGCTTCACCTTGAGTACCATAAAAAATAGTCAAATTAGTCCGTGTTGCTGGGTTCAATATGTATGAGGACATGGCTAATTTCTGGTAGCTTTTTCATCAGATGATGTTTAAGTAGATGAGAAATTTCATGCCCTTTCTTTACAGTAACGGTAGCATCGACAATAGCGTGTAAGTCAACTTGAAATTTCATTCCCGACTTACGGATAAAACATTTTTCTGTATCTAGGACACCTTCCACTTCTACAGAAATTTTTTTTATTTCCAACACCAAATCCTCGTACAAATGTTCATCCATAATCTCACCTAGGGCAGGTCTAAAAATAAGGTAGCTGTTGTATAAAATTATAGCGGATGCAAAAAGCGCAGCCCAATCGTCGGCTGCTTCATATTCTTCTCCAAGCCATAGTGCAATTGAAATTCCAATAAAGGCAGCAATAGAAGTTATAGCATCACTTCTATGATGCCATGCGTCTGCCTTTAGAGAAGTACTGTTGGTTTTTTTACTGCTTTTTATTACAATTCTATAAGAGATTTCCTTCCATAAGATAATTCCTCCTAGGACATATAAAGTCCATGGTTTGGGTAAATCATGAGGGGTGTTGATGTTTTCAATACTTTTATAGGCAATGATAACTGCTGAAACCACTAAAAATGCAACCACTAAAAAGGTAACTAAGGGCTCTATTTTTCCATGTCCATAAGGATGATTGTCATCTGCAGGTCGTTTGGCATATTTAAGGCCTAATAAGACCAATAAGGAAGAAAATACATCAGCTGTGGATTCTGTAGCATCAGCTATCAAGGCATAGGAATTCCCAAAGAAACCAGCCAGGCCTTTAATTAAAGCAAGGAAAAAGTTTCCAAAAATGCTAAAATAAGCCGTACGTGTAGCGGTATTATCCTTTTTCATAAATACAAAGATGGCTTTGTTTTTATTATTTCATGTTTTATTAAAGAAATAATTTTATAAGGATTAATGCTTCCTTTGCCTATTTCTAGCTTTGACTCTCCATGGCGTATTGTATTGCCAATCTCCAGCCATAATGCAACCGTAGGGGATGATTTCATCTATTATTTCCCCTAAATTAAATTCTTTCATTTGTTTTTTGACCGTTTCAGCATTTTTGTAAGCCGAAGGAAGCTCTGTAATATCAATATGATCATGAAAAAATCGTATATCTAAGCCTCTAGTTTCTTCTGAAAAAATTTCTTTATCAGTTCTTCCTGCCTTTTTTCTTCTATGTTGGGTCCTACTAATATTTCTACCTGCTCCATGTGGTGCAAATCCAAGGTTGTTTGCAGTACTTTCACCTTTGACGATTAAAACGGGTTCACTCATGTTTAAGGGAATTAATCTAAGGCCATCGGTAGAGTCGGGTACAAATTTATTGCTAAGTGGAGTTGCGCCTTTTGCATGATAAAACAGGTCTCCTTCCTTAAAGACAAAGTTATGCTCATTCCAAAGCCTATCTTTAATTTGGACTTTTAATTTATGTGCAGTTGCATCGTGGATGAGGTTGTGGTTTAGCTTGGTCCATTCCCTAATCTTTTGCAGTGCATCCCAATAGCTCTTTCCTACTTCTGTATCATAAGGAATCCATGCATTTGCTTTAAGGGTATTTGGAGCAATTTTTTTTCTAAAATTCTCAGCTACTTTTATTCCTTCCTTATAGAGATTTGCTCCTAGGCCACGGCTTCCGTGATGTGTAACGATCATTGTTTCTCCCGTCTCTCGGGATTGTCCAACGAATAGAAAGTGGTTTCCATCGCCTTGTGTTGCTAGATGATGCTTGGCAAGAGTTATATTTTTTTCATCCTTTAAGAATGGGTTTGCCCGCATTTTTTCTTCCATTTCTTGAGGCAGTTGGCTAAAATCTTCTCTACCACCTCCACCAAAATGGGTAATGGATTGGGCGGCATCCAATACTTTTTTAGGAGGAAGAAAGCCCAGGTTGCTCATCATTACAGAACAGCAAATATCGGCAGAATGCATAGCAGGGTGAATGGCATTTTTTGCCACGGTTACTCCACCAACAGGAATTTGTCCTATACTTCCAGTGGGGCAAGCGTCGGGCATAATTGCGCCACGGACAATAGTGGGAGTAGTAGCAATTAAAACCTCCATGGTTTCAATCACCTTTTTTACATTCTCTTTTTCTTCTGCTGTTTCTGCTTTAATGTTAAGGTGTAATTCCGGTGTTTGCTTCATGCGTGTCCATTTTTATGGAAGAGAAGGATAAGCAAAATTTTAGAAAGTAGTTCAAAATTATAGGATAAAATTGTGGTGATGATATTATTAATCAGCCTTGACATTATTCTACTATGTTGAGGTGTATTAAATATGAATTTAAGATAGAAAATTTAGCCACATTAATATAAGCTAATTCATGTGAAACTGTTTTTATGCGGATTATTATAAATGTTAATTATTTTATAATATGTTGATTATTTATTTCAAACAAATATAATATTTGAATTATAAATATTTATTAACCAAAAAACTATGGCAAAATATAAAGTAAATCAAAGTAAAACAACAAATTAGTGGATATGGACCTGTAAAGACGGTAGTAACTCTGGTAGTGAACCAATTAAAAGAGCTGCAAAAAGTGCAGTTAAGGATGCTTGTGGATTAGAAAATGTAAATGTAAATGTAAATCCACCTCGTTATCAAGCTAAATATGTATTAGGATCTTTGTTGAATTTTACTGCAGAAAACTTAAACGAAGAATTAGTAACTTTTCAAATAAGTGACATTAATGAAGAAGAATTCGATTCCTTTTTTGGATTAACTTGTCAACAGCAAGATAATGACATATCTGATGCAAGAAAAGCAATCACGATTTTGAAGATTTGGGTAATTTGTAGTGGTGGTGATACTGTTATTAATATTAAGGAACAACATAATTTGACTCCTTTAGATTTTAGTAAACTCATTGCTAAGAATTATATGGGGTTAGAAATAACAATTAATGAAAATGAAGAAATTATTTGGGATTTCCCTGCTTAGTGCCTGTTTAGTAATAGGACTAGCCTTTACAGAAAAAGACAAAGAAGCTAAGAATTTCACTCCTCCGGGGACTATTCATTTAGAAGAAGCAAATTTGTTTGTGGACAAAAATGAAGTAACAAATGCCGATTGGGCGGAGTATTTAATAGCATTGAAAAACGAAGGTTTTGAAGAAGAATATCAAAATGCAAAACCTGATAGCGCTTCATGGTTTTCTGTATATACCGGAAGGCAAGATGCTTTTCAAGGTGAGTATGCACATTATCCGGTGGTTGGACTTAGTCCAAAACAAATAATGGATTATTGCTCTTGGAGATCAGCTCGAGTAAATGCAATTCATTCTAATTTTAAAGTAAGATATCGATTGCCGACTGTAGAAGATTGGGAAATGCTTACTAAAATAGTAAAGAAAGAAAAAATTAAAGAAGGATTGTATGCGTACTCGCAAAAAAATAGTAAGAAAATAAAAGGTGTTTATGATAATGTGGAAGAAGTAATCCATGGTGATGATTTTGTTACTGCTGGATTTAATAAAACGGAAGATCAAAATTTAATTTATCGTGAAGAAATGCCTTCTGCTTTTGTTGGGTTTAGATGTGTAGCCGAAGTTGCTCCTTTGTAGTTTTAAAGCTTGGTTTTAAAAAGAACTTATAAATATTTTTTTATTCTTTTTTCCATTTCTCACATCACTCTATTTTTTACGGTGTTCGGAAACTCCTTTCAGTCGTTTGTATGAAAAAAAGGAATCAATTGAGCGTAGCGAAATCACGAACCCCTATAAAAATCATCGATTATCCGCTTAACCCACGTCATCTGTGTTCCACAAATAAATTTTATCAAAAAAACACTTTCCTACCTCACTATATTATCCGATTCATGAGAACACCCATTTAGCAAAAAGTGAAGAATTTGAAATTTAAAATTTAATAACTAAATCGTTCAACGCTATTTAGGGAAGCTCAAAGCTCAAACTACTACTAAAAAACACCATCTTCAATTTCAGCATTTAGGAAAGTAATAACCTACTAAAATACAACTTTATTATTTCAGAAGAATATTGGCTTGAAATATTTTGAATAAAAGCTGGGAAATTAACCTTTGCCTGTTCGTCTGCTGCATCAGAAATTGTTCGAATAATAGAATAGGGGACTTGATATTCATAGGCTATTTGCGCCACAGCTGCTCCTTCCATTTCAACACAAAGAACATTTGGCAATAAGCTTAATAATTGTTGTTTGTCCTCTTCTTTGGCGAAAAATTTATCTCCACTAGCAATGTCGCCAATATAGAGTTGTGGATTATGAATGTTGAACTCTTGAAGATCTTCTTGAGGAATGACTTTTAAAAGATTTTGTTGGTCTAAAAGCTCATTAATGGTGGATTGAAATAAAGCAGTTTTATCTTTAGGAGATTCAAAGTAGCTTATGTTGAGCAAGGGGATTTCAAATTGCTTCATTAAGGGCCTAGCATCCATATCATGTTGAAAAAAACGTTTCCCAATTACAATATCGCCAATATTTAGATTTGGATTAACAGCGCCTGCTACTCCTGAAAAAATTAATTCTTTGATTTTAAATTTTAGAATTAGTGTAGTTGCTGTTGCTGCAGCTGCAACTTTTCCCCATCTAGAAAAAACTACTATGGCTTTGATGTTGTTTAAGTAACCTTCATAGTAGGTTCTACCCCCAACTTGATGTTTGCTTACTTTGCTTAATAATGAAACAATACTATCTATTTCTTCGGGCATTGCACCCATAATACCGATAGTATTATCAGTCATATTTAAAAAGAATATAAATGCTTAGAGAATTGTATTTTTTTATTAGGGTTGTTCTACAGCCTCCCTTAAGTTGTCTAAGAAATTCCTTAATCTTCTTTTATGAAGATTATTCATTTCTGTTTTACAAATATGATAAAAGGTGCCCACTTTAGTAGTTGCTGAATCCTCTTCTTCATATTCCTCGCATTGATCATCAATATACTCTCGCCAATCAATGTGAATGTCCTTAATATAATCTCTATACTCCTCCATGGTGTAATTACCGGTAATAAAAAGTGATCCAACGATAGGTGAACCTATAATGCTATCAATATAATGGATGAGGTATTTATATTCCCTTTCAACACTATTTGTGGAAGCTACGTAGTTTTGTATTATTTCATCCCCCTCTTGAAATAAAGTGTCGCTTTTATTTTCTAGTACATTAGCAGATACTAGAGTAGTGAAAACTAAAAATAATACATTAAGTAGGGTAAATTGTAGAAAATATTTCATAATTTATTAAATATACATTAAATGTGGTAGTAAAGCTTTAGCTTAAAAAATAGTAAGTTAAATATGGGCTAAAGGTAATAAAAAATTTTTAATACAATATTATCTGTTATAAATTATGAATTCTTTCTCTTTAGATTCGTTAATTATATCATACACAGGCATTTATATGGAGTATTTTTAAGAAGTTTAAAACTAATTGATAAATTTATAATTTTACCAATAATGTTTTAAGTGGCTGAAATGCTTAAGATTGACAAATTGAAGCTAAGAAGGTAGATTATTTAGAAAATAGTCAATCACAATTCCCATCTACATCGCAACTTTGCCCCTCAATAAACTGAATTGGGCGGTTAAGCTTACTTTCTGTCCATTCGGTAAATGATTGTTTAAGTGCTTGCAAGAAAGTTTCGCTTTCTTGAGCCCCAGATAGGGCATATTTATTGTTGAAAAGAAAAAAAGGAACTCCTCTAACGCCTATTCTACTAGCATTTTGAATATCTTTTTTAACAGCATCGGCATATAAATTGTCTTCTAATGACTTTTTTAATAAGGTCCTATCAAAACCTAATTCTTCCCCTATATCTAGAAGTACTTCAGTATTATCAATGTT
The DNA here is from genome assembly GCA_964552035.1 of uncultured Flavobacteriales bacterium. Taxonomy (GTDB): domain Bacteria; phylum Bacteroidota; class Bacteroidia; order Flavobacteriales_E; family Vicingaceae; genus CAZKFN01. The sequence goes on from CAZKFN010000024.1 coordinate 13,112, forward strand.
TTTCCCTTCCGTAAAATGAGCTTTAAAAAGCAATTCTTCAGTTTCATCTTGTTTTTGGTATTGCTTTGCAAAATGTGTCAATTGGTGGGCCTTAAAAGAGTTGGCTACTACAGATTTATCTAGATGATACGTTAGTCCAACAGTTTTTGCCATTTGGCTTACTTGCTCATTAAGTGCTCTAGCTTGCTGTATGCTTATTCCTTTGTGTTCTGCTAAAAATTCTGTAGAGCTTTTATTAGTTTGCGTTTTTATTTCGGGAGGGAGTTGAAAGCTTTTCCATTCAACATCAATTTTATCTTTTTGATCAAATTGTTCCAATGCCTTTTCAAATTTCCTTTTGCCAATGTAGCAAAAGGGACACATGATATCACTCCAGATTTCTATTTTCATTGGATAGCTTATTATTTCGTTTCTATATTTTTATATAGCTAACAATACAATAGGAAATATTGTTTAGAGAAACTCATTCAAATTGCAATAAACCCAAAAATCATCTTAATTAGATGGCTTTTGAGTTTATTACAAAAATATAATGAATTATTTCACTTCTAAGAAGGAGTGCTTATTGCCATAATTCATCATTTGCTGAACGAAATCAGTAGGGTAGTCTACTTTAATATCGACTATTTCTCCATTTTCTTCAATAGGAATTAAAATTGGATTAATAAAACCACCATAGGGGGCGATATTTAATGCTTCAAAGCGATTTAATACCTCTTGATGAAGGTCGGTATCAACCTTTACACCATAATCTTCTATTAATGCTTTCCCTGCTTCATAATCACCCTCAGATTTAATACGTTGGATTTCACGAAGTAGTTGACCAAAAATTTCACGTAATTGCTCGTAATCATTAATTACAAAGTAAGTTTTACCGTTTTCTATTTTCTTTTCAATTACTTTATTTTCTTTCCCTTTTTCATAAGCCCACTGAGCAACCAATTGACGGTTTCTCATATGTGCTTCTTCAATTTGCTCACCTAGGTTAATTCTTCTTAACTGCAGCATCATTCCATTTCTAATATAACTGTCATATTCAGCTTTACCTACTTCAAGGGTAGGAAGTATTCCCATATCTACTAATCGCTCATCGTGTAAATAGTATAAAGCTACCAAGTCAGCTCTACCTTCTTCTAATGCAGAAGCATAGCTTTTTAATGTTTCTTTTGGTGTGCCAACTCCCTCATTAATTTTACCAGAAGCATGTCCAATTACTTCATGCATATCTGTGTGAAGTTCTCCTGCTAGGCTCCCATATTTTTTAGCTCTTTCTACTTCCTCATCGGTATAAGCAAATTCCTTTAAAGAACTATTACCTTCTTTAGATGACATGTTATAGGCGTGGACAATATTACCTAAGCTTACAGATTTTGATCCGTGCTGTTCACGGACCCAATTGTTATTCGGCAAATTAATACCAATTGGAGTAGCAGGGGATGCATCACCAGATTCAGCGATAACATTAATTACTCTTCCAGTAATTCCCTTTACATTTTTCTTTTTATGTTCTTCCATTAATGGGGAATTGTCTTCAAACCATTGAGCTTGCTTGCCAATAGCATCAATTCTTTTGGTAGCTTCTAAATCCACATAAGAAACTACAGATTCAAAGGAACCTTTATAACCCAAAGGATCGTTATAAACTTCTACAAATCCGTTGATAACGTCAATCATGGAGTTGGTATCTTTTACCCAAGCAATATTAAATTCATCCCAATCATAAACAGAACCAGTATTATAGTATTTAATTAACTTTTCTAAAGCTGTTTTTTGAGCATCATTTTCAGCAACGGTGGTAGCTTTTTCTAACCAATATACGATTTGCTCTATTGCTGACGAATACATTCCTCCCACTTTCCATGTCTTAGAAACTACCTTTCCGTCTTCTTTAACTAATTGAGTATTTAATCCATATTCAGGATGGGGGTCTTCAGATTTATCCATTTCTGCATAATAATCTTCTACTTCCTTTTGGGTTAGGTCATCTCCATAAAAATTAATAGCAGAAGAAGCTACCAAATCAACTCCGTCATCTAAAACTACTTTTTTAGCATCAAGATTTGGATTAAAAATTACTTCAGAAATTTCGGCAATCATTTCTTCTTTGCCTTGATCTTCCTTTAGGGGAAGTTGTTCAACAGGGATATTATTTACTACTTCTTCAAAAAACTCTCTACTAAACTCTGGAGTAAATTTATTGTTGGAGTAATGGTGATGAATCCCATTGGCAAACCAAACTTGCTTGGCATAAGTTAAAAGGTTTTCATACTCAGATTTATTCTCAATGTTTTCTTCATTTTTAACTATAGCCTCCATGATTTTTCTTATCTGAAGGTTATGTTTATAATTCTGGTCATACATAATATCTCTACCAGCTAAAGCAGCTTGAGACAGATAGTAAGCTAATATTTTTTGCTCTTTTGTTAACTCATCAAAACCAGGAGCTTGATATCTAATAATCTTAAGGTCTGCAAATTGTTCGGTGGTATAGATAAAATCATCATCCATTTTCTGGTCTATTTGTGATTCTCCTGCTTGATCTTTATTCTTTTTTTGAGAAGAATCACAGGATACTATTCCAAGGCCCAAAATTAAAAGGGCAGCTATTACTTTTTTATTCATTCAATATAATTTATGGTTTTTAGAAATTTAGCATTGCTAAAGTAGCGGTAATTTTATGCTTAATCAATATTTGTTGTGATTTTCTGAAAATAAATGTTAGATTTAATCGACTGGGAGTAAAATAAAAGCAAATATCTTTTAAAAGAAATAGTTACTTCCATTTAATTAAAAAGCAATTAGTCTAAACAATTTTAGGTTTAAAAGGTCTTATTTTAAGTAACTTTGTAGTATAAATTAAGTTTATGAAATTAAATAAAATAGAAGAAGCAATCGAGGCCATTAAGAATGGAGAAGTAATCATCGTTGTAGATGATGAAGATAGAGAGAACGAGGGGGATTTTGTTGTTGCTGCAGAAATGATAGATGACAAAATTGTTAACTTTATGGCCACCCATGGAAGGGGCTTAATTTGTGCACCTCTTATTGAAGAACGTTGTGATGAATTGGGTTTAGAGTTAATGGTAGACAGAAATACAGCAACGTATGAAACCCCTTTTACAGTAACCATTGATTTGATTGGCCATGGAACAACCACTGGGGTCTCTGCCCAGGATAGAGCAAAAACCATTAAGGCTTTGGTAGACCCTAAAACCACTGCAGAGGATTTAGGAAGGCCTGGACATATTTTTCCATTAAGAGCAAAGGCTGGAGGAGTTCTACGTAGAGCTGGGCATACCGAAGCAGCTGTAGATTTAGCAAGGCTTGCAGGCTTTCAACCTGCAGGTGCTATTGTTGAAATTATGAATGAAGATGGCAGCATGGCTAGACTTCCAGAACTATTTAAAATAGCTGAAAAATTCAATCTAAAGGTTATTAGTATTGAAGATTTAATCGCCTATAGAATGAGAACTGAAACATTGATTATAAGACAGGTAGAGGTTCAACTTCCTACTGATTATGGAGATTTTAAACTCATTAATTATACACAAACCACTACAGGTGAAGACCATCTTGCTTTAGTGAAAGGAGAATGGGAGGAAGATGAAGCAGTTTTAGTGCGAGTTCACTCTTCGTGTATGACTGGTGATATTTTTGGCTCTTGCCGATGTGATTGTGGGCCACAACTTCATGAAGCTATGCGAATGATTGAAAAAGCAGGTAAAGGAGTAGTGGTATATATGAATCAAGAGGGTAGAGGAATTGGTTTGTTAAATAAATTGAAAGCCTATAAACTTCAAGAACAGGGATTGGATACCGTTGAAGCTAATATTAAATTAGGTTTTAAAATGGATCAAAGGGATTATGGAGTTGGAGCTCAAATTATTCGAGATTTAGGCATTACAAAAATGAGATTAATGACGAACAATCCTACCAAAAGAGCTGCATTGCTAGGCTATGGTTTGGAAATTGTTGAAAATGTTCCTCTTGAAATAAAGTCTAATAAACACAATAAACTTTACCTAAAAACAAAAAAGGATAAGATGGGACATTTGTTGCATCTTGACGAAGAGTAATCTTTTTTAACAACAGTTATCTTGAAAGGATTTATCCGAAAAATTATTTTTGGGCTTAATTCAATTACCGCCCTATGCTTAATTTTAGCCTATATTTCTCCCTATGTGAATCCAATTTCATTTTGGCCTATTTCCTTTTTAGGTTTAGCCGCACCCTATTTGATACTTTTTCAATTACTTTTTTTGTTGGTATGGTTGCTGTTAAAAGATAAGTATATCCTCCTTCCAATAGTTGTTTTATTGCTAGGCTTTCAAACAATTCCTAGGTTTATCCAGATTTTTCCAAAAAAAATTCAAACTACTGAAAAGGGTTTTAAGGTCATGAGTTTTAATGTAAGGCTCTTTGACTTATACATGTGGACTAAGGAAAAAGAGATGAGAAGTAATATTTTTAAGTTCTTAAAAGAGGAAGACCCAGATGTTCTGTGTATTCAGGAATTTTACCATTCCGATGGAACCAAATATGAATTTAATACCATAGATTCCTTAGTCAATATCTTAGAAGCTAAAAACTATCATGTGTATTATACTCAAACTCAAAGAGAATTTAACCATTGGGGGATAATAACTTTTAGTAAATATCCCATTGTCAACAAGGGTTTAGTCCCTTTTGATGAGGTCTCAGATAATGTTTGCATTTATACAGATATCGTTAAGGGAAAAGACACTTTAAGGCTTTACAATGCACATTTAGCTTCTTTACGTCTTGAACGAAGAGATTATAAAACCGTTAAAAAAGAACAGGAAGAAGAGTTTTCACCAGATTTTAAAGAAGGGAAAAGGATGCATTCTAAAATAAGAAATGGCTTTAAAGTTAGAGCATTACAAGCCGATAGTATTCACCAAAGCATAAAAGATTGTTCTTACCCCATTATTTTCTGTGGAGATTTTAATGATACCCCTTCTTCTTATGCCTATCAAAAAGTTAAAGGTAATTTAGTCGATGCCTTTCAAAAAAGTGGAAAAGGTATGGGGCGAACTTATATTGGAAAGTTGCCTTCTTTTAGAATAGATTATATTTTACACGATAAACGTTTTGCTTCTTCTGGATTTATAACTCATGATATTGAACTTTCCGACCATCGACCGATTTCAACTTATTTAAGTTTAGAATAATTTTTGCTCAGCTCCTTTAATTCATCGGAATGATATATTTTTTGCTGAGGATTTACTTTGGATAGATAAATCATAGCCTTGGCTAATTCCTCATCGTATATTCCTTTATATTTCTTTAGCTTTCCAAGCAGTAAGAATGAAAATAATCGAATAAAAACTTTGCCAATCTCTTCACTCAGTCTAAATTCTTCTCTTTTTCCCAATAACATAGAAGGTCTTACAATGTATAAGTTATCACCTAAGATGTTTTGCAGCTCTTTTTCTGCTTGACCCTTAGTTCGTAAATAAAAATTGGAAGAATTGGCACTAGCTCCAACAGATGAAATTAAAACCACTGTTTTAACCTGATATTTTTTAGCCCACAATGCAATCTTTTTGGGATATTCTAAATCAACCTTCTTAAATGCTTCTTGACTTCCTGCTTTTTTTATTGTTGTGCCTAAGGCAATAAAAATAACATCTACCTGAAAAAGCGAATCGTATTCCTCTAGCTTATCATAGTTTATAAGTTGGTGAATACCCTTTGTAGAAAAATTAGCTTCTCTTCTATGGGGTAAAAATACCCTTTTAAAATCTGGATCTTCTTCAAGAAAAGTTGCAATCTTTTTCCCTACTAAACCTGTTGAACCAAAAACGGTAGCCGTAGTTTTATGCATATTCTCATCCATTCTATTTTCTTATGAATTATTTTGACTTTATGTAAAACAATACAATTACCTTTAAGTTTTATAAGATTAATGGAAGATATAAAAAGATTTGAAAAGGGGATTGCTTTATTAAAAGCAGAAAAGTTTAAAGAAGCTTTAGTAGTTTTTAATGACTTAATTGAAGATTTTCCCAATTCTGCTGATTGTTGGAGTGAGAGGGGAGTAGTTCACTTTCATTTAAACAATAGAAAGGAAGCTTTAGCAGATATGGATAAAGCAGTGAATATAGAGCCTCTTAAGAGTTATAGGTATTCCTCGAGAGCTTATATAAGAGGGCATTATGGAATGGCTTCTGAAGCAATTGAAGATTATAAAAAAGCTATAGAATTAGATCCTGAAGATGCTATCGCATATAATAACTTAGGCTTGCTTGAGGAGCGATTAGGTTATAAAGAAATTGCTAAACAGCGTTTTGAGATTGCAGACCATTTACAAGATGGAACTCTTATGGGGAGTCAAAAACAAGATAAAGTACAAGGAACACCCATTGATTCTAGGAATATTCAAAAAGAGATTGATGAGAAAAGGGAGAATCGTTCGGTGTGGTCTGTTTTAAAAACCTTATCAACCAAGGAGGGTAGGGCATCTTTTAAAAGGTTTTTAAAATCTGGCTTCAAGGAGCATTAGCATTAGCCTTCCCAAATTCTTTTCCACAAGTTACTCATAGCTGCTTTTGAATCTTTAAAGGATTTTTCTTTTTCTGTAATTTTAATTCCGTCTTTCGTAGATTGTATCACATAAGTAAAAGCCCATTCCTTATTTTTTTCATCAAAAGAATCCAACATTCCAAACCTTAAATCATGCATGTAAATCCCATTTTCAGCCTTTTCAATGATGTATTGTCCACGAGTTAGGAAGATTAAACGCTCTACTTGCTTATTGTTTCTATACGGATTTAAGAGTTCTTTGTTTTTTGGAAAGCTTCTTAACTTCAAGGTTTTAGAGGAATCAAAGAGACCATAATATCCAATATCAAAACGGTCTTCCTTTTCTATGTTGAACGTCCATAAAACTATATTTAAAGGGGTAGGTCTGCTGTTAAAATCAACATATTCTATATTATTTTCCTTCAATTGCTTTTCGAATTGTTGGTTGACATACCCTTTAAAGATTAGGGCAAGAAATAAATAAGAAGTGCTATAAATTAATCCGATTTTATTCCATTTTCTTCTGGATTTACTTTTTTTATTCAGTGTCAATACCATGATGAGACAGAATAAGAAGGGAATGGTATATAAAGGGTCAATTACAAAAATGGATTGTAGGCTTATCCTCCAATCTAAGGGCCAAAAAAGGCGAGTGCCCCAGGTGGTAAATATGTCTAAAAGAGGGTGGGTAAAAATGGACCAAAACATCAGTTGCGTCCAACCCCAACTGTTGGTTTCTTTTTTATTTTTATAGATTTTATGAATAAGAAAGCCCAGTATAGGAGCAATAAGTATGGCAAAAACAATAGAATGACTAAATCCTCTGTGAATGTCCAGATAGCTCACCGTATTGAGAAATTTTCCTAAAACAGCATCGAGATCGGGGATAGTTCCTCCAATCGCGCCCCATAAAACAGCTTTATTTCCAACTCTCTTACCCAGTACGGCTTCGCCAACTGCTCCGCCTAAAACAATTTGTGTTAGAGAATCCAATTCCTATGAATTAAAACGGGAGATCATCCTCTTCTTCATCCTCAGATAAAAAATCTACAGGCGGTTCGGTTGGTGGTGGAGGCACGCTGCCTGGTGCTTCATTGCCCACGCTGTCAATTTTCCATGCATCGATGTTGTGATACCATTTTCCATTAAATTCCCTAGAAGAAATGTTAAAACTTACTTCGACCACGCTACCTTCTCTATAGTTTTTCAACATTTCTATTTTTTCTTCCCCAAAAAGACTAAAGCATACTTCCGGATTAAATTGCGCACCTGTATCTACAATAAAACTTTGTTTTTGCCAAGCTCGACCAGCTTTGCTTGTTCCACTTTCTATGGGGAGAATTCGATTAATTGTTCCTTTTACTTTTAAGCTCATTTTTACTATTCTTCTATTATTTCTATGCTGTTTATTTTATCTCCTTGTTTTATTTCATCAATTACTTCTACTCCTTGAGTTACTTTCCCAAAGCAAGTATGATTTCTATCTAAATGAGCCGTATTTGTTCTGCTATGGCAAATAAAAAACTGAGAACCTCCAGTATTCCTACCCGCATGGGCCATAGACAGAACTCCTCTATCATGGAATTGATTATCCCCATCCAACTCGCAGTCTATGCTATATCCTGGGCCACCAGTTCCCGTTCCATGAGGACAACCAGCTTGTACTACAAAGTCGGGAATCACCCTATGGAAAGTTAGGCCATTATAAAATCCTTCTTTGGATAGTTTGACAAAGTTTTCTACAGTTTTAGGAGCATCTTTCTCATAAAACTCAATGAGCATCTCTCCTTTATCTGTTATCATTTTTGCTTTCATGTTTCTATTTAAAAAATGGTTGGCAAAGATAGTAAAAGAGAAGCAATTTTCTATTTTATTCTATCTTCTAAAAGAGGAGGGAATCTGCTGAAATAGTTTTTTAAACTACTAGAATAATTTTTCAATTTAGATGTTATATGTAAAGATGTAGATCTTTAAATTTACAAGAGTCTCTATTTTTATAAACATTTTTTAAAGAGAAGAAGTACATTTACAATAAAACATATACTTTAGCGTATTCTTTTGGGTTTATCCTATTTATTTATGAAGCGATACTTTTCATTTTTTATAATACTACTCCTTACCTTCAGTGAATTGAGTGCTCAGCTGGGAGGAAGTAGTATTTATCAATTTGTCAACTTAAGTAGTTCTGCACGTGTGGCGGCTATGGGTGGAAGTCAAATTGCAGTTAAAGATGACGATGTTTTTTTAGGGATAGATAATCCTGCACTCCTCAATAAAAAAATGAGCAATAAAGTTGGCCTTTCTTATGTGAGCTATTTAGCAGATATCAATTACGGAACTGCTACTTATGCTTATGATTTTGAAGAAATAGGCACCTTTAATTTAGGAGTAAAATACATGGATTATGGGAAGTTTATAGAGTTTGATCAATCGGGTCAAGAAGTTGGGGACTTTACAGCAGGAGAATATGCTTTTATTGTGGGGTATGGAAAAGAGGTGGACAGCAATTTTTCTATTGGGGTCAACTTAAAAACCATTTATTCTTCCTTTTACGACAATACTTCCATAGGTTTTTTAGCTGATGTGGGAATGCTCTATCAGTTTGTTGAACAAGATTTAACCTTTGCGCTTTTAGGTAAAAATATTGGGGCACAACTAACGACCTATTCAGAAAGTGCAGGGAGAGAAAAAATGCCTTTTGAAATTCAATTTGCGCTTACTAAACGTTTAGATAAAGTTCCTATTCGGCTTGGTTTATTGTTTCAACATGTACAAAAATGGGATTTAACTAATGAAAATCCCAACC
>CAZKFN010000024.1:22473-26031 GCA_964552035.1 uncultured Flavobacteriales bacterium
AAATCCTCTATTTTTGGTTTAGATGACCAAAATGAGAAGGAAAATAAAAGCGAATTTTTTGAAAATTTGGGAAAGCATTTGGTTTTTAATGCTGAATTTTTATTGACTGAAAATTTTAATGTGAGATTGGGTTATAATTATTTGAGAAGGTCGGAGTTAAAAGTTGAGGAAAAATTAGGAACCATTGGAATAAGTTGGGGATTTGGAATGAGAGTTTCTAAATTTCATTTGAGCTTTGCTCGTTCTGCTTATCATCAATCTGCTTCAACCAATACTTTTTCTGTTTCTACAAATATTTCTGATTTTTTCAATTAATTTGGCAAAATGAAACCCATTATCATTGCAATTGACGGTTATTCTTCCTGTGGTAAAAGTACTCTAGCTAAAGCCATAGCAGAACGATTAAATTATGCCTATATGGATACAGGTGCCATGTACCGTACGGTGACTTTATTTCTTTTACGTCAAAGAATTGCAGTAGAAGACTGCTCAGAAATGCAAATAAATGCGCTCATGGATCAAATTGATATTCAGTTTAAGAAAGACGAAAATTCCAATGAAAACATTACTTTGTTAAATGGGGAAGAGGTAGAAACTGAAATTCGGGGAAAAGCAGTTTCAGATGCGGTGAGTTCGGTTGCTCAAAATAAATTTATAAGAAAGAGAATGCTGGATTTACAAAGGAAGGCTGGAGAGAATAAAAAAATAGTAATGGATGGTAGGGATATAGGAACATCGGTATTTCCCGACGCTGACTTAAAAATATTTATGACTGCCGATGAATCTATTCGAGCTAAAAGACGATTTAAAGAGCTTCAAGCTAAAGGAATAACAGAAGTGAGCTATGAGGAGGTTTATGAAAACCTAAGATTAAGGGATAAAAACGATACTGAAAGGGTTGAAAACCCTCTAAGAAAAGCAGTAGATGCAGTTTTATTAGATAATTCCTACCTCAATCAGGAAGAACAACTGGATTTTGTTTTGACGCTGCTTAAAGAGCGATTTGATTTATCCTAATTTTCTATAAATTGATTTAACACCATCTCTTTAGTGATGCTGGTATTAAAGTAGCTAAGAATCTTTTCTAAAACTTCATCAACTAAAGCATCTGGACAAGAAGCACCAGAGGAAAGTATAATTTTTAAGGGCTTCTTTTTAGGGAGATAATTATCGGTTGTTAAGTGTTTTTTATTTTGATAATCGTAGTGATTAATTATAGTACTCGATTTAATTTCATCAGCGCCAGAAATAAAGAAGGTCGGAAGTTTTTCTTCACATAACTCCACTAAATGAGAGGTATTCGAACTGTTATACCCTCCAACAACTATGGCGATATCAGCATCTGCTTCTAATAATCCATAAGTTGCCCTTTGGTTATCGTTGGTAGCATAGCATAAAGTATCTCTCGTATCAGCGAAATGCATATTGAGGTTATCGTTTCCAAACTTCTCTATCATAATGTTTTTGAAATAATCAGCGATCCCTTGTGTTTCAGAAGCTAGCATGGTAGTTTGGTTGACAACACCTACTTTATTCAGGTGAATTTTTGGATCAAAATCTTCTGAAATTCTATCTCCAAAGAAATCGTGAAATACTTCTAAACTAACTTTACCTAAAATATAATCACCTAAAACTCTAGCTTCATCAAAGTCTCGAATCACTATGGAGCGAGCATATCTAGAAGAGTGAGAAAAGGTTGCTCTTGTTTCTTCGTGTCTTTGTTTTCCGTGAATAATAACCGTATATCCTTTTTCACCGAGTTTTTGAGATTGCCTCCATACTTTAGTCACAAAGGGACAAGTGGTATTGTACTCTTCAAGTTGGATTCCCTTAGCTTTTAAAATGTTTTCTATTTCTATGGTAGTTCCAAAAGCAGGAATTAATACCACGTCATCTGCATTTAATTCATTCCAAGAAATGAATTGTTTTCCATGGGTATCCATGATAAATTGTATGCCCATTTTTTGTAGGTCGGCATTTACTGCGGGGTTGTGAATCATTTGACTTAAAAGGAAAATGCGTTTACCAGGATTGTTTTCAACAGCTCTATAAGCTATTTCTATAGCGTTTTCAACCCCATAACAAAATCCAAAATGTCGAGCAATTAGGAATTTTACCTCTCCAAAATCAAGGGTAGTGGGAGTAAAATCCTTTTTACGGGGGTCCATTATTTTTCTACTGTCTTTTATTTGTGAAATAAAAGAGCTTCTATATGTTTTAGGTATATCAAATTCTTTCATAATAATTACTTCTATCTACAAAGTTACGAATAGATGTTTAGGGGGTTAAAGAATAAGAAAAATAAATTTAAAGTATCATATGTATTTTAAAGCTGAATTTTTCTTACCTTTGCACCCTCAAAAAATAGCCTGACTATCGGTATGTTAGGTATTTTAAAATCCTTTCGCTCATATACCGATTTAGGGCGAAATACAAACAAAGGTCTTAATTAATGGCTGAATCTAATGAAAAATCTGCTGAAGAAAAGTCAGCAGAAGAAAAAGCAGAAGCAAAAGCTACTCCAGAAGTAGAAACTCCAAAAGCTTCTGAAAAAGAATCCACAACAAAAGCAGAAGTTAAAAATGAGGAAAAGGTTGAAGAAGTTTCAACCCCAAAAGCTGATGCAAAAACTGAAGAAGTTGAAGCTACTTCAAAAAAAGAGGAAATTCCTACAAGTTCTGAAGAAGTAAAAACAGAAGCAGAAGTAAAAAGAGTTAAAAAAGAAGTAGCGGATGTTGAAAGCCCAGCCGAAGTTGTTATTCAAGATAAAACAACCGATGCTGAAGAAGTAACAGAAGTTCCAAAAACTCGTGAAGAACGTCAAAAAGACCTAGAAGAGTTCCGCAAGGAATTTGACTGGGAAGCTATAGGTAAATATGTAGATAAATATCCTGCAGATGTTCAAAAAGAACTGGAAGAAATGTACGATGAGACATTGACCTCTATTTCTGAACAAGATGTCCTCGATGGAGAGGTGGTAAGTATTACCTCTAAAGAAGTTGTAGTTAATATTGGCTACAAGTCGGACGGGGTGATTTCCATGTCCGAATTAAAGTATAAAGAGGATCTAAAAATTGGAGATAAGATTGAAGTTTTTATCGAAAGTCAAGAAGATAGAAATGGTCAATTAGTATTATCTCATAAAAAAGCACGTGCTTTAAGAGCTTGGGATCGTGTCAATGAAGCTCTAGCAACTCAAGAAATTATCCAAGGATATGTGAAGTGCAGAACTAAAGGTGGTTTAATTGTCGACGTATTTGGAATTGAGGCATTTTTACCTGGTTCACAAATTGACGTTAAACCAATTAGAGACTTCGATATTTATGTAGATAAATTAATGGAGCTTAAAGTTGTGAAAATCAATAAGGAATTTAAAAACGTTGTGGTATCTCACAAAGCACTTATTGAAGCTGAACTTGAAATCCAGAAGAAAGAAATTATTTCTCAATTAGAGAAAGGTCAAGTTCTTGAAGGCTCTGTTAAAAATATCACTTCTTACGGTGTGTTTATCGACCTTGGTGGTGTAGATGGATTAGTTCATATTACGGATTTATCATA
>CAZKFN010000025.1:0-9655 GCA_964552035.1 uncultured Flavobacteriales bacterium
GTATGGTTTCCCAATCCTTAAAAAATCATACTCTAAACTTTCATTTCAACAATGTCTCCATCAATACGAAGATCGCCTTCTGTAGCAGCTTTTATTTCCTCAATACTTACACCAGGAGCTCTTTCTTTTAATACAAATTCTCCATTTTCAATTTCCAGAACAGCTAAATCGGTAACAACTTTTGTAATGCAATTCACACCGGTTAAGGGCAAAGTACATTTTTTTAGCAATTTAGATTCTCCTCTTTTATTGGTATGCATCATAGCTACAATAATATTCTTAGCTGAAGCAACTAAGTCCATTGCCCCACCCATTCCTTTAACCATTTTTCCAGGTATTTTCCAACTGGCTATGTCTCCTTTTTGATCAACTTCCATAGCACCCAAAACGGTCAATTGTACTTTCCCAGCACGAATCATTGCAAAACTATCTGAGGAGTCAAAAAACGCAGATCCTGGTAAGGTAGTAATGGTTTGTTTACCAGCGTTAATCAAATCCGCATCCACTTCTTCCTCTGTTGGGAAAGGACCCATTCCCAAAAGTCCATTTTCTGATTGTAAAGTTACATCGATCCCTTCTGGTATATAATTGGCAACAAGCGTAGGAATTCCAATTCCCAAATTAACATAAAACCCATCCTCCAGTTCTTGGGCTATTCGCTGTGCTATCTGATCCTTTGTTAATGCCATAATAGTAATATTTTAATAATTCAATAATTTTAAATCTATAAAAGAAGCATGAAAATCAACATCACTTTGATTGTTAATGAATATACTAAATTTTTCTACTCCTCTATCCTTTAATTCCTCAACTTTTATTAGTTTCCTATAAAAAGTATTGGACACAATTCCTCTGCTTTCCCAAAATAACTCATTACCATCTTTATTTTCACCAATATATTCAATAAAAACAGCTCCTTCATTTGATATTTCTACCAAACTAAAATTTAGAATAAAACTGTCTTCAAAATCGTCTAAGTTTAATTCAGCCAAAAGTTGCTTGTCTTCAATAGCCGTCATGTTCAAACTATCGGCATGAAACAATAAGCTATCTACTTTAGAGATAGTGTCCACACGCCTAAAATAAGCTCCTAAGTCAACATCCTGTGTTTGAATAAAGTGAGCATTGGTTCTCATTGCAGCTACCATATCTTCTAGGGTGTTAACCTCTGTTATCTGAAAGTCTTTGGATTTTATTTCATCAACAGTTTTAGTTTTAACAAGCTCTATTGGAAAAATATAATTCTCTTTTTTAGTGATATTCTCTAGATTATCCTTCTTATGATACAACTTATAATTCGACTTTTTCTTAAATAAAGGATAAAGGGTATCGTTGGCTATTTGAAGCATGACTTCTACTTCATAATCCTTGAAGTATTCTTCTATTTTATTGAGTACGCTATCTACAACCTCTGTTTTTCCTCCCAATCGCTCTATCGGCTTTGTAAAATCTAAGAACCTTAAGTTTAGAACCAATACCTTTTCTGGATTTAAAGTATAAGTTAGTTCATAAAGCATCTCATTCAGAGGTAAAAGCCGTGAATCATGCCAGCAGTTACTTGCATAATTAATGCTTTCGTCGTTCATCTCAATTAACTCCCTATTTTTGCCTGGGCAATCTTTTACTTCTTCTGCATCGTACACCCAAAAAGTACCTTCTTTACTCAATTGTAAATCAATAACAGCACCATCCAGCTTATCAAGAGCATTTCGTACACTTTCTGTGGTATTTCCATCGTAATCTTTATAACCATAATTTGCCAACGAGCCACTTCCTTTAATCCCTAAGAATTTTATGCCTTCTAATCTTTCTTCCAATTGATTTGTTTCCGATATAGAATTTTTTAAAACTCCACAATTCCATAATAGAGCTGCACAACAAAAGGTTAAAGTTACTTTTATGTTGTTTTTCATATTTGCCATTTTCTTATTTCTTCTATAAAGACGAACGACTAAGTGATTCGTTGTGTTATCCGGCTATTTTCTTACAGTTCTTTGCTCTATTCTTTTCTCATAATTCTTTCCTTCGAAAATTCTATGTACAAAAATTCCAGGTGTATGGATTTCATTGGGATCAAGCTCTCCCGGCTCAACTAAATATTCTACTTCTGCAATGGTTGTTTTTCCAGCCATAGCCATAACGGGATTAAAATTTCTTGCCGTACCTTTAAATACAAGATTCCCTTTGGTGTCTCCTTTCCAAGCTTTTACAATAGAAAAATCAGCTGTTAAGCTTTTTTCTAAGATGTATTTTTTACCATTAAACTCACGGACTTCCTTTCCTTCAGCTACTTCTGTACCAAAACCTGTAGGTGTATAAAAAGCAGGAATACCTGCACCCCCCGCGCGACATTTTTCTGCTAAAGTTCCTTGAGGAGTCAATTCCACTTCAAGTTCTCCACTTAGCATTTGTCTTTCAAATTCGTCATTTTCGCCAACATAAGAGGCAATCATTTTCTTAATCTGCTTGCTCTTCAACAATAAACCCAGTCCAAAATCATCTACTCCAGCATTGTTAGATATACAAGTTAAGTTTTTAATTTCTGGATGATTCGCCAAGGCTTCTATGCACTTTTCTGGAATGCCACAAAGTCCAAATCCTCCTAACATCAAAACCATTCCACTTTTTATTCCCTCTATTGCCGATTCGGCATCTTTATATACTTTTTTCATATGCTTAAATTTATTTTCTGTGTTTAATTTGCTGTTCAAAAACAAATCCCTCATTCTTTAATACACATATCAATCAAATATGTTTCCTTCATTATTATCAAATGAATTCCCTTTGCTATAAGTTTTGCAATCCAATTCAATAGAAATAGGATGTTTTGGCCTTTCAAAATCTCCTCTAGATATAGTTAAATTAGAATCTTCATAAACCTTATTCATATAATAACCCCATATGGGTAAAGCAGAATTTGCTCCTTGTCCATAATAAGTTGTACTAAATCTGACACTCCTATCCTCAGCACCTACCCACACACCCGTAACTAAATCAGGGGTAATGCCAATAAACCAACCATCGGAATTGTTTTGTGTAGTACCTGTCTTTCCTGCTATAGCTTGAGTTGACAATCCCACATAAGGTCGTTGTTTTGTCTTTGGTAATCTTAAGCGAATTCCTGTTCCGCCAGTACTTTTCCCTTTGTCTTTATTATAGTTCCAATCCACAACCCCTTCTAAAAGATTAAGCATTACATAAGCTGTTTCCTCACTCATAGCCTCTCTACTTTCGGGAATGAATTGCTTAATGATGTTGCCGTTTTTATCTTCTATATGGGTAATAAATATGGGTTTTGTCCACACTCCTGCATTGGCGAAAGTTGAAAAAGCTCCGGTCATCTCATAAACTGAAATATCGGCCACGCCAAGAGCTAAAGCGGGAACAGGATCTAAAGGTGCTTCAATACCCATACTTTGAGCCATATCAATTACCCTTTGAGGTCCGAATTGTTTCATGACCCATGAAGTAACGGTATTTAAGGAATTAGCCAATCCATATTTTAAAGTCACATTGTAGCCATAATCATTATCGCTATTTTTGGGAGTCCAGTCTTGCAATAATCCATATTCTCCTTTACGAAAAGTAATTGGAATATTAGGTACTTCATGACAAGGAGAATAACCTTCATCAATAGCAACTGCATAAACAAAGGGTTTAAAAGTAGAACCCACTTGTCTTCTAGATTGTTTCACATGATCAAAAGCAAAATGTTCGTAATCAATACCACCTACCCATGCTTTGATATAACCCGTGTGTGGATCCATAGACATTAGTCCAGATTGCAAAATACTTTTATAGTAACGGATAGAATCCATAGGTGTCATAACAGTATCAATTTCACCCGTCCAGCTAAAAACTTTCATTTCTACTTCCTTATTAAAGGTGGATATTATTTGATCTTCTGGATAAATTTTTGTTAAAGCTCCACAATCATCTCCTAGACATTTGGTAAATCTTTCTCCATTTTCTATGACTTCTTTTAAGAACCTTCCTCTTCTTCCACAATTTTCACATTGCATTCCTTTCATAATCAAATAACGTTCTGATCTTTTCATAGAGGCGTTAAGAATCTGAGTGATTTCAGATTGAGAAATACGATGGTCAAAAGGAGCATTTTTCTTTTTCTTCAAATCATTGAAAAAATGCTGTTGTAACTCTGTGCCCAAATGCTGTTTGACTGCCCATTCTGCATACTGTTGCAATTTATAATCTAAAGTGGTATAAATCCTTAACCCATCTTTATAAATATCATACGGTTCTCCATCAGGTTTTCTTAAAACATAATTACCTTGAGCATCTTTTTCTTCCAGTATTTTCCTTAATTCAGCACGTAGAACTTCTCTAAAATAAGGAGCTACTCCTGCCCTATGATCTGCCCTTAAATATTTTAATCCCAGGGGTAACTGTCTCAAGCTATCATACTCGGCATCGGTTATTTCTTTATTTCTTTTCATTTGGTATAAAACCACATTTCTTCTTTGGGTAGTTTTATCAGGAAAACGAAGGGGGTTAAATAAGGAAGGATTTTTAAGCATCCCCACTAAAGTTGCTGCTTCTTCTATTTTCAAACTATCCGGACTCGTACTAAAATAGATCTCAGTTGCCGATTTGATTCCTACCGCTTTATTGACAAAGTCAAAGCGATTAAAATACATGGTTATAATTTCCTCTTTGGTATATCTACGTTCCAATCTGGCTGCAATAATCCATTCTTGCAGCTTTTGTTTGATTCTATTCCATTTGGAAGATGGTTCATCCGAAAATAACATTTTTGCTAACTGCTGAGTAATGGTACTTGCTCCACCACTCTTTCCAATATTAACTACAGCTCTAGCTAATCCTTTTAAATCTACTCCAGAGTGTTTGTAATAACGTTCATCTTCTGTAGCTATCAATGCTTGAATCAGTACCGAGTCTAAATCTTCATATGCTACATTTACCCGATTTTGATAGAAGTATTTTCCTAAAATCACACTATCCATAGTATAAACTTCAGATGCAAGATTACTTTTAGGGTTCTCAAGTTGTTCAAATGTAGGAAGATCATCAAACCCCACCCAGGAATTAGCTGCAGCATACATTAAAAGGAAAAATACTCCAATAGGTAAAAGTACAATCAGCCAAAAAATCAAAATATAAGCTGCAAAACTTTTTTTCTTTTTACTCATCTTTCAATTTTTTCAATTTTAACCCCTACATCAGTGATACTTGGTAGAATACTATCTCGCATAGCTTGTTCTATTTCAAAAATAAATTTCCCTTTTTGTGGAAAAACAACTTCCTTTTTAAATTTAAATTGATAATCATAAATATCCCCTATTCCCTTTCCTAGCCATTCTCCTCTAGAATTAGCAAAAATCATTTGAGCGGTATCCATAGCCAATTCACCAGCTGGGCTAATTGTCTTGGTAAATAAATATAAATTTTTATAAGGATAATCCCCTGCATGTCTAACATTCAAATAAATAGCATAGGTATTAAGACTATCTGCTACATCAAAAGTAAAGACAGCTTTTTCATCACGATTCCATTTTCCATGTTTTATAGCAAGGTTTTTTTCAAACAGAATCCCCTCATCACAAGAAAACAATAAGAGCACAAAAAGGCAGCTTATTAAAACTTTATTCAATCTTATTCTCTTCAATTATTTTGGTTTATTTTTTTCTTTTTTCCTTCTTTTTTTTCTCCCTTTCGAATCAAATCTCGTTAAACTATCTTGACCTACCACATTGGCATAATCAGGCTCGACCTCAACCATTTCACTAGAAATTAACAATTCTTCTACCAAATCTCCTTTAACATTTACAGCAATTATTTCATTAACTCTCTCCAAGGATATTTCTATAAATTCATAAGGATTATCTTGGTAAGAATACCACATTTTGTTGGCAAAAATGTCCATTTTTTGAAAGAAAGCATTCCCTTTTTTTGTTTTTAATTTTTTCTTTGTATCCGGGAACTTTTTCAGCTCTTCCATATAAACATCTAGTTCATAATTTAGGCAACATTTTAACTTTCCACATTGCCCTGCCAGTTTAGTAGGATTAAGGGATAATTGTTGATATCTAGCAGCGGATGTAGCCACAGATCGAAAATCAGTCAACCAAGTAGAACAACACAATTCTCTTCCACAGGAACCAATTCCTCCTACTCTTCCCGCTTCTTGCCTTACTCCTATTTGCTTCATTTCAATTCGAATTTTAAAAACTTGAGCCATTTTTTTTATCAGTTCTCTAAAATCTACTCTTTCATCAGCAGTATAATAAAATACAGCTTTGGACAAATCTCCTTGATATTCCACATCAGAAATTTTCATCTTTAACCCAAATTCTAGAGCTAGTTTTCTAGCTTTAAGCATGGTTTCAGTTTCTCTAGTTCTACCCACTTGCCAATCTTCTATATCTTTTTGATTGGCGATTCTATATACTTTTTTTAAATCTTTCGCCAAATGATAGATGCCTTTCTTCTGCATTTGAAGTCGCACCAATTCTCCAGAAAGAGAAACCACTCCTACATCGTGACCTGGATTAGCTTCGACAACTACAATGTCTCCATCAAAAAGCTGAATTTCTGAATCGTATTGATAAAACTCTTTTCTTCCATTTTTAAAACGAACTTCTACATAATAGAATCTATCTTTTTGATGTGGAACTTCCATATTGGCTAACCAATTAAAAACGGTAAGTTTATTACAACCACTTGTGCCGCATGTCCCATTATTTCTACAACCTCTAGGTACACCCGTTTTATTGTTAGCACATGATGCGCAACCCATAATATTATTTCCTTATATATTAGCAGTGAATCGCTTCACTGTTATCGTTAATTAAATCACTTAACTTACAAATGTACGTTTTTTGACACGCAACAAATTTGCAAATTTCATTGACATATCCATAAATACAATTTTTGCATAAGCATTGCGGTCAATGTGATAATGTGCTTCATTGAGCATCTCCATTAAATCCACAATGTTTTCTGTATGTACAAAAGGTGCAAAGTTTTCCATAAATGCCCCTTCCTCACCAAAAAATCTTCTTAATTGATCTCCTGTATAACCCATTAAAACACCTTCTCTCATCAATTCTAAAGCATAAATTAAAAAACGTTTACGCCCTTCCCTACCCAATTTAGCTGAAGAGGCTTCCTCTACCCAACCGTGCATGGCTTGGATATCTGCTTTCCAACAAGCCCTCATCCAACTTTTAAATAGTTCGAAAAATAGTACTTCCTCCTCTTCATGTTCCAGATATCCTTTTGCTGTAAGGTAGTTCCCTTCAGCTAATTTAGAGAATCTACTTGCTTGAGTTTCATCACAACCTTCTTCTCTCAAAGATAATTGTAAAACAGCTGTATCAATGGGGGGAATCCTAATGATTTGAGTTCTAGAAAGTATGGTTTGCAATATATTTTCTTGATTTTCGGCCAGCAATAAAATAATGGTTTTAGCAGTTGGTTCTTCAATGAGCTTTAATAGCTTATTGGCTGCTTCTACATTCATTTGTTCTGCATCCCAAATGATCATCACCTTATAACTTGCTTCGTAAGATTTTAAACTCAATTTATTGATAATAGACTGACTTTCTTTAACATTGATGATGGGCTTTTTTTGCTCTATTTCCATCTTACTTTGCCAATTTGCCAACTTAAAATAGGGACTCTCAACCACCAACTCCCTCCATTCTTTTGCAAACTCATCGGAAGTAGTATTGGCTAAGGTTGACTTCCCTCTAGCATTAAAAGGATAACTAAAATGTAAATCCGGATGGGCGAGTTTGGAAACTTTTAAACAAGAAGGACAATCCCCACATGAATCTGTGGCCGTTCTATTACTGCAAAAGATATATTGAGCATAGGCAATGGCTAATCCTAAACCACCATAACCAAAGTCTCCTAAAAACAATTGTGCATGGCTAACCCTACCGGATTGAACCATATTGATCAAACGTTCCTTTAATTCAGGATGACCGATTACACTTTTAAATTGCATACCTCAAAGTTAATAAAAGCTTGCTCAATTTAATTTTTAATTACTTGAATAGTCTCTATTTTTGCTTTTTTAATTTTAGTCAAAATGAAGCACATTAG
The DNA here is from genome assembly GCA_964552035.1 of uncultured Flavobacteriales bacterium. Lineage (GTDB taxonomy): Bacteria > Bacteroidota > Bacteroidia > Flavobacteriales_E > Vicingaceae > CAZKFN01. The sequence continues at coordinate 8,092 of CAZKFN010000025.1, forward strand.
GGAGTATAACTTTAAGGGTCAAACGGCCCTTGTTCGTTTAGATTTAAATGTTCCTTTAAACGACAACTTTGAAGTGACAGACAGCACGAGAATAAACGCTGCTCTACCTACAATTTTAAAAATCGTTAAGGATGGGGGGAAAGCAATATTAATGTCACACTTAGGACGACCAAAAGGTGTAGCAGATGAAAAATTTTCACTTAAACATACTTTAAAGGTGCTTTCTGAAAAGCTAAATCAAGAGGTGCAATTTGTTGGAGATTGTATTGGAAAAGAAGTAAAAGAAAAAGTAGCTCAGCTTCAAGCTGGAGATATTTTATTATTGGAAAACCTACGTTTTCATAAAGAAGAAAAGGAAGGAGATGCAATTTTTGCTAATAAGTTAGCAGATTTAGCTGATGTGTATGTCAACGATGCTTTTGGTACTGCTCATAGGGCGCATGCTTCTACTTCTATTGTAGCTCAGTATTTTGGAAATGAAAAAATGTTTGGCTTTCTAATAGAAAATGAATTAAAAGCCATTGAAAAAGTCACACAAAATACAGAACAGCCTTTTACTGCTATTATGGGTGGAGCTAAGATATCGGATAAAATATTACTTATTGAAAAACTTTTGGACAAAGTAGATAACCTCATTATTGGCGGGGGTATGAGTTATACTTTTTTTAAAGCCATGGGTGGAGATGTTGGAAATTCTTTAGTGGAAATAGCCCAATTAGATTTAGCACAGCACATTTTGCAATTGGCAAAGGAAAAAGGCGTTCAACTTTGCTTAGCTCCAGATTCTAAGGCAGCTATTTCTTTTGACAATAATGCAGAGAGCATTTTTACTAATAACATGGAAATTCCAGAAGGTTATATGGGTTTAGACATTGGTCCAAAAGCCATTGAAAAATTCTCTTCCATAATAGAAAACTCTAAAACTATTATGTGGAATGGCCCTATGGGCGTTTTTGAATTTTCTAATTTTGCTGATGGTACTAAAGGTGTGGCTCAAGCCATTGCCAAAGCTACTGAAAAAGGGGCTTATTCTTTAATAGGTGGTGGAGATTCAGCAGCAGCTATAAACCAGCTTAATTTTGCCGATAAGGTAAGTTATATTTCTACTGGAGGGGGGGCACTTTTAGAATATCTAGAAGGAAAAACTTTACCTGGTATTGCAGCAATTGAAACATAATTAAGGGTTTTACATTGTTTTTCTCTATATCAAAAAAATAGATTTTATTCTCAAGGAATTAAGCAAAATTCAATATGGATTGTTAGGTTATCCTAAGTATAAATTTTCTTAAATAAAAATTCTTTTATGAAGTTAGCATTTTTTCGATTGGGAATGCTAAACGACTTTCTCCCTTGCAGATTGGTTTATATGGCTTTAACATTAGCTTTAGCGAGCGGCAACTCTTTAAATGGATTTATCTCAATGATTGCATTCGGAGCAGGTACAGTTCCAATTTTATGGGGAGTTACAATGATAAGAGATAGAATTACTCCAAAGTTTAGACAGAAAATGAAAGTTATAACACTAATTATAGCTTTATTAGTAGGAGCATCGCTGATATTAAGA
>CAZKFN010000025.1:9665-25850 GCA_964552035.1 uncultured Flavobacteriales bacterium
TCCAGCAGAAGCACATTGTCATTAGGATTTATTCCTTTACAATTCTTTTTGTTACGCCACTTTCTGAAAATTTGATAAAGAATATTCCATTATTATAAGCAGAAAAATCTATAGTATTTAATCCTTGCTTTAAATTAAGTTTTTCTATCACTTTTCCTATTACATCAGAAATAATTATGTCTTCGTTATTAGCTGTTATTATGTTAACAATATCTTTTGTAGGATTAGGATATAAATGGATATTATCAATTTCATTTTCTTTAATATCTAAACTTCCTTCAGGAACAAAATGTGCTTTTAAGTTAGCATCATTATCAAATGATAGAGTGAAAGAAGAATCTATAGTATTAATATCGCCAGACCAGTGACTAAACTGATATCCTTCTCGTGGAATAGCACTAATAGTTTGTGGTACGCCGTTTAGATAAATTCCAGACCATGGATAAACAGTTTCTTCAATTCCATCGGTGTCTTCTATAATATCAATTGTATTTATACGAATATATCCATGTTCTTCATTAGAAACATTAAAAGTTAAGTTAAATTCTCCATTTCCTGTTTCAAATCTATTTCTGATATGCTCCCTAATCACATCTTGCCTATTTTCTATAAAATTTTCAACTACTGCAAGATTATCTTGCCATTTATTATAAGAGGAAACTATATAACTATTACCAAACATTCCTTCTTGTCCTGGAGTCCATCTTTCAATAAACTCATTCATTTCAGGCTCGATAACTCCAGAGTAATACTCAAATAAAGAAGATAATCTATTTTCTTCAAATGTCGTGTTCAATAAATCACAATATCTGTTTATAAAGTAAAGTTTATAACTTTCATTCTCCATTAAGCTGCGATAAGGTTGCTTAATAGCTGATGTCCAATAATCTTCATTTGGGTTTACATCTAAGAACTCTGAAATATCATCAAATTGATAACCTTCATGATCCCATCTATCACTTAACCCTACATCTAAATCTTTAATTACCCATCTAAATCTTCCGTCATCTTCATTAGTATTATCGCTATCAAATTCTATTCTTTTTCGGAAGTATTCATTGTTATTTGTCGGCCAATCTATATTATTATAAAATGTTTCAGCTATTATATAATCAACTAGATTTTCAGGGTCAACCATTTTTAGAAACTCTTCTAAGTTCTCTTCATCTTCAAGTGAATTTTGACTTAGAAAATCATATAAATCCTCATATTTTTCTGTATCACCTTCTTTTGGTGTGGTTTCTTTTATATAATCTAAATCATCTTCCTCTATATCAAACTTATTTTTAAAATACTTTTTGTCATATCTTTCTCTAAGATTATATAAGCCCCAATATTCTCCATTAATAAATACTATTACAGGTTGGTATTGTTGAGTGATACAGTTTGTATTCTTAACTACTTCATGTGCATAAGCATCTCTTAGCATAGTTAATCGTGTGTCACTACCAGAATTCCTAAGAATTAGCCTTTTGAATTTGTTTAGAGGATAATCTGTAAAGAACTCATGTTTAAAATTCTTTGTGCCATAATCATTTCTTGCATAAAGACGTAAAGCTCTATTAGAGAATAGCCTACTAGTATTTCCATTTATTCTAATTCCAGCACCATGATTTAGGACTTCTTTACCATTTTCATAGTAGGAAAAGTTTATTTCTTTCTCTGTTTCTTCCCCTTTTTCTCTATAATTTCCAGGAGCAAACCTCCAGTTATCACTCCCAATAGGCATATCTTTATTAGGATTATCTTCTCTCCATTCATCAAATAATAATCCTGGTACATAAATTCCATCTTCGTATCCGAAAAATTCTTCTGGGTCAACAGAGATACAAATTATTGGTAAAGAATATCTATTATCGCCCTCTGGTGAGATAAAATAATTTCTTGTAACAACTTTGCTATATTCACCGTTTTTATAAGCTACAACTCTTAAATTTGTTCCCTTAAAGACATGATGCAAATGAGGTTTCATTGCGTTATAGTACTCTTCATTCATTATATGTGATGCCGAAATATCAGCATATCTATCTGGAGTTCCTTCTTTATCTTCAATATTAATAGGGGAGGTGTACTCAAAAGTTTTTATGCTATCTTGAAGCAGTTCTCCATCAATATCTGTTGAATTTCTTTGATAGTTTATTTTATAATTCCACTTTTTACTATCCAGATTTTCAATTGTAGGAACAGAACCATCTAGGGTATATAAAATTTGCACATCCTCATCTTCATGAGTTATTTCTACAGTAAATACCTCAGTATAAAATCCTGATTCAACTGAAATTTCAGGTGAATTTATAGCTTGTGAAAATGAATTATTTGAAATGAATAAAAGCGCTAATAATAATAGTAAAAGTCGCAAAGGATTAATTCTTTATGTGTTCAACAAAATTATAAATTATTTAAGATAAACCAAGTAAGAATAGTTAAATCGCTTTACTTTTCAGAGACACTCATTCAAAAATAGCTACTAATTTATTTCCCAGACTATAACCATTTCTATCTTAATCCATTCATTAACTATTTTCTTTGTTTCTTTAGCCATTGCATCACTTCACTTCGTGTTGGCATTTAATCTATCTGCTTTGTTAATTGGAATAGGTTTTGGGATGTTACTACCGTCTTTACAAAACATTTATATTAATATGGTTCCTGCTAATCAAAGAGGAACTGCCAATTCAACCTATTTAACAGGTTTTGATCTGGGTATAGGTATTGGCATGCTAGCAAGAGGAAGTATTGCACAAAATTTTAATGGATTTACATCAATATTTATTGCCGTTCAATACTTGCTGCAATAGGATTAATTTTATATGTCCTAATTTTCTAGGAAGGTATATGAGAAGCTTAAAATACAATAATCCTATAACTCCTTTATCACCTTTCTAAGTTTTTCTCTTACTTCGGATGCAACAGCAGCTAAATCACTGTTTTTAATGGCCAACATCGAAGCTACAGGGTCAACTGCAGAAACTTCTATTTCTCCATTTTCATTTTCTTGCACTACTACATTACAAGGCAACATTAAACCAATATGTCCTTCAGTTTGTAATGCTTTATAAGCAAAGGGAGGATTACAAGCTCCTAAAATTTTATACTTTTTTAAATCTACATCTAACTTATTTTTTAGCGTAGCTTGCATATCTATTTCTGTAAGAACTCCAAATTGTTCTTTTTTTAATCCTTCTGTAACCTTATCTATTGCAGTATTAAAATCAACGTCTAATACCTTTGAAAAATAATAACTCATCTGTTTTATAATTTTAATTTGTAAAAATCAGCTGTCTCAAAATGGTGAAGTATAAATTTTTCATTCAATTTAGAAACAGCTGTCGAATCCTTTATTAACTCTACACTTCTACAGCTAATCTGTGCTTTAAAATAACAGCAGTTTTCATTGAATTGCTAATTAAACACGCTGATTTCGTTTTCTCTAATATTCTTATAGCACGTTCTGCATCTTTCGTAGCATTTACTAGTTGCACTTCCGGTTCAATCACAGCTTCAGAAATTAAAAATCTCCCATCTACTTTTTCTAGCTTACAAGTAGTTTTACAGCTAAAATCTTCAAATTCTAATTTTGATGCTTCTGCAATAGCTAAAAATGTAGTCATGTAACAGCTGTTAATTGAAGCTGCATATAAATGCTCCGGAGACCATATTCCTGCCACTCCTTGTGGAAATTCTGGAGGAGTTGCACAAGTAATTTTATCCGATAAATCTGGAGCAGATAGTTCTCCTATTCTTCCATTTTCCCATTTTAAATTTACTTCATAATAATGTTCTTTTGCCATATCCATATCTTTTAAATTAATGCTCAAATTTCTGAAGTATTAAGAAGAGTCACAGCTACTTTTGTTACATAAGTAAAAGGATTTTGGCTGCTTTTTTCTTAAAATAAAATCAAATAAGCTAAATAAATAACAAGTTGAATTCCAAAAATTATAGAGCCAACTATCAGCGCTTTTCCACTGATATTCCAAAGAGATTTTAGATTGATTTTTAAGCCTATTGCTGCCATTCCAATATTTAAAAGATGATCCCCAGTTTTGGCTAAAAATTTAATACCTGCAAAAGGAATTATTTCAATTTGTGATAAGAAAACAGCAAAAAGGAAAAAAGCAATAAACAATGGAAATTTCATTTTTGTACCATCATTTTTCTTCCTATAAAGCATGTAAATAATTAAAACAAAGGGTACTAAAAAAGCAATCCTGCCCATTTTTACTAAAGTAGCATATTGTCCGATTTCCTCACTTAAAGCAAAACTAGAGCCAACAACATGTCCCATGGACTGGAGGATTCCACCAAGAAAAATTCCCAGTTGTAAATCTATAAAACCTAGTGATTTCCCAATAATTGGTAAAAGGATCATACCCGAAACACCTAGTAAATTAATAACGGTTAAAGCAGCCCCAGTCTCCTCCTCTTTTGCCTGAACTATAGGAGAAGTTGCTCCAATTGCTGCAGAACCACAGATGGCACTTCCAATTCCTAATAAAAGAAAAAGTTTAGCGTTTTTAGTTCTAGAAAATCTATGAAAAAGATAAGAAATGAGAATTATAACGAGAATACTAAAGAAAATAACTGCCAAAGTATTTATTCCAACTTCTTGAAATTTTGAAAACTCAAATCCAAAACCAATAAAGACTATAGCTGTTTCAAGAATGTATTTCTCCGACCAAACCACACCTTCAGAGAATACATGGAAAGACTTCATCAACTGGTGAACAAAAACACCTAGTAAAAGAGCCAACAAAGCTGTCCCCAAAAAAGGTAAATAAATAGCTAAAATTTTGGCAACCAACATAATGCTGATTGCCAAAATAATTCCTGGGAGTTTATACTTAATCACTGCTATTTCCGTATTTCTCCGCGCCAAGATGATATGCCTCCTCTTAGGTCATAAATTTCTTCAAACCCTAGAGTGCTCATTATTTTCCCTGCCTTATAGCTTCTTGCTCCACTTCTGCAATAGATATAAATAGGTTTGTTTTTATCTAATTGATCTATCTTTTTTTTAAAGTCGGAAGCATTAACATCAATGTTAAGAGCATCTTTTATATGACCCTGAGAATATTCACCTGCAGTCCTAACATCGACAATTTGGACTTCTTTTTTATTGATAATTTGTTCGTATTCTGTTGGTGTTAATACCTGATAAGTTGTATCTCCTTGAACCTCACAAGAAGATAATAATATGCTTCCCAGCATAAGGAGAATTAAAAAATTCTTCATTTTATTTATAAATATAGTTCTTTACAAGCATCGTCAACATCAAACCAGCACCCTCCATTTTCGCAATCTATTCCCTGCTGTTTTAAAAACATTTTTGCTTGCTCACTTCTTCCTCCACTAGCACAAAACACAATTATTTTTCTTTTACTTTTTAATTCATCTATTCTTAATGGAATGCTAAATAATGGAATATTTATTGCACCTTCAGCTGAGCCTTCAGCAAATTCTTCAGGACTTCTAACATCTACTAAAATAGCTCCTTCTTGTATTGCTACTGCTAAAGGACTAAGGTTTAAATTCTCTTTTGTCTTCATTTAATTTTATTTAAAATTGTTTTAAAGTTGTACCCTCAATGCATGAATAGTATTTTTACATGGATTGATGCATGCAAAATTCAGCTAAATACTATTGTCGTACAGCTACTTTTGTTACATTGGAAGATTAGGGATATGAAAAAAAAGAGAAAAAGGAAATTAAGAAAAGGAGGTCAAATTTAGGTGTAGTATAGAACTGCGAATTACGAACCTATAATTTTCTTGATATGAAAATGAAGCAAAGGAATAAATCCTCTTTTATTCGTAATTCGCAATTAAATATTCTCTATTACTTATTTAAGAATGCAGCATACATCCAAACTAGTTTCTCTTGTGTGCTAATATAATCACTCATAAGTGCATTAGTACCTTCATCGTTCACATCATCAGATATAGAAAGAAGTTCCCTTTGTAAAGTAATAATGGTTTTAAGAGAAGATAATATATTTTCCGATGCTTGAATGCCGTCAGTAATATAAGCACTTTCTTTTACCTCAGACATTTTAAGATATTTTGAATAATTATGTTCAGGAATTGCCCCAAGGGTCAGCATTCGCTCCGCTATTTCATCAATTTTTATAAGTAAATCATTGTACAGCTCTTCAAATTTTTCATGAAGTTCAAAAAAGAATTCTCCTTTTATATTCCAATGAAAACCTCTAGTATTTTGATAAAAAACGGAATAAGTTGCAAGCAACTTATTAAGCTTTTCTGATAATTCCTGTATCTTATTATTGTTTAATCCTATTTGATTTCTTTTGTCCATCTTTTCTAATTTTTTGTATTATTAAATATAAGCATTACTACATCTTCACTATATAACAAGTATCACACAGAGAAGTTTTTTAACTTATTAATGATTTTTTTATCATCTATGTACAGAAAACAAAAAGCTTACCAAATACTAAGGTGAAGTTATATCAATTTTTAGACTAACTCTAACTTTATTTGTATTCTAACTATCTTCTCCGTTAGGAAAAATAATGACATCTGTTGGTACTTCCTCAATAGAGAAGTTTTTTAACAAGGGAATTAGTGGTTTGGTAATGGTTATAAGTGGTTGATAAATCAAGGAATCTTCTTCAAAGTTTTTTTCATAAAATTTAAATTTTTGATTGAGGATTCCAAATATGTGGAGAAAAATACTCAATATTATGGCATATTTCAACATTCCAAATAGTAAACCTAATATTCGATTAACCAAACCTAAAGCAACAACTTTTAACAGCTTATCTAAAAATCTTGATAGAATAGAAACTCCTATGATAATGAATAAAAAAGTAATTATAAAGCTTGATAATCCAATCCATTGTTGAGGAATATCAACATATTGCACTAAATAACCAGCTGTAAAATAAGAAAACTTTAAGGCTCCATATATCCCTAAAGCTAGGGAAACAAGAGAAGAAAGCTCTAATATTAACCCTTTTTTAAAACCCATAAAAGCTCCCCAAATTAGGGGAATTGCCAATAAAATATCTATATAATCCATTCTTTAAAAAGCTGCTGCTAAAGTATTAAAATATTTTTCACTTTTTAGCAAGTTGAAAAAGCTTCTAACTTTAGTTAAGTTATTATTTTAAAATTATGAACGAGGATAAGTTAGTCAATAATAGGAATGCCTCTTTGATAAATCAACTAAAGAAGAAAAAACTATAGTTTGGGAAGTGAAAGCAAGTTGTTTTAAAAGCAGTAAATTTAGTATTTCCATAATACCTAAAGCTCTAATCTCTATGCTTGTTTTTATTAATAATTCAGCGTAGAAACAGGAGATTTTATCTTTCGCTTCTAATGATTGCTTAAATTTGCCCTCATGGAAATCGAATTTCAAAAGAAGTGGGATAAACTCAAAAGGGTTTTAGATAAGCGTTTTGATAACGACTTAGATTCTCAGGCTATACTTTTCCTCATTGGACTTCAAGAACTTGGACTAAATATAGAAAAACTCACTAAAGACCAAAAAGTTGATGTAATGCATATTGCTGTTTGTGCTATTCTAGAGCCTTATGGATATTATGAATATGAAGGAAGAGATAAGGATGATTGGCCACATTGGAAAGCTACAAAAAAGCTACCCAGACTTAATCAAAGAGAACAAGAACGATTAATTAAAGAAAGTATCCTTCATTATTTAGAAGACCATAGTGAAATCTTAGCTAATTCCTGATGACTAAAGTTCGTCTTAACAAGTTTTCTTTTCCTCTCCCTCTCTTCATTTCAACCAATACAGCCATAGAGTCTTCAATTACGGTAGAGCTCTTATTTTTATAAGCTGTAATTTGAATAATTGCAGTATTCTTAAAATTAAATTTCACAATACCATCTGCATCCGTTGCTCCTTCTTGTAGAATCTTTTCATTAATCGTTCCGAAATTAGCATCATCAACGCTTACGACAACCCAAGCATCTTTAACTCCTAAGCCTATTTTATTCACTACTGTCACCTCAAGAGCTGGAGATACTTCCTTCTTGCAAGAAATTAATGAAATTGCAATAAAAAATATCCCTATTATTCGCATTATATTTTTCCTATTTTTGCCCATAGCTTTGTATTTGACTTTTACAAATTTAGTTATATTTTGAAAAACTTAGCCTATCTTTTCTTTTGTTGCCTTATTTTTTCTTTTAATGGCCTCTATTCCCAAGAAAGAGTGTTAATCCAAACCAGTTTGGGTGATATTGAAGTTCTGCTTTATAAGGAAACGCCAAAGCATAAAGATAACTTTATTAAGCTTGCTGAAGAAGGTTTTTACGATAGTACTATTTTTCATAGAGTAATTAATGACTTTATGATTCAAGGGGGCGATCCTCAATCTCATCCATCTTCCACAACGGGGATGATTGGGAATGGAGGTCCTGGATATACATTAGAAAATGAAATCAACAATCAATTTATTCACAAAAAGGGAGCTTTAGCCGCGGCAAGACAAGGAGATGTAACCAACCCAACAAAAAGAAGCTCCGGCTCACAGTTTTATATTGTAGAAGGTCAAAAGTTTCTGAGAAAATATATGAGTAGGTTTGAAGAAAATAGGGGAAAACCATACACTATGGAAGAGTTAAATATCTACGAAACCATAGGAGGAACCCCTCATTTAGACGGGGAATATACTATTTTTGGGGAGGTCACCAAAGGAATAGAAATTGTAGAAAAAATATCTGATATGCCCACTTCCAATGAAGACCGGCCATTAGAAGATATTTATATCATCAAAATGAAGGTATTAAAATAATGTTAGAAAAAGCAAAAGCACTTTTAGAGGATACTAAAAAATTCTCTTCGTTTAAAGCGGAAGAAATTGAAGCTTTTAGAATTAAAATATTAGGCAGTAAAGGAGAGCTAAAAAAGCTTTTTACGGAATTTAAAAGTATTCCTAATGAAGACAAAAAGGAATTTGGCGCTTTATTAAACGAATTAAAAAATGCTGCTCAATCAAAGATTAATGAATTAAAAGCAGCTCTTGAAAATAGGGCTACCGCTGCGGCAGATAATATTGATCTCAGCCGCCCCGTTAATGCAGATGAATTGGGGAGTAGACATCCTATTTCCATTGTGAAAAATGAAATCATAGCAATTTTTTCTCGTATTGGTTTTCAAGTCTCTGAAGGACCAGAAATTGAAGATGATTGGCATAACTTTTCTGCTTTAAATTTCCCTCCTGAGCATCCTGCTAGAGATATGCAAGACACTTTCTTTGTTGGAAAGGATCCAGATATTGCTTTGAGAACCCACACCTCATCGGTACAAGTTCGAGTAATGGAAAACTCAAAACCTCCAATACGCACTATTTCTCCAGGAAGGGTCTATAGAAATGAGGCGATTTCTGCTCGTGCACATTGCTTTTTTCATCAGGTGGAAGGTTTATACATCGATAAAAATGTGTCTTTTGCAGACCTTAAGCAAACCCTGCTTTACTTTGCTCAAGAAATCTTTGGAGAAAGTACTAAAATACGTTTAAGACCTTCTTATTTCCCTTTTACTGAGCCCAGTGCTGAAATGGATATTTCTTGCTCACTTTGCGATGCTAAGGGCTGTAATGTATGTAAGCACACCGGTTTCCTAGAAATCCTAGGTTGTGGCATGGTGGACCCTAATGTTTTAGAAAACTGTGGAATTGATTCTAAGATATATAGTGGTTATGCTTTTGGAATGGGTATAGAGCGTATTGCTCAACTCAAATACAATGTAGATGATTTGCGTTTATATTCAGAAAACGACAAGGAATTTTTAAGTCAATTTAAATCAGAAATCTAACTATTCAATATGTTCCTTAAAGAAGCTCCTATGAAACAATAAAATAGAGGCTACTCCTATGGTTATAGCACTATCGGCAATGTTAAATACCGGCCTAAAGAAAATAAAGTAATCTCCTCCTTTAAAGGGGATCCAATCAGGCAAAACTCCCTGATAAAGGGGAAAGTATAACATATCAACTACTTTACCGTGTAACAAAGGAGCATAACCTCCTCCTTCGGGAAATAAAGTTGCTAGCTGATAATAACTTTCACTAAATATTTTCCCATAAAATACGCTGTCTATAATGTTTCCCATTGCCCCAGCAAGGATAAGGGCTCCGCTGACCATAAGTCCTTTAGATGCCCCCTTTTTAGGTAAGGAAAATAAATACCAAGAGATTAAACCTACAGCTATAATTCGGAATACACTAAGGATTATTTTCCCATATTCCCCAGCGATTTCCATACCGAAGGCCATGCCATTATTTTCTGTAAAATGGAGGACAAACCAATTTCCAAAAACAGAGATTTCTTCTCCAATTTGCATGTTTAACTTTACCCAAAACTTGGAAGCTTGGTCAATAAATAAAACCGCTAATATGACCATTAGCGGTAAAAAATAAGGTTTAGACGTTATTTTACTCATCAGTTGTCTTTAGGAATTAGCTCATAGCCTCTTTTGCTTCAATAGTCAATGTAGCATGAGGAACTGCTCTAAGCCTTTCTTTTGGGATAAGATTTCCCGTTACTCGACAAACACCATAGGTCTTGTTGCTAATTCTTGTCAAGGCATTTTCTAAGTGTGTAATAAATTTCTCTTGACGAATAGCTAGCTGAGAAACTTCTTCTCTGGATAGGGTATTTGAACCATCTTCCATCATTTTAAAGGAAGGTGAAGTATCTTCCGTACCATGATCATCTTTGTAAGATAATGTTGCTCTTAACCCATCTAAATCTTTTCTAGCTTCATCCAGCTTAGCATTAATCAACTCTCTAAACTCTTGTAATTCTTTTTCTGAATAACGTTTTTTCTCTTTCTTCTCTGCCATATTCATTTCATTTTAAGCCAAACTCAAAGACAAATTGGTCTTTAGGTTTTGGTCAATTTCTAAAATATAAACTTTCTCTTCTTTTATTTCATCTACAATTTCTAAAAGATTCGCTAAGGTTTCTGAACAAATATAATGTTTATTGTCTTCAATTGCTTCATTTATTCCTTTTTGAGATTGAATTTTTAACTTTATTTTGTCCGTAACCTCCAAACCTGCTTCTTTCCTATAGTTTTGTATTCTATTTACAATCTCTCTAGCAATTCCTTCACGAAGTAATTTTTCTGTTAAAGTAATGTCTAAAGCTACTGTATATACACCTTCTGTAGCTACCAACCAGCCGGGAATATCTTCAGAGGTTATTTCTACATCATCTAATTCAATTTGAATTTCTCTTTCTGCAATTGAAAGTTTAATGTTTCCCTTATTTTCTAAAAATGCTATTTGCTCTTGATTCATTTGTATCACTGCATCAGCAACTTGCTTCATTGATTTTCCAAACTTGGGCCCTAACTTTTTAAAGTCTGGTTTTACTTTCTTAACCAAAACTCCTGTTGTGTCTTCTAAGTATTCTAATTTTTTGACGTTTACTTCGGAGAGGATTAAATCTTCTACATCTTCTAACTGACGTTTAAATTTAGGGTCTAAAATAGGAACCATCATTTTTTGTAAAGGTTGGCGAACTCTTAAAGATTCCTTTTTACGAATGGCTAAAACCATGGAAGATAACTTTTGAGCAATTTCCATACGCTCTTCTAAATCCACATCAATATAGGACGTATTCAATTGACCAAAATCTGCCAAATGGACGGAAGGATGAGCTTCTTTGGCGCTAACGGCATTTAAATCTTGGTATAAATTATCCATATAAAATGGAGCAATAGGAGCGGAAAGCTTGGCAACATTTAACAAACAAGTATATAAGGTTTGATAAGCTGAGATTTTATCCTTAGTGTAATCTCCTTTCCAAAATCTTCTACGAGACAATCTCACATACCAGTTGCTTAACTGATCTATTGTAAAATCTTGTATTAATCGAGCAGCTCTCGTTGGTTCGTAGTCTTCTAAAGATTCATCCACCGCCTTTATTAAAGAATTTAGTTTAGAGAGTATCCAACGGTCTATTTCTGGTCTTTCATTATAGGGAACTTCTTCTTCTTGATATGAAAAATCATCGATATTCGCATACAGTGCAAAGAAATTATAGGTATTATATAAAGTGCCAAAAAATTTACGTTGAACCTCCTTAATCCCTTCCTCATCAAACTTTAAGTTGTCCCAAGGTTGGGCATTAGATATCATATACCAACGCGTAGCATCTGGTCCATACTTTTCCAAAATCTCAAATGGATCTACAGCATTCCCAAGGCGTTTAGACATTTTATGTCCATTTTTATCCAACACCAAACCGTTGGATACTACATTTTTATATGCTACAGAATCAAAACACATACTCGCAATGGCATGAAGAGTAAAAAACCAGCCTCTAGTTTGATCTACACCTTCTGCAATAAAATCTGCAGGGAAAAAGATGTTGTTTTCTATTAACTCCTTATTTTCAAAAGGATAATGCCATTGAGCATAAGGCATAGAGCCAGAATCAAACCAAACATCAATAAGGTCAGCTTCCCTTTTCATTGGTTTGCCAGAAGGGGAAACTAAGATTATATCATCTACAAATGGTCTATGGAAATCAAAAGTTTCATAATTCCTTTCTGACATGTCTCCCAGCGTGAAATCAGCTAATGGATTCTTCTCCATAAACCCTTTTTCAATTGCCTTTTCACATTCCATTTTAAGCTGTTCTGCTGAACCTATACAGATTTGTTCGGTTTTGTCCTCCGAAGTCCAAATGGGAATAGGAATTCCCCAGTAACGAGAGCGAGAAAGGTTCCAATCTTGTAAGTTTTCTAACCAATTGCCAAAACGTCCTTTTCCTGTACTTTCTGGCTTCCAGTTTATCGTGTTATTATTGGCAATCAACTCTTCTTTCATAGCTGTTGTTTTGATAAACCAAGAATCCAAAGGAAAGTATAAAACTGGTTTATCTGTTCTCCAACAATGAGGATAAGAGTGTTCAAACTTTCGAACATCAAAAGCGCGATTTTCTTCTTTTAACTTAATAGAGATATCAACATCTACTGATCTTTTGGGGGCTTCCCCTGCTTTATAGTATGCATTTTTAACATATCTTCCAGCAAAGTCACTTACTTCCTTCACAAATTTCCCTTGCTGGTCAACCAAATGTAAAGCTCCAACTCCATTGGCCATAGCTATTCTAAAGTCGTCTGCTCCATAAGAAGGAGCCAAATGAACAATCCCCGTACCATCTTCAGTAGTTACAAAATCACCTAGTAAAACTTTAAATGCATCTCCTTCTTCAGGTTGTTTATAGGGAAGTAATTGCTCGTATCGAATTCCCTCTAATTCAGTTCCTTTAAACTCTTCAACTACCTCAAAGGGAATATTTTTATCTTGTTTATAATCTTCAAGAGATAAATCTTCATTTTCCTTATTGAACCACTTTAATAACAAATCCTTAGCTAAGACAACTGATATTGGCTTATGGGTGTATTTATTAAAAGTTTTTACTTTGACGTAGTTAATTTTTGGCCCTACACCCAAAGCCGTATTTGAAGGTAAAGTCCACGGAGTGGTAGTCCATGCTATAAAGAATAAGTCTCCGTGTAAATCATCAAAAAGAAAATCTGATTTTTTATCTTTTACGACTTTAAACATGGCTGTTGCTGAAGTATCTGTAACATTTCTATAACAACCCGGCTGATTCAATTCATGAGTACTTAAGCCTGTACCAGCAGCTGGTGAATAAGGTTGAACCGTATAACCTTTATACATCAATCCTTTATCATAGAGCTTTTGCAATAAGTGCCAAACAGTTTCTATGTATTTGTTGGTATAGGTAATGTAGGGATTATCCATATCTACCCAATAACCCATTTGTTGCGTTAATTTGTTCCACACATCGGTATAACGCATAACTGCCTCACGGCACTTTTGATTATACTCCTCAACAGAAATTGTTTTACCAATATCCTCTTTGGTAATTCCCAATTCTTTTTCAACTCCAATTTCAATAGGTAAACCATGTGTATCCCAACCTGCCTTTCTTTTTACTTGAAACCCTTTTTGAGTTTTATAACGGCAAAATATATCCTTAATGGAACGAGCCATAACATGATGAATGCCTGGTAAACCATTGGCTGAAGGAGGACCTTCATAAAAAATAAAAGGTTTTTTCCCCTCTCTAGTCGTAATGCTTTGGTCAAATATATTTTCCTTCTCCCAAAATTCTAGAATTTCATTTGCCATTTTAGGCAAATCCAACTGCTTGTATTCTTTGTACTTACTCATTTATTTATTTTCTTAAGCCTCCTCTAAATTGTGCGCGAATTTACAAAAAAGAAAGTAAAAATAAGGAAGGAACACTTTCTTATGTATTAACGATACCATAAGAGGGGGTAATTTTTAATTACTATATAAGCCCTATTAAAAAATAGAACAAACTCAAGCCTCTATTAGTATACTTACTTTTTCTATTTCAGCAGAAATGGGAGGATTCAATTTACTAATTTTTAAAATGGTTTTTTTAACCTTTGGAAATTCCTTTTGAATGCGTTTAATAATCCTATTTCCCAAGTGTTCCAATAGTTTTGAAGGAATTTCCATTTCTTCTTTAATCGAGTTGTAAAGAGCTACATAATTTACAGTTCCTTCTAAATCATCTGTTGTTGCTGCCTTAGAAAAGTCAGTTTCCACCTCCAAGTTAACTTCAAATTTACCCCCTATAATTGCTTCTCCATCATGAACTCCATGGTAGGCATAAAAAATAACATTTTCAAGAAAAATCTTGTGCATTATTCTAATTTTTGGATTCCTACTTCCATTCGCTTTAAGCTTTCTTCTTTCCCTAAAATAGCAGCTATAGAATATAGGGAAGGCCCCATACCTAAACCTGTTAGCAACAACCTAAACAAAGGAAAGACTTTACCAAACCCCATTTCTTTCTCTTCAATAAAAGCTTTAAACTCATTTTCTATATTTTCTTCAGTAAATTCAGCTATACTTCCCAAACGGTTTTTCCATTCCTTCATGATAGCTGTACTTTCCTTTTTCCACTTCTTTTGAACGGTCTTTTCATCGTAACTTTCTGGAGCTTTAAAAAAATAACTCCCTTCTTGTAAAATGTCTTTAATAAAGGTAGCTCGCTCTTTCATCAATCCGCATACTTTTGCCAAATAATTCATGTCTTTATTACCAATTATTGTTTTGCTACCTTCATATTCCATTAGTTTTTCAGCTACTTTCATATTGTCTTTTGCCAATAAATATTGATGATTAAACCAGCGCGCTTTTTCAGGATCATACTTTGCTCCAGATTTACTAACTCTTTCTATACTGAATGCTTCAACTAATTGATCTAAGCTAAAAAGTTCCTGTTCTGTACCTGGATTCCAACCCAAAAGCGCCAAGATATTAATAAAAGCTTCAGGGAAATACCCTTTTTCTCTATATCCTGAGGAAATATCTCCAGAAGAGGGATCTTTCCACTCCAAAGGAAATACAGGGAAACCTAGTCGGTCTCCATCTCTTTTGCTCAATTTCCCATTTCCATCCGGTTTTAGCAATAAAGGTAAATGTGCAAAATCTGGGCGAGAATCTTCCCACCCAAACGCCTCATATAATAAGATATGTAAAGGTGCAGAAGGTAACCATTCCTCGCCGCGAATGACGTGAGTAATTTTCATTAAATGGTCGTCAATAATGTTGGCTAAATGATAGGTTGGCATTCCATCAGCTTTAAATAATACTTTATCGTCTAAATTAGAAGAATGAACTACCACCCAACCACGCACCATATCCTTAAATCGAATTTCTCTATTTCTAGGAATATTCATTCGAATCACATAAGGATCGCCATTGGCTAATCTTTTTTGGACTTCTTCTGCAGAGAGGGAAAGGGAGTTTTTCATTCTTTCTCTACTTATGGAATTATATTGTGGTGCTGCCACCCCAGCTTTTTTTAATTCTTCTCGCATTTTTTCAAGTTCTTCTGCTGTGTCAAATGCGTAATAAGCCTTACCATCTTTGACCAATTGATCTGCATATTCTTTATAAATACCTTTTTCTTTCCGTTCAGATTGTCGGTAAGGTCCATATTCTCCTCCAAAGTTTTGACCCTCATTTGGTAGAATCCCGCACCATTTTAGGGATTCAACAATATAATCTTCAGCACCTTCAACGTATCTGGTTTGATCTGTATCTTCTATCCTCAATATAAAATCACCTTTGTGCTTTTTAGCAAATAGATAGTTATACAAAGCTGTTCTTAC
>CAZKFN010000026.1:0-7784 GCA_964552035.1 uncultured Flavobacteriales bacterium
TTTATGGCTTGCCAAATGTGGATTTTTTTTTGGAAATACTTTTATAAAAACTCCTTTTATAGTATTATTCCAAGCATTAGAAAAGCTTGATTTCTTAGTTTATTGGTTGAGTTCATTTATCTACAAAATAGATAAAGCTTTTTAATTAATGTCGTTTAAAGGCCGACTTAACTCAAGAAATCAATTGAAATTTAAAAAGGAAAAGTCCTTTACAACTATTAAAGTCTTTGGTTAAAAAGCTTTTGTAAAGGGCTTTTCTTCTATACTAATAACTAAAAAAAGTGATTTTATCGTTCCAATAAAACCTCTACTTCAATAGCTTTAGTCTCATTAGGAATGTCTCCTATTGCATTTGGATCGTCAGTCTCCATTTTTAAACTCGTTGAGTTTAAAGAGATGTCATAAAAGTAATAATTATTAGCATTATTATCATCCACAAATTTCAAAACCGCGCCGTCATCTACAATTTCCCAACTTCCCTTCTTAAACACTTCATTAATCGTTTGTGTTTGATCCGGCATGGGATAAGGAGCGTTCTCATACGAAACAGTAACTTTAAAAGCACTGTTGTTTGAATATGTAGAGTGATCTTTTTCAAACACAACGTAATGAGATTCGTTTAATGTAGACTTTACAGCTCTCATAGTTGATGTGATATCTGACATTTCTCCTATATCAAACTGAATTATTATTATTGCGGCCATTAATAAATTTAAACACAAAGAGCTGGTGATAATTCTAAAGTTCTCATCAAAAACCTTAAATAGGAAATGCTAATAAGTAGTATAAGCAAAGTAAATTTAAATATTTTGTATGAAATGCCCTTTCTTAATGCATTGAATAATATCTTGTTATGCCTTAAAATAAAAGATACCATTAAAATACTGTAGGAAAATAATAGAAATATCTTTTTTGTAGAAAATTTGAATAGAATAAGAAATTACCTCAAAAGCTGCAGTACAATTTGTTAATAACGGCATGGATTAAGTTTCTGATAGTCAGTATTTTTAATTATTTATTTGTAGGTTATTAACATTATCTTTAACTTAGTTTAAAGATTAAGACTTATTTTGCCTACTATCCTTCACTTTCTATTGATTCTTCAAAGAAGAAAGTTTAAGCACATTCACACAATTTATAGTAGAAGAAGTATAAGGTTAAAATAGAAGTTAAACTAAAACTTTAAAGCTATGAAAAAAGTGTTGATTATTGTTTTGTTGGTTTGGTTATGTCCATTTTTAGCCTTTTCTCAAGCACCAGAGTTAATTAATTATCAAGGGATTGCTAGACTGCCAAATGGAGAGCCATTGATTCACCAAAAAGTTAGCTTAAAAATTAGCATTTTAGAGGCCAGTTCGGACGGGAAAACTCTCTATGAGGAGTTCCATCAGATTACAACAAATGAATTTGGATTATATCATACCCCTATAGGAGCTGGTGTACCTTTAAAGGGAAGCATCAACGAGATAGACTGGTCATCAGCTAACAAGTATGTAAAAGTTGAAATCGATTTAGAAGGAGGATCAAAATATATCAATTTAGGGTCAACTCAATTACTTAGCGTTCCCTATGCCTTGTTTGCTGCAGAAGCTCCTACAAGAGATACGGCTTTAGGTGCGGCAGGAGGTGATTTAACGGGAAAATATCCTAATCCAAGGATTGCAGATGATGTAATCGATAGCTTAATGCTAAAGGATAATTCAGTGACGAGTTCTAAAGTAGTAGATGAAGCCATAACTACAACAAAAATTACGGATTATGCTGTTGTTACAGATAAGTTAGCCGAGCATTCCGTAACTTCTTCTAAACTTCACCAGATGGGAGCTGTTAATGGAGAGGTATTAAAATGGAATGGAAATGCATGGGTTCCAGAAGAGGAAATTATTGAAGCGAGAGGAAGAGCAGGTGGCGATTTAACGGGAGAATATCCTAATCCAAGGATTGCAGATGATGTAATCGATAGCTTAATGCTAAAGGATAATTCAGTGACGAGTTCTAAAGTAGTAGATGAAGCCATAACTACAACAAAAATTACGGATTATGCTGTTGTTACAGATAAGTTAGCCGAGCATTCCGTAACTTCTTCTAAACTTCACCAGATGGGAGCTGTTAATGGAGAGGTATTAAAATGGAATGGAAATGCATGGGTTCCAGAAGAGGAAATAATTGAAGCGAGAGGAAGAGCAGGTGGCGATTTAATGGGAGAATATCCTAATCCAAGGATTGCGGATGATGTAATCGATAGCTTAATGCTAAAGGATAATTCAGTGACGAGTTCTAAAGTAGTAGATGAAGCCATAACTACAACAAAAATTACGGATTATGCTGTTGTTACAGATAAGTTAGCCGAGCATTCCGTAACTTCTTCTAAACTTCACCAGATGGGAGCTGTTAATGGAGAGGTATTAAAATGGAATGGAAATGCATGGGTTCCAGAAGAGGAAATAATTGAAGCGAGAGGAAGAGCAGGTGGCGATTTAACGGGAGAATATCCTAATCCTTTAGTAAAGATAGGAGCTATAGATAGTTTAAAGTTGGCAGATCAATCGGTGCTGAGTTCCAAAGTGAAGGATGAAGCCATACTTAGTTCAAAAATAGCACAACATGCAGTGCAAACGGATAAGATAGCTGATTATGCTGTTACCTCCGAGAAAATTCATTCAATGGGAGCAGGGTTTGGCCAAGTTTTAAAGTGGAATGGAGGATCTTGGGGACCTGCTGATGATGAAAATGAAATAGGGTGGGGGTACGATGGAAATGTAGTATCTGCCAATTCTTTTATAGGGACAACTAACAATCAAGATTTGCGTTTTAAGAGAAACCAAATCCCAATAGGAAGGTTAGATACTTCCAACATTGCCTTTGGTAGAAATGCATTAAATACCAACAATCTTGGTAGATACAATATGGTTTTTGGAAATGATGCCCTAGGAAAGAATACAACTGGAAGTTTTAACCTGGCCATTGGAAATTCGACATTAGCCAATAACATTTCGGGAAGTTATAATATTGCTTTTGGAGACAAGTCATTGAATAATAATACAACAGGCTCTAATAGTATTGCTTTAGGTAAGGATGCTTTAAGCAGAAATACCACGGGTAAAGTTAACATTGCAGCTGGATATTATGCACTTTTCAGCAATATTTCAGGTGATTTTAACGTGGCTACAGGCTACAATGCACTAAGAGGAAATACAACGGGGAATAATAACATTGCCATAGGGTATAATGCCTTAAGGGACAATATAACTGGGGGTTACAATATTGTTATGGGGTATGATGCGATGAGTAATAATATTACTGGAGCTTATAATGTCACAATTGGATATTTGTCCAATACTAACAATTCCAATTATTTTTATGGAGGGGCTTTTGGTTATGGAGCTACTATTAGCGGGGATGGGGTGTATAGGATAGGCAGTCCCCTTAATCAATATACATCTTCAATTGGTGGTGTTCGGTCTTGGAGCACCACTTCTGATGGGCGTTTTAAAGTGGAGGTAAAAGAAAATGTACCCGGATTGGCTTTTATTAATGCCTTAAAACCAGTAACGTATAAACTAGATCAACGAGGTATTCAAGAATTTCTTGGAGTGAGAATTGAAGAAAGTGATAAAGAAAACTTAAATCACACTAGCGAAAATACAGTGCAAACAGAGAGGTTTTCTGGGTTTATTGCTCAAGATGTAGAAAGAGCAGCAGCCAACCTAAGTTATGAGTTTAGTGGGGTTGATCGACCTAAAAATGAAAAGGATTATTATTCTTTACGTTATGCAGAGTTTGTTGTACCCCTTGTAAAAGCGGTTCAAGAACAACAAGAAATTATTGAGTATCAAAACAAAAGGTTGGAGGTACAGGATGGTAAGATTGCTCACTTAGAGCTACTCTTGGAAAGTTTATTAAACGAAAAGTAGAATTTAACCCTATACCTATAATACGATGAAAAAAATACTACCAGTTTTGGCCCTATTTTTTTGGCTTTTTGTTTTTAAACTACAAGGACAGACAACGGCCAATGTCTCGGGCGCCTCTGGGCTTGTGGGTGGGATATCGCACAGTTATTCCATAGGAGAGATGGCCTTGGTGCATACCTCATCCACAACTCATATAATTGTTACTCAAGGAGTATTGCAACCTATTAATACAATAATGGGGGTTGCTGAATCGTTTATCAACGATTTGGAACTTCGTGTTTATCCTATTCCTACTTATGATTTGCTTAACATACAAAGTAATTTTCAAAATAGGGGAAAGTTAAGTGTGCAGTTGTATGATATTTCTGGAAGACAATTAACACATAAAATGTGGATGTTGCAAGAAGGGGCAGCACTTAATCAAATTGATCTAGCACCTTATGCTTCAGGAAACTACTTTTTAATGCTTCAATATGAGAACAATGAAAAACCCTATTTTCAAGTCTTTAAAGTTCAGAAATTAAAGTAGAGAATTGTTGGGAGGAAGAAATTGATTTATAAGCACCGTTTTATATTAATCAATACTCCATAATTCCCTCTTCTAAGATTTCACCTCAAGCCTTCCTTTACTCAGCTTAAAAAAAAGGAAGACAACGTTAAAAATAAATAAAGCTAAACCCAAAAGCAGCATATATCCACCAGTTTCCTTTTGTTGAGGGATGTCAAATGTACTACACAATAAAATGTCAAAACTTTTAAGCGCTATACCAGAGGCAATCAATACTGCTGCAGTCATTCCTATAAAAACAAGCTGAACTTCAAATATTGTATTTCTTAAGACTGGTAGAACCAATACACCACAAAGAAGGATATGAACGTTCATAATTTTGTTAAAATTGGGTTGGATTACAGCCAGGTCAACAGATCGGGGTATCATCCAAAATATCATTGAAAAGCTAATAAAAATAAGGATGCTTATTCCCCAAGGCAAGTTCTTAACATTGAGTTTTTTTTGACTACCGCCCCAAATAATGCCCAAGCTAAAGAGCCCTAAAAACTCTATAAGCTGATGTCTTGCCATACTACTAGCCAGCCAACGATTTAAAGGAAAGGAAAGGATTAAAAATATCGTTAAAATAATTGCACTTATAATTAGGCTTTTACTGATTTTAAACATCTGCGAATTTCTTGAATGATATACCCGTTCTTTTCTCTTGTGGGATCAAAAATCTTAATTATTTTATTTTCTGGTGAAATAAGGTATAAGTATAGGGAGTGATTAATCATTCCATTTTCTGGAGCTTTGTATGCCCAGATTCCAATTTCTTTTAATAAGCGTTGAAACTCTTGGTTGGTGAATTGAAAGGGTAAGGCAAAAGTCCAATGTTCTATTTCATCTCCATACAAACTGCGATAATTCTTAATCTTTTGTAGGTGATCCCTTTCCAAATCAAAACTAAGAGTATAAAATTCCACTTCTACTTCTTTTTTGGAAGAATCGTTAAAGAAGGGATAGATTTCTCCAATTCTATTATTTATTTTATGGCAAGCATAAGGGCAGTTAAGGTAAACGAAATTAAGCAGTTTGAACTTAGGAACTTCTTCTAAATCAACGATAGCACTATCTTGAGTAATTATTTTTAAACTGGGAAATGCCCTAGGCATTTCACCAGCCTTATTTAAGGTATAAGAAAAGACAGTAAAGGCAGAAAATCCATCCGTCCACTGCCAAAATACACTAAGACATATGCTCAAGGATAAGATTGGAATTAATGCCCTTTTCATTTTATTTTTATTCTAGAGCTTCCGCTGCTTCTTTTTTACGTTTTGCTAACTTGCTAAAAAGTGTAATGTACATTAAAAGTAAACCCAAAAATAAAACAGCTATAAATATGGCTGAAGTAGCAGAATACTTTATACCCACATCTTTGGTTCTTTCTATCAAGATGCCACCATATTTAGAATATCTTCTTGGTACACTTTCCATTCCACTTAAGTAGAACATTAATAAAAAGCCGTAGGATCCAGTTACAAATGTCCAAAATCCGAATTTAGCTAACCCACCTATCTCTCTTTCATTTTTATTGGAAAATAAATAAAACATAAAAGCAAATACAAATAGGGCAACACCCATTAAAAGATAGGTGTGGAAATGAGCAGGAACCCATAAGGTATTATGTAGAAGTTTATTAAAGGCAATAGTAGAGTCGACAATCGCGGAGAATCCTCCAATAGCCCAACCTGCAGTTCCCAATAAAAACATAAGAGGAATTACACTCCATCGCACTTTAGAATGGTACAATTGCTTAATCACTCCAAACATGGTTATAGCTGTTGCTGGAACTGCACTGCCGTAAGAGGCTACTTGTCCAACGTATTGTAACCATGTGGGCTGAACATGATCCATGTACATATGGTGTAGGAATGCAAAAACAATAAAGAAAAAAGTGGCGTTCCAAGAGAGTACTAATACCTTGTCTGTCTTCCATGGCCTACCTGTAAACTCAGGTAATAAGGTGTAGACCCAGCCTAAACAACAATACATAGCAATGTTTGCAATAGTGTGTCCAAAAAACATGACCATATTCTTCATTATCAGTGGATCATAAGTTACACTAGGTTCAAAAGCTTGAATTAAATACATGATAAGCATTATTGCTCCAACTAAACCTGCTAAAATACCTGGAATAAGGCTAATTGCAGTAATCATTACTATTGGAGGTGTTTCCCTATCATCTTCTCTCTTTTTTCTTAGATATTGCCAACCTACTATATTTGAAAAACCACCATATTGTTTAGCAATGCTATAAACTACATGTATGGTACCCACTAGCCAAGCAACCCCGAGAATGATTAAAGAAATAATAGATAGCTTCGTAGCCCATTCTTGCCAATATCCACCGACAAAAGGCATGGGATAGAGTAAATACCAGCCGGGTCCGAATTTCCCGATTAGACCGCCAACAGCAAGCCCTATTAATCCAATAATAACCATAAAGTAAAAGAAATAGCCTACTTTTAAATTAAGGTTAGCATATCTTGTACCTACAAAGTACCAGAGGCCAGCAAAAGCAATACTAAAAATAATGCTAATCATACCCAAACCATGTAAGGTCATGATGGCATAAAAAGTATCGTGTTTAATTTCGATAAGCTCCCCTTGGTTTAAACGCATTATATAACCTAATACAATTAATAAAGGGAAGATAATTAGGAAAGACACACTCCAAGTGGTGGCCAATTTCCTTTGTTTGATAACTTCTATATCGTCAATCTTAATCATAATTGATGTCTTTAAATTATTTTACATTAATAAAACCAACCATAACACCATGTCCCGTACCACAGTATTCAAGGCATTCGATGACATATTTTCCTTCTTCAGTAAAGGTGTGTTGCAAAATATTGGTGTAGCCCGGTATTGCTTGAACTTGTCTAATAATAGCCCCATCGCTGTTGTATATTGCAAAGTTGTGGGTAATGTCCATTGAAGTAACTTGAAAATCTATGGTCTTATTCTTCTCTACATCTATTAAAGGACCTCCAGTATAAGCTCCTAAATCTCCATCATAAATCCCATAACCCATTTTCCATATCCATTGGCTGGCAACTACTGTTACAATTTCATCTGCTTCTTTGTGAAAATTATCATAAGGTAAATTCCTAAGAGACACAAATAAAGCTAAAATCAATAACAATACTAAACCAAAAAAGTAACGTCCTCTTACTTTATAAACTTTTGCACCAGCAGTTTCTGCATCTTCTTCCTTTTTTGAAGAAATGATGATGAATAGAACTACTGAAACGACAAGTATAGTTGCAAAGAGCGAAAGCATTGCTGCTGTTTTCTGTAAAGAGTTGAGCAGAATA
>CAZKFN010000026.1:7794-25626 GCA_964552035.1 uncultured Flavobacteriales bacterium
ATTTGTAAATTTTTTGTTAAACGTTTTTGATATATTGTTTTTTAATGGTTTGAAAAGCAAATATAGTTAAAACTCCTATAATTGGACATTTTCATCCAATATTGTAAAATAAAGTTAACTTTGTCTTATATTTCGCTTGTATTCAGGTATATATGTATGAAATATATTTGCTTTTTTTATCTAATAAACAAAGGTAGACTTATGAATATGCGACTCTATTCATTTTAATAATTAAAATAAATTAATTGCTTTTTTATGTTTTTTTTTAATAATTAAAAATCAATTAAAAATCGGACATGCTTGTCCAAATTGAAAAAAACAAGTAATTTTAAGGCCTCAAATAATACTGTAATAAAGTAAATAATTAACCTATTTGTAGTACCTAAAAAAGATAGAAAAGATGAGTGAAAGAATGAGAACCCTTACAGAGCCATTTAAAATTAAAATGGTAGAACCCTTAAGAGTAACAACTGATAAGTATAGAAAAGAAGCTTTAAAAGCTGCCGGTTATAATACCTTTTTATTAACTGCACAAGATGTGTTTATAGATTTATTGACCGATAGTGGTACAGGAGCTATGAGTGATAGGCAATGGGGAGGAATGATGATAGCAGACGAAAGCTATGCCGGTGCTAGAAGCTGGAGCCATTTAGAAGCTGTAGTTCAAGAAATGAGCGGAATGAAATATGTTCTTCCAACTCACCAAGGTCGTGCGGCAGAAAGAATACTTTACGGCATTCTCGGAGGACCAGATAAGGTTTTTATTTCCAATACACACTTTGATACTACTCGTGCTAATATTGAATTTACAGGTGCTGAGGCAATAGATATCGTTTGTAAAGAAGCAGCAGATGTGGACAAATACCATCCTTTTAAAGGGAATATAGACCTCGAAAAATTAGAACAATTAATTCTCGAAAAGGGCAGGGAAAATATTGCTGCTGTGGTAATGACCGTAACCAATAACTCCTCTGGAGGGCAACCGGTAAGTATGGCCAACATGAAAGCTGTTCGCGAAATATGTAACCAACATCAACTAATGATGGTTATCGATGGATGTAGAATTGCAGAAAACAGTTATTTTGTTAAGGAAAGGGAAGAAGGTTATGCCGATAAAAGATATGAAGTCATTGCTAGGGAAATGTTAAATCTTGGGGATGCTTTTGTAATGAGCGCTAAAAAAGATGGAATGGTGAATATGGGTGGGCTATTGACTGTAAAAGACAGAGAATTATCGGTTCAATGTCAAAACCTCCTAATCATCTCGGAGGGTTTTACAACCTACGGTGGCTTATCAGGAAGAGATATGGAAGCCTTGGCAATTGGTTTGAAGGAAGTGTTTGATGAAGACTATTTGCATTATAGAATAAAAAGCACAGAATATTTAGGAAAAAAACTAAAGGAGAAAGGAATTCCTGTTGTTTGGCCAATTGGAGGTCATGCGGTTTATATCGATGCCAAAAAATTATATCCCAATATTCCTTTAGATCAATATCCGGGACAAGCTTTAGTAGCAGATTTATACCTTAAAGGTGGAATCCGTGCAGTGGAAGTGGGAAGTGTGATGTTTGGTAAATACGATGAAAATGGAAAACTTATTCCAGCAGCCAATGAGTTGGTTCGTTTGGCAATACCTAGAAGAGTTTATACCCAAAGTCACATCGACTATGTGGTGGATGTTTTTGACGATATATTAGAATTAAGAGATCAAGAAAGCGGTTATGCGATTACATATGAGCCTGAATTTTTAAGGCATTTTACCGCACATTTTAAACCATTTAAAGAATAAAATAATTATGGCAGAGATTAAAAAAAGATCATGGGCAGAGCCTTATAAGATGAAGATGGTAGAGTTGTTGAAAATGACAACTCGACCACAACGAGAAGAAGCATTGATAGAAGCAGGTTTTAATACCTTTCTTTTGCATTCCGATGATGTGTACATTGATTTGCTGACGGATAGTGGAACCAACTCGATGAGTGATAGACAATGGGCTTCTTTTATGCTGGGGGATGAGTCTTATGCGGGAAGTAAAAGTTTTTATAAGTTTGAAGAAGCAGTTAGAGAATATTACGGCTATCAACATGTAATTCCCACGCATCAGGGTAGAGGGGCAGAGAATCTTTTATCTCAAATACTTATAAAGGAAGGAGATTATGTTCCAGGTAACATGTATTTTACTACAACAAGATTACATCAGGAATTAGCGGGTGGTCGTTTTGTGGATATTATAATCGATGAAGCCCATGATCCAACTAATGAACATCCTTTTAAAGGAAATGTGGATTTAAATAAATTGGAAGCTATAGTAAAAGAACATGGAGCAGAAAAAATTTCCTATGTATGTATTGCTACTAATGTAAACCTTGCTGGAGGACAACCCATAAGTATTGCGAATTTAAAAGAACTTCGAGCTTATACAAAACAACATGGCATCAAGATTATTCACGATATGACTAGAGTAGCAGAAAATGCCTATTTTATTCAACAAAGAGAAGAAGGGTATCAAGATAAATCTATAAAGGAAATCGTAAAAGAAATTTGTTCTTATACGGACGGAGCTACAATGAGTGCTAAAAAAGATGCTTTGGTAAACATTGGTGGATTTTTAGCCATTAATGATGATGAAGTATTTGAAGAAGCAAGGAATTTAGTAGTAGTTTACGAAGGTATGCCGACTTATGGAGGAATTGCTGGTAGGGATATGGAGGCTATTGCTGTTGGTATTGCCGAGAGTGTTAGTGATGATCATCAAAAGGCTAGGATTGGACAAGTAAAATACCTGGGTAGAAAAATGGAGGAATATGGTATTCCAATTGTTAAACCTATTGGAGGTCATGGTATTTTTGTGGATGCAAAAGCTTTTCTACCTCATTTATCACAAGATCAGTTCCCCGCTCAAGCATTAGCCGCTGAGGTTTATTTAGAGTCTGGTGTTAGAACTATGGAGAGGGGAATTGTTTCTGCTGGAAGAAAACCTAATGGGGAGAATTATTATCCTAATTTAGAGTTGGTGCGTTTTACTATTCCTCGTAGGGTATATACTCAAGCTCATATGGATGTTACGGCTGAGTCGGTTGCTGAGGTGTTTGAGAGGAGGGATAAAATTAAAGGTTTAAAGATGGTTTACGAACCCAAATATCTTCGTTTCTTCCAAGCGAGATTTGAACGTTTAAAATAATATATGATTAATTCACAGCTTATAAATCCAGCTAATATTGTTGTTGTAGGTGCTTCTAGTAGGGAAGAAAAACCAGGTGGAAAAGTACTAAAAAACTTAATTGAGGGTGGATTTAAGGGGAATATATATGCCCTTAATAAAAAAGAATTTACCCTAGAGGGAGTAATTCATATTTCTGATGTTCAGGAATTAAAAGAGGTAGTGGACTTGGCAATTATTGCTATTCCAGCTTCTTATGTGATGGAAGTTATTCGAGAATTAATTGCCCTAGGAACCAAGGCTTTCATCGTTTATTCTGCGGGTTTTTCAGAAGCAGGAGAAGAAGGTATTCAGTTGGAAAAAGAGATGGTTCAAATGATAGAAGAATCGAACTCCACTTTAATTGGACCTAATTGTATCGGACTTATTAATGAGAACTATAAAGGGGTTTTTACCCTTCCAATTCCTGAATATGATCCTCAAGGTTGTGAATTAATTTCTTCTTCTGGTGCTACGGCTGTTTTTATAATGGAAGCAGCGATTCCTAATGGCTTGAGGTTTTCCAATATTTATTCTATAGGTAATGCAGCACATGTTGGAGTAGAGGAGGTCTTGGAGTATATGGATGAAACCTTTGATGCAGAGAAAAGTTCAAGGGTTAAATTGCTGTACTTGGAACAGATTAGATATCCTTTTAAGTTTTTAAAACATGCTACTTCTTTAATTAAAAAGGGTTGCAAGTTGGCGGCCATAAAGTCGGGTTATTCTGAAGCAGGAGGAAGAGCTGCTTCCTCTCATACTGGAGCATTAGCAACTTCTGATACGGTAATTCGCGCATTATTTAAAAAATGTGGTATTGTATATTGTAGTAGTAGGGATGAATTAATTGCAGTGGCTAGTGTTTTTCAATCCAAGAAATTGAAGGGGAATAATATTGCTGTTATTACACATGCGGGTGGCTCGGCAGTGATGTTAACCGATGCGCTATCATCCAATGGAATGAATGTTCCTCCACTAGATCCAAAAGATACAGCAGAACTGCTTAGTCATTTAGACCCCGGTTCTTCAGTTGCCAATCCCATAGATTTTTTAGCTACAGGGAATGCCAAACAATTGGGATTAATTATTGATTTCTGTGATCAGCATCCGGATATCGACGGAATGGTGGTGGTTTTTTGTAGTCCTGGGTTATTTAATGTAAAGGATGTGTATGAAGTACTGGAGGAGAAAATGCAAAAATGCAAACTTCCAATTTACCCTGTTTTACCTTCCTTAATCAATGCAAAAAAGGAAATTGATCACTTTTTGGGAAAAGGTAGAGTAAACTTCTCTGATGAGGTGGCTTTGGGTATAGCTTTGGCAAAGGTTTATGCCATGTCAAAGATCAATTTCTACGATATAGAATTACCTAGCGATATGGATGTTGTCGCCATTCGAGGGATTGTCAATGCTTCAAAAAGTGGCTTTTTAAAAGCTGATGAAGCTATGGCTTTAATGAAGGCTGCAGGAATCAAGGTGGCAAGACAGTTTATTTGTAAAGATGTAGAAGAATTAAAGAAAGTTCAAAAACAAATTCCGTTTCCTTTGGTGATGAAAGTTATAGGACCTATTCATAAAACTGAAGTGGATGGGGTTCGCTTGAACATCAAAACAGTGGAGGAAATGAACACGACTTTTAAATCCTTAATGGATATTCCTCAAGCTACTGCTGTTTTGGTGCAAGAAATGGTTAAGGGAGAAGAACTTTTTGCCGGAGCGGTAAAGCAAGGCGATTTTGGACATTTGGTTATTTTTGGGTTTGGTGGAATTTTCTTGGAATTGCTTAACGATACTGCTTATTCTCTAGCCCCAATAGAAAAAAATGAGGTCCAAAAAATGCTCAAAACCCTAAAAGGCTATCCTATTATTACCGGTTATAGAGGACGTCCTCCTTTAGCCAAAGAAGTGTTTATTGACAAAATTGTACGTTTGGGAGCTTTGGTACATCTTGTGCCAGAAATTGTTGAGGTGGATTTAAATCCATTAATAGCAACAGAAAATACAGTTACAGCAGTTGATGTGAGAGTGAGGATAGAGAAGTAAGTTTATAATCCCTTTTTGTTTAAAACTGAGGAATATCGTATATAAAATAATTTTTGATAAATAACTCTTAAAGCTTCCTTTATAATTGACCTATCATCGGCTATAAATATACTAACTGTTGAGCTTGCTGTGAATCTATATCTCAAAAGCTTTTTTTTACACATCCCCTCATCCTCAAGCACAGCAATTATTATATCTATAGATAATTCATCTAGTTGAGTTGAATGTAAAAAAAATCTACTCTTATTTCTACATTACAATATTTAGAACGTCAAGCATAGGTGTGATTTTTATCGTATGCGTTATAAATTAACTCCATAATTTCAGCCCAATTTCTATCGATTACCTTAATTTATAATTGAATTCATAGCATAAAGTATCCAAAGAATCAAGTATAATTTCAGCATTACAATCAACCCATTGTTGTAGTTCTTTTTTACAAATAAAAAATTCAAAACTGAAAGCAATATGCTTAGTAATTTTACAATCCAATTCAAGAAATAAGACTCACTTTTAGTGTAAATAAAGCGAAAGGTTTAAAGTTTCAATAAAGTAAAGGCCTTCTTACTTTTACATTTGCTTATTTTTGTTAGAACACCTAAGATAAATTTAAGCCAAGAATGATGAAACCTATAAAATACCTAGTATTATTTTTAATATCCTCTTTTCTTTTCCCCACCATTTATGCTTGTAAAAAAGAATATGAACCTTCAAAAGATGATTTTAAACCCCCTGTAATTCAAGATACCATTGCTAAATATAATCCGGTAGAAACCAATCTTCCCCATACTAATTATCCTTCTGCTTTTGAAGGACAAACTAGGATTTTTGGGATAAAAACTTATACTCCTTTAAAGGTAGAAGTAATCAATTCATCTCTAGAACAACCATGGGGGATAGCAGCTTTGCCCAATGGGAAGTTTTTAATCACTCAAAAGGGAGGAAGCATAGTTGTCGTTAATTCAATGGGAGCTGTTGAACAGACTATTACAAACCTTCCAGCTGTTGCAGATGAAGGACAAGGAGGTTTGTTGGGTATTTGTGTTGATAATAATTTCTCTTCCAACAATAAGGTTTATTGGACCTATTCAAAACCTATAGGTGATAGTGCATTAACAGCTTTAGCTAAAGGTAAACTCTCTGGTGATGAATCCAAAATAGAAGATATTGAAGTTTTGTATAAAGCACAACCTGCCTATGATGGAACAGCTCATTTTGGGAGTAGGATTATCATGGATAATCAAGGAAATTTATTAATGAGTACAGGAGAACGTTATCATATTTCTATGCGACCTTATGCCCAAAAAACAGACAATGGCTTGGGGAAAATAATCCGTATAAAAACGGATGGAAGTCCTGCTGAAGGGAATCCTTTTACCCATAGCTCAGGAGCTGATGCAGCAGTATATAGTTATGGTCATAGGAATGTACAGGGTTTAGCGTATGATGAAAAGAATAACATAATTTATCAATCTGAAATGGGGCCCATGGGAGGAGATGAAATTAACATCATTGAGGCTGGGAAAAATTACGGTTGGCCAACGATTTCATATGGTTTAGAATATGATGGTACAAAAGTAGGAGCAGGGATAAGTCAACAATTAGGTATGACACAGCCGATTTATTATTGGGACCCTTCAGTTTCCCCCTCTGGAATTGCCTTTTATAATTCCAAGGGTATACCCGAGTGGGAAGGTAATCTTTTAATAGCTTGTTTAAGCGGACAGCACCTTATTCGTCTGAGAATAAAAGATGGTAAGATAGCAGGTGAAGAAAGATTATTGGAATCCGAGAATCAACGCTTTAGAGATGTTGAAGTGGATGAAAATGGCGTAGTTTATGCAATTACTGATTCTGGAAGATTGTATAAAATACAAAAAGAGGAATAGGATAAAACGTTAAAATTATTAAAATAATTCTCAAATTGAAGAAATATCTAGCCTTTAAATTTATTTTCTCACATTCCTTTTATTTTTTTCTAACTTTTCAAAAGCTCACATTTTGATATATAGTGCTTTAGGGAAAAGCAGATCTTTTTGTCTTAAAAAAAATCAATTTTCCCTTGACATATTTAAAAATTCCTCTACTTTTGAATTTTATTTATAAAAAAACAAAAATTATTTTCTATTAAGAAAGTAATTAAATTGAACTGAGATAGCATTTAATGTATTCTTTTTTGTTGTATTATATGCATTACAACATACAGCAAGAAGAGTATATCTACTCGTCATCTACCCTTCAAGATATAGAGCGAGAAGCAGATCCTTATTAATCTCACTATTCAAATAGTTTAGGATTTAATCGATGGTATGCTTTTATGCATTTTAAAAAGCAACTAATAATAAAATATTGTAAGTTATGAAATTCTTTAAATTATTTAATCCAATATTTTTGGGATTATTTGTAATTGTGTCCACCTTTTCTGCATGTTTAAAAGATGGCCCTATAGTAGATGATCCTGATCTTAACCGATTGGTTGTTGTCCCTTCGTCTAATAATATTAATCTAGGGGATACTGTTCATTTTGACATTATTTATTTGGGTGAAATCATAGAAGCAGATTTGTATGTTAACGAGGAAAAAATACAAGGAGTTGATTATGTCTTTAATGAAGAAGACACTTATGAGATAATTGCTAAAAAAGTCAATTATAAAAATAGTTACCCTATTGTTATTACTATAACTGGAGACATTCCGAATAATTCATATAATGTATATGTAGTTGGTGGTTATGTTGTTGATGGTAATATGAGCGCTGTTTTATGGACAAATGATAGTGTTGATTTTATTAATTTTGGAAATGGAGAAGCAACTTCAGTATTTGTTTATGAAGATGTTCCTTATATCACCAGCACAGATTATTACAATGAAATTAATTTATGGCAATACGATCAAAAAACCAATTTATATTCAGATAATAATGCTACAAATTTTATATATAGTACTTCTATTTATGTTGAAAATGGAATCACCTATGTTGCTGGAAATATTGCCTCTCAAGCATTGTATTGGAAAGGTATGACTATTAATGAGTTATCAGATACATCAGAAGCATATGAGGTATTGGATTTGGTAGTAGATAATGGAGAAATCCTTGCAGTTGGTAATTATTATGAGAATGGGAATTATATAGCAAACATATGGGCAAATGGAGATCGATGGAGTTTAAGCAATGAAGCCAATTCTGCTGCTAGAGCTATAACCGTTTTAAATGGAGATTATTATGCTACTGGTTATTCTGGAAACCTCTTCACCGAGAAAGCATGTATTTGGGATAACTCAGGTATGGTAAAACTTCAGAGTCCTCAAGGGTTTAGTAGTGGAAATGATATTCTTATCTACAATGGTAAAACTTATGTAGTTGGCGAGCATATAAATGATATGGAATGGAGCTATGCTATGTTTTGGATTGACGGGAATATGAAGAAAATTAATGATGATGATCATCTAGCTGTTGCTAATTCAATTGCTGTTGCTCCAGATGGGAGTATTTATATAGCCGGTTGGATTAAACATTATTCAGATCAAAATAGATCAGCAGTCTATTGGAAATTTGATACTTCTGGAAACTTAGTAGAGGAGGTAAGGCTTACCGATGGAAGTAAAAATGGAGAAGCTATGGGCATTGCTATTGGAGCGAGCACTACTTCCCCTTAAGTTATTCAATAATAAAGAGTGTTTGAAACTCAATAAATTATTTATGAAATCTATGTTTAAGTAGCTTTTAATGAAGAAGATAAAAATAATTTCTTTTCTCTTGTTTGTAGTATTTTTTACCTTTAAGATATCTGCTCAAGATATAGAAAAAATGAGCCAATCTAAACCCTTTACCATTCATGGGGGTTTTGGGGGTGGAATGAATGTTTATTCTTCTAATGAAGACCGCTTAACAAGAGATCCTTTTTCATGGAATTTACATGGAAATTTAACGCCGTCTTTTTATGGGTTTTCTATTCCTTTGTCCTTTTCGGTTACTCAATTTTCTAAAAGTTATACTACTCCTTTTTCTCGTTTTGGATTAAGTCCAACCTACAAATGGGCGAAACTTCATTTGGGATATAGAAGCATTTCTTTTTCACCACTTGTTTTTGATGGGGAAAGTTTTCTTGGTGTAGGAACGGAGTTAAACCCGGGAAAGTTTTATTTTGCTGGTTTCTACGGTAGGTTAAATAAGGCAATAAGTGAAGATACCACTCTTGATAGGCATATAGAACCACAATATGCACGTAAAGGGTATGGTCTAAAAATAGGATTAAAAGAAGAAAAGAAGGAGATTTATTTACAATACTTTAATGCTAAAGACGATGTTGCTTCCATTAATCGTTATGACGATACTTTATCTTCAGTCAATCCCGAATCTAATAATATTATCGGTACTTCTTGGCGATTTAAAATCCTTGAGTTTTTAGACTTTTCTGGAGATGTAGCACTTAGCGCTTGGAATAGAGATATGAGGTATGGAGGAGTAGACAGTATTGGAGATGAGTTAACTCCAGGATATGCAAGAGTATTAAAAATACCTGTAACAAATACTTCTTCTTTAAGTTGGTCAGGGCAAGCTCAATTGAGTGCAAATCTTTCTAAGTTAAATTTAATGTTGGGTTATCAGAGGGTAGAGCCTGATTTTAAGTCTTTAGGTATTCCTTATATGTTAAACGATATGGAAATTATAAATGCCAATGCTGGTTCTAATTTTCTAAATGGGAAGATTAATGTGAATGCAGGTTTTACAACTCAACGCAATAACTTAAGGGATATGCTTTCTTCTACATTAACCACCAAAACGGGTAATTTTTCTACTAATGCCTTTGTTAATCAACACGTCAACCTTAATGCCAATGTTATCCTGGCAAAAATCTATCAAAAGGATGGATTGGAGAAACTAAGCGATTCAACAAGAATGGATCAACTTATGCTTACTACAGTATTTACTCCGTCCTTTAACTTTTTTGACGAGAAAAAACAACACACTATAAGTGGAAATTTATCCTACACCAACTTAAATGATTACAACCCTTTAACAACTGACCAATCGAGTGGAAAGAACATTAACATATCTTCTAATTATGCGCTTTTCTTTCTTCAAAAATACTTTGGTCTAAATGGAGGAGTTCAATACAATACTTATCTTCAAAAACACAGTACCTACAGTTCTATTGGTGTCAATGTAGGTGCTAATGCTCAGGTGTTAAAATCTAAGGCTTTGTCCTTACAAGGTTCTGTTGGCTATTTTATGAATAAAGCCTCTAATTCCCCGGCTGGTAATAATACAACTTTTTCTTTTAATGCCAATTATAGAACAGCTAAGCATCACACTTTTGGTTTTTACACCAACTATATCCTTACACCACCAGTTAATTTAAATCCTTTGAACAATATCTATAATGTTCCTTATGCAGTTAATAGTAAGATGTTTTCAGGAGGACTTAATTATTCTTACAATTTTTAAAGTGGAAGAAAATGAGAAGTAATTTTTACAAGTTTAGAATCTTATTAAGTAGTGTGTTATTTATAACTACATTTTTGATAATAGGTATTGAAACTACTTATGCACAATATCCTATACAAGTTAATGTGCAAGTTAGACAACCAGTTTCTCCTTATCTACCTGAATTGATGGGAGATTTAAGAGGTGCGGAGTCGGGTTCGACAGAAATGGACATAACCAGGTACTTGCAAATTGTTTTGCATAATACAGATAATATTCCCAGAAATCTAAAATTAAGTGGAAGGATTGAAAGAATCTCTCCAGCGCCTATGAGTATTTCTCTTCGACCTGGTTTTGCTCCACCAAAACCTCTCATGATGCCACCTGGTCAAATGCTACAAGCCAATCAAGAGGTGCTTAATCAAGCTTTTGGTGGATTTTATAAAAATGACCTCATTTTTAGCAATACCAGCCTCTCAGAACTTCGACAAAGCTCGATGAATTATAAGTTGCCTGAAGGTACTTATAGAATTTGTATCTCTGCTTACGATTATAACAAGACGGGTATGTCTGGACCACTTTCCGCTCCAGGAACGGGATGTGCTACTTTCATAATTTGTTATAGTGCATCTGCACCGCAATTTATTATGCCTGTGTCAACCATGGGAATTGCAAATAAGGACTTTCAAACTGTTACTCCTTTGTCTCATCAAATACAATTTAATTGGACGGCACCAGCTTCAACTTGTGGACTTCCAATTAATGGTTTAAAATATGATTTTAAACTTATGCGAGTGTTCCAAGGTCAAAGTATTTCAGATGCCCTTCATAATCCACCTGTTTTTTTAAGAGAAAACTTACACACTACTAATTTTTTCTTGGATACTTTAAGATTTCCAGATATCTTAAGGGATGGAGAAAAATATATTTTTAGGGTACGTGCAAACTTTACGCCACTACCTAATAATCCTCTAGAAATAGAAAATAACGGTTACAGTCAAATTGGAACATTTACCTACAATCCAACTTCTAGAGATAAGAAGATAGGTGAAGATATTTCTGATAAAGATGCCTTGCCTAAAACAGAAACTAAAGTTAGAGGAACCTTAACTTATCAATTCGCGAATGATTCTGTAGCTGAACTTTTTCCCTTATCTAATCAGGAGGTCTATCTAAAAAGAGTTTATGCTAAAACGGTAAAAGATGCAAATGGGATTACAAGTATTGTTCCCCTTTCTACAGCAGAACAAAATAGTATTCCTCCTTATCCTGATATTTTAGACGGACAGATAACTCAAACCAATGAGAATGGTGAGTTTGAATTAACGGTAGGCATGACGGAAATGGATGGTAGTGGCCTAGTTGGAGAAGAGGAGTGGGAGAGTTTATTGGCTTTGCAATATGAAGGGAATTCTCAAAAATTATCAGTTCAAAAGAGAAGTACAGAAGGGCTTATAAAACATCAAACGGTTCCTTTGGATGAATTAAAAGGACAGTTGGTGCGGATGTATAAAGTTGAAGTGGTTAACCCTTTTTTCAAACCTTCAGATAAATACTTACAAATTAGCCCAGGAGGCGAGCGAAATGTTAGTAATATAGTCTTAGAAGCAAATTCTTATACCTTAAGAGTAAATGTTCAGGAGGTCGTTTCAGCAAAATCAGGTGCTTTGCTAAACCGAGATGTAAGTGAATTAAAAGGTGTATTTGCTGAAGGTGCAACTGTAAAACTATACAGGCTTACAAGAAATAAAACCAACTCATCGCTTTCAATTCCATTTTATGAAGGAGATATATTGGATGTTCAAGATTGGAATGAAGTGGAGGATAAAGTGCTTATTGCCAGTAGAACTACACCAAGCTTAAGTTCGAAGTCTGACAATCCAGATGATTATGCAGTTGATTTTCCGAGATTGTTTAGAAATCCTGGAGGAGAGTTATACGATTATATTGTTTGTTTAGAAAACGGACAAGGTTCTATGCGACTACCTATAAATTATAATATCATTAATGATCCAATTATACCTAGCAATAGTAAGATTTGGGGAACATTCCAAAATATTAACAAGAGCGATCCAAACATTTTAAATAATAAAAATACAAAGCAAGCTACTCAAGTTACCAAAACCCCTGGTTTTCCTTCAGAGTCTGGTGGAATAGTTCCTAATTTGCCGGTAATGGGGAATCCAAATCTTCCAGGTCATGGACCGAATGGCCAAGAGTTAACATTTGATTATTTTCCTGAAGATCAAGGAGCTTCAACTTCTAATTCTACTCAACGAGAGGAAGAAAACTCCACTTTAGAATACGAGCACAAATGGTCTTCCTGGTCTTATAATGGTAAACCCGATGTGGCTTATTTAACTTTAGAAAAAGAATTAGCTGAACCTCCACATTCTAAAGTAACGGGTAAATTAGAATATAAATTTAAGGGAGACCCATCTATACCTGCACAACCTTATGCCAATATGCCCGTTAAGTTAATGGTTTTTTATTTAATGAAAAATGAAGATGGGACACAAACTCCTGTGGGAGATGATAGAGGGTATTACAATCAAGTGGTTCAAACTTATGCTAATCAAGATTTTCCTGAAGGATATAGCAATGGGTCACCGCCAGCTGATTGGTACAGTGCGGAAGGGGATCGAATGACTTTTGAAAATAATGGTCAGGTTTTACAGACCGTTTATACTGATGCTGCAGGAAATTTTGCTTTTGATTTTGAAAATTTGGACAGCACCATGCAAATTTTTACAGGAACGTTGAAACAATATCATGGTTATGATAGAACGGAGCATGTTGTTGAGAATATTTATGGAAGTTTTATGCGAGTATATAGGGTAGTTCCTGATATAAACCAATACACAGCACCAGATGATGATGTTCCAGTGCAGCCATGGGGGGAATACGATTGTGGAACACTTACATCCTTTGTAAGAACATTTAATATGGAAGTAGCGGTTAGGGCTGAAAGCGAGTTATTGCAACTAAATGATATCCCGGTACAACTTTATTATAACCCACAAGCAAATACCAAATACCCTATTCCTGTTAAACCCGGTTTAGATAAGAATAAACCCATGGAAGTAAATGGACAGAATTATATTCTACTCCGAAATGACATGGCTTCGGAATTAAAGGAAGAAACTTTTGAAAATGGATTGAGTGAAGCCCAGCAAGCTAATTTAGAAAGACTTACTGGAAAAAGTGAATCTAGAGTTCCAGATGCAACATATGCTTTTAAAACAATTACATTTAAAGATCTAGTTATTAGTCAAAGCTCATCAGATTTTGGCCGATTTTATTTGGTTGAAGCAGGGGGATTTCCACTAGAAAGAGAGGGGGGTATTACATTAAATGCAGATTATTTATTTTATCCGAAAAATTTAGTATCTGAAAATTGGGATAAAGAGTTCGCATATGTATATAATGGACCTAGAAGTTTGGATGATCATTTGGCTTCTGAATTAAAAAGTTTAGAACAAAATATTCTTTTCAACAGTGAATATGAGCCTGATAGAACAGTTAGGGTGTATTTGGCAGCTTCCTTAGCCAAACCTAGAATTGCTGGTAGATTGATAGATGGATTTACTACCCTAGGTGTGGCTTCTCCCTTGGGAAGTATTAAACTTAGGACAACTCGCTCAAAACGTGGAAGGTATACTTCATATGCAACGGGTGAACCTGTTGAAATAGTTTCAGAGGATTATTACACAAATGAACACATTTATTGGGCTAATACAAATAGCTATGGTTATTTTGAAATCACAGAATATACAGATGATTTGAATAATGAAGATATACGAGATATAAAACTCAGTAAGTTGATTATAAGTGTACCGGGATATAAAGACACCATAATAGATATGCGCGAAGTGATGCAAGAAGGGGAACAACTTTACTATGATCCTATAGTAATTTCTCCTAAATGTACAGGCTGCCATGGTTATGTTGTTGATGCCGATAATCCGGAAGTTGGTGTTGCTGCTCGTGTAAAAGTTTTAAAGAATGGACGATGGGTAGATACTTATCCCGTATCTGAAAATACATTCTATAAAACTGGACTAAGTAAATTACCTGGATTGTATATAAACAACATGCTTTCAGCAGGAGCAATAAATACTACTCCGGGAGAAATAGACCCTTTGTATAGACCCAATTTATCTCAAAAAATGTCTCCTTCATCAAGTTCCAATATGATTAAGAAAAATTATGTAATTAATATGGGAAACCTTCAATTAAAGACAGATGATAAAGGAGATGTAGCCCATGTAGAAATTAAAAAAGGCACTGAAAAAAATGCCGGAATGTGGTCGGATTATGCAAATCTAATAAATGGTGTTGACTTTGAAGCGTATAAGGGAAATTCTGCTGCTGCTGTTACTAAAGCTGCAATCCAACGTTTTGATTTGTCTATGCCTTTGTTAAGCTCAGGTAATCAAATCGTTATTTTACCTTATGATCGCTCATATATTCCTGATACTTTTAATGTAAATTCCTATGCTGATGCTAATCTAGGAACTTTTAAAATGCAGCAAAGAAAGCACAAAATAAGGGTAGTGCTAAGTATGAAAGATAGCAGAGGTTTATATAAAGTACCAACTGGGGCTGTTGTTTCTATTGATGGAATTAATGAAAGTGAAGTTGTAGATGAAAATGGGGAGGTTTATTTTGAATTTGTCAATAACTCAACTTCCAATTTTACTTTAAGAATTAGGCCTGAACAACCCAAGTTTTTATCTGAAATGCTTTCAGGGCAATTTAATCAAACCTCGTTGAACTTTGATCCCAATGCTCGTGGAGATTTAGATTTACCGCAATCTTCTGAGGAAGCAGCAGAAAATTTTGTCCCTAAAACACTTAGTTTTTCTAATGAAGACGACAATGTAGAGC
This sequence comes from uncultured Flavobacteriales bacterium, assembly GCA_964552035.1. Classification (GTDB taxonomy): domain Bacteria; phylum Bacteroidota; class Bacteroidia; order Flavobacteriales_E; family Vicingaceae; genus CAZKFN01. The sequence continues at coordinate 23,356 of CAZKFN010000026.1, forward strand.
ATATTTTAAGGATTAACCTAGAAGAAGGGGCTTCAATTTCTGGAACTGTAGTTTTTGAGAAGGATAATACTCCTGTAAAAAATGCAGTGGTATATTTAGATAGAGGACAAGGAATACAATCCGATATAATCACAGTGACCAATGAAGAGGGAAAGTATATTTTAGCTGGAATTCCAAGGATAGAGAACGAGGAGCAAATTCTTAGGTTTGGTGCTTCATATTCGGATGGAGTTAAATCTTATATTGGAGATACAAAAGACCTCTATGATTTAGAATTAAATTCTTCTATCGACTTCCAAATTAAGGAAATTGAAAACATAGATTTGACTCATTTATTTGGGTTTCCTGTTCGATTAACTGATGTAAAGGAGGATGGTAATAAGTATAAGGTTTCTGGTGAATTTATTAATTTGCCAACTAATCCAAACTTTTCGGTAAGTGAGCAATCTTCTGCTTCAACTTTATCTTTCAACGAAGTGGCGGTTACTTCTTCTAGTATTTTAAATAAAGACGGAGTGCCATTTGCAGTTCCCATAGCTGATAAAATCACTTTAGATAATAAGATATATCCTTTAAAAGTATTTGGGGTTTATAACGGAGAGCTTACTTCAAAACGCAGTGATGAGAAATTGGAAATTAAGCGGGTTGATTCCGACACGAACGGTATATTAAATGGTGCAGTACGAATTGTAAATAACTCTTTTAATTTCCCTTCCAGTTATATGACCATTTCCAATACAGATTTCTATCTAGGTAATTTTGGAGTTTCAGAGCCTACTGGGGAAAATCAAAATTCATCAAATACCAATACGGCTTTTGTTAGAACGAATTCATTTGCTAAGCTTCCAAACTATGAAGTACCGACAATTTCTATGCCTGTTCGAACGGTTGATGATAGGTTAATTATTCCTGTTTTTTCTTCTATGAATTATCCTTTAAGCAAATTTTCATTGACAAATATCAAAGGGGAAGGAATTCACTTTAATTATCTTGGTTTTGACGGTACTACTGGAAATTCAGGTCTGCGAGAATCGTATATTCATGGGGATAGCGTAAATTTATATTTAGACTTAAGGGCTAGAATTCAGGGGGGTATTGAATTGAATTTTAATGCTGGAAAAGCTATATTGACCCATAATCAAATGAAAGCTATCTCTAATGATGATACCTTAAATATGAAGTTAGAAGAATGGGAAGTAATGAGTACTTCTTGGGATTTGTCTCCAAATTCTGGGGGGATAGTACTCAATGATGGTGTTTTAAATATTGGGCTAGTTGGCTTGCCTTTTACTAACATGACGATTATCCCTGGAGATCCAGAAGGGGAGCTTATTTGTAATTCCTTGGATGCTTCAACTTTAAAAGAAGCTTCGGATCAAGGTAAACTTGTCTTAGGTGGAGGCGCAGCAGAATGGAGATTGTATGATAATGTAGATATAACTTTTGTATACGATCCGGATGTGGGAACTGTCCCTGGAGAGGGGCACTATAAGTTTTCTCTGCATTCTCTTAATGGGAAAGTAGCTTATTTTGGTGGGCTAGATGGTATGACGGATCCAACACAGCGATTTAATATACAATTTCTTTCTACTTTAAGCAACGGAGAACAATTATTTGCTTTTAATGGGGAGGACGGAAGCATTACATTGTACAATCAAATTCAGTTTAAACCTCAGAATATTTTTAATCATAAAGATCATTTTACCATTGGCGGTTTAATGGCTATGGATGTACCAGATATGTCTAAAAATATAGGACTTAATTTAAGATTTGATTATACAGGGAAAGAAGATATAAGAAATGAACTCTCTGTAGGTTTGGTAGATTTTAACTTTACTGGAAATGGAGGCAGCAAGTTTAAAATAGATATGGGATTTAAAGAAATGCAACGAATTGAAAAAGATGTTGTGGCTTTCCCTGGAATCGTAACCTTACCCAATACGTCCTTGAATTACAATGCCAATTTTGTAAGTATTGTCTATGAAGGCGCTAAAGACCCTATCCCTGCCACAGGAAAAGTGAGTTTAGCTTATAAAGGATTTGATTCTTCTAGTTTTGATGATGGTTTGGCTGAAAATTCTTTGCCCAGTTTTAAAGGGTTATCCTATGGAGATGCTTTTTATGCAGAGGAGTTCGTACCCAATGTTAATCCAGAGGATGTAGCCTCGGCAATAAAAACACATACAGAAATCTTTATTGGTACTTCAGAACAGCTTTTTGGAGAGGCTGGAAAGGCACTAGGAGGCAGCTTATCAAGTATGCAAAATTATG
>CAZKFN010000027.1:0-24541 GCA_964552035.1 uncultured Flavobacteriales bacterium
TTATATTTTCTTTTTACTTGATTACAATGTAATAAAAATTGTATAAATATGGAGGGGACTGAGTGATTTTAGCTCTGCTAAAATTGTATCAACATGGAGGGGGCTGAGTGATTTTAACGAAGTTAAAATTGTACCGAAGCCCCGAAATTTGTTAAGGTATAAAATATTATCGTTTAATTATCCAGTGTTCTGGATTTAACTTTTCTATTCCTTTCCAAAGTTCAAAATGAAGGTCTGAGCTCACACCATCATCACCGTCAATTAAAACCCCTAAACTTTGTTTGGTACTCACCTTATCATCCGTACTTACATACACATCTTTAAAGTATGAATACAATGTAAAATATTCTCCATGACGAACAAGAACTGCCTTCCCTTCACCAGGAATAATAATAATCTTTCTTACAACTCCATCAAAAACTGCTCGCCCTAGATGATTCTTTTTGGTTGTGATGTTAATTCCATTATTCTGTACTTTCACATTCGGTAAAGTAGGGTGTGGATGTTCTCCAAATTGCTCTGTGATTAATCCCTCAGCTACGGGCCATGGTAATTTCCCTTTATTGGTCGCAAAGGAAGCCGACAATTCTCTAGCTTCTGGAGTCATAGGAAACCCCTTTTCATCTTTCCCAGCTTTCTTAGCTGCTTCTTTAGCTAATCGTATTTCTTCTTCGATAATTTTTTGAATAGCTGCATCTATCTTCTTAGCCGCTGCTTGTTTTTGTTGAAGTTCCTTTCTCAATTTCCCTTCTTGACCTTTTAAATCCTGAACTACTTTTTCTTTTTGATTCTTTTCTGAAGAAAGAGTGCTCCTTTCATGCAACCTTGCTTGGAGTAAACCTTCTTTGCTCTTTTTTACAGCTTGAAGTAAATGCAATTGTGCATCAATCAGCAATTGGGTTTGTTGAATATTTTCGGCTTGGTTTCTTCTGTATTGAGCATATTGTTGATAATATTTCAAGCGCTTAAATGCTTGATTAAAGTTTGAAGAGGAAAAAATAAACATCATCCTATCGTAAGAAGAACGATTTTTATAAGCCGACTGAATCATTTCAGCATATTCCTCTTTGAGCTGATCTAAATTAGATTCTAAACTATCTAAATCCACTTCATGTCGATGAATGCTATCATTTAATAAACTTATTTCTCCTTCAATGGTTTGGATTAATTCCTCTCTTGAAGATATCTTTTTACTCAATTGCTTCAGCTGGTTTAAAGAACTTTCTTTGGTCTTTGATGTTTTTTGTAAAAGTTGATTGGTGTAGCTTATTTCTTGCTGCAATTTCTTTTTATGGTTTTGCAACTCAGATTTTGACTGCCCAATTGCCGAATAAGCAATGAATAAGAGCAGTATTGCCCCAAGATTTTTAATAAACCACCCTCTCATATTTCGATGAAATATTAAATGAAAAATTTAAAAATTTATCCAAAGATACGCGGGAATATCTAATTTCAACAGCTGTGGTATTTGCATCTTGCAATTCAAAATTTAATTTCTCTGGAATGAGCTGACCATCGATGTTGGTAAAATCAGCATATTCCCCAATTAAAAAACGTTTGGCTGTTTTGTCGGAATAGGTAAACTTATGGTTTTTTGAATTTTCTGAAGAAATCCAATAATCAATTTCTTCATTCTCCTTCCTTTTAAGATTTGATAAGTGATACAATCCTTCTTCTATTTTTAACATCGTTTCATGAGATACCGTATAAGGAATACTATTTCCTATGAGAATTGCTTGTAATATTTCAAAGTCTAAATCCATATCTAATAACTCATTAAAATAGGAAAAACCTCCTATAAAATATTCTTTATTGATGCGATTTATTACTTTAACGGTGTCTGGAGTTATTAATGCTCGAGCTACTTCAATCCCCAATAAAGGGGTGATAGATACCCAGATTAAACTGTCGTTTTTCATCCGAAGGGTAGCTTTAAGCTTTAAGTTTTTATTATTTTTAGATTGAAATGAAAAATCTACTTTTGAAGAAAATGTATCAAAATTTAACTCTTTTTGCTTAACCGTATTGATCAATTCAACAACTTCTAGAGCAGGCCCACTTTTAGCCAACTTCTTTTTACTGCCACAAGCCGTGGTCAATAAAAGTATGCATAATAAAATAAATAATGAAAATCTAATCTTCAAAAACATAAGACTCTCCAGCTTCTACTTTTTTATGTATTTCATCTGAAGCATCTTTTTTCTCTGATGCTTTTTTCCAATATTTAAGGGCTTCAGTTTTTTTATTTAATCTAAACAAGATATCTCCTTTATGTTCTAATATCACTCCGCTTGCTTCTTTGTCTGCCTTTAATGCTTTATCAATCCATTTATTGGCTTCCTTATAATTTCCTTGTTGATATAAAATCCATGCATAAGTATCTTGAAAAGAGGAGATACCAGGAGCTAAATCATTTGCCTTTTTAGACATTTCTTCAGCTTTTTCCATATCTTTTTTCCTAAGTGATAGATAATAACTGTAATTGTTCAACACATATACATTATCCGGATCAATTTCTAAAGCCTTTTCATAATATTCATCTGATTTTTCATCGTTTTTTAAACTGTGATAAGAATCTCCAGCCGAAGAATACAGTTGACTTTTTAGAGCCCGATTGTCCAAAGCTAAATCAGCTCCCATTAAGTAATTATTAATGGCTTCTTGATGCTCTCCAGCTTCTGCTAGACCTAAGCCATAAAGAAAAAATAGAGTCGGTTGATTGGGAAATAAATTTACCGCTCGTTCGCCATAATTTAATAACCCATCCGTATCTCCTGTTTCAGACATAATAATCAACAACTGGTTCCAAATAGGAAATCTGCTGCTATCCAATTCAACGGTATTAATATAAGCTTGTTTTGCTTCTTCTGATTGATTGTCAAAATATAAAAAATCGCCCAAAAGTGCATAGGATTTTGGATCTTCAGGATGAGCCTTAACAATAGTCTTACACAAAGAAATGGCTTCTGCTTTTCTCTCCTCTTCATGGCTTTTAACTTGATAAGCAGAAAGCATAAAGCCCACTTTCTTATCGATATCCATTTCAGGATTAGAAAAAGCTTTATTTAAAGATGAAAAGTATTTGTCGTGCTCATTTTGTAGTCTATAGTATTCTGAAAGAGCAAACTGAACTATATAGTTGTTAGAATCAATTCGCTCTACTTCTTTATAAACTTCAAAAGCTTTTTTCTCCTTGCCATTTAACAAGTATATTTCAGCTAAAACTACATAATAATCTAACTCATCAGGATAGGCATCAATCAATTTTTGAATTTCATTTGCAGCTCCATCAACATCGTCATTCCGCAAATAAATTTGTTGTTTTAAAAAGCTAATGTCTTTATTAATCCCAATCTCATCTTCTATTTGATTGATGTATTTCAAACTTTCTTTATATCTTCCTTGGCCTAACAACAAGGAAGATAATTGCCTTTTCAGTTCTAGGTCATTGGGTTTTAAATCTATTAATTCCTTATAAGTTTCAATAGCTTTATTTATTTCCCCTTGCTGTTCTAATTGTCCTGCATAAGCTAACTTATACCAAAAATTATCAGACTCCAACTGATTTGCTTGTTCAAAATGAATAAAGGCATCATCTAATTGTCCTAAACCTTCATAAGAAAGGCCCATTTCATAATGTGCTGCAGCACTTCTTGGGTTTATATCTAATGCTCTAGCTAATATTGCAGTAGCTCTATCATAATTTCCAATGATCTTTTCTTTAACACCTTCTATATAAGCATTTCCAAAATTTATCTCCTCATCTTCAGTCAGCTGAATAGTAGACTGCTTTTTAGCTAAATTTTTAGTGTTCATTTTTATACTGTTGCTACAACCAACAATAAAAAAAGAGATTAGAATATAGATCAGTGTTTTTTTCATCTTTTATTCTTCGATTTCATTATAGTCTCCAACACTAACGTCTTTTGCTTTTATAGCAATTTTAGTATGGTTCCCTATCATTGAATCTTCACATACTAAACCTTGAATGGATGTTTCTTCTTGAACAATTGTATTTTTAATAACGGATTGTTTAATAGTAGTATTATCCCCAATAGAAACATGTGGTCCAATTACAGAGTTTTCAATTTGTACATTTTCACCAATAAAACAGGGTGGAATAAGTACTGAATTAATCATTTTAGCCGATGAAGATACTAAGTCTTGTGTTTTAATAAACTCCAAAACTCGTTGATTGGTATTTACCGTAGCCACTTTATTTCCACAATCCAACCATTCTTGCACTGCTCCAGGGACAAACTCAGTTCCCTCTTCTTTCATTCGCTCTAGGGCATCTGTAATTTGATATTCTCCTTTATCACGAATATTATTATCGATTAAGTACTGTAAGTTTTTTCTTAAATAAGCAGCATCTTTAAAATAATAAATCCCAATAATTGCCAAATCAGAAACAAAGGTTTCAGGTTTTTCTACAAAGTCGGTTATTACTCCATTTTCATTAAGTTTTACGACTCCAAATGCCGAAGGATCTTCTACTTTTTGCACCCAAATTATACCGTCTTTACTATCATCTAATTTAAAATCGGCACGGAATAGCGTATCTGCAAAAGCAACAATTACTTTCCCCTCCATAATTTCTTGAGCACAAAGAATAGCATGAGCTGTTCCCAAGGCTTCTTCTTGATGAAAAATACGTCCTTTAACGCCTAAATTATCAGCAATCTTTAATAAGTCTTTTTCAACCTCCTCTCCAAAGTCACCAATAATAAATCCTATTTCATCGATTGGCTCTTGAACAACAGCTGCAATATCTTCCACCAATCTTTGAACGATTGGCTTACCAGCAATAGGCAATAGTGGTTTGGGAATTGTTAAGGTATGTGGCCTCATTCTCGATCCTCTACCGGCCATGGGTACTATAATCTTCATTTATTTTATATTTTAATGCCTTTTGGCTTATTTTATTTTTTACCAGTGCTGCCAAATCCGCCAGCTCCTCTATTGGTATCACTTAATTCTTCTACTTCAATCCACTCCGCTTGTTCATGTGCAGCAATTACCATTTGGGCAATTCGCTCTCCATCCTCAATTACAAAAGTCTCTTTGGATAGGTTGACGAGTATAACTTTAATTTCTCCTCTATAATCAGCATCAATCGTGCCTGGGGAATTTAACACCGTAATTCCATGTTTAAAAGCTAGCCCACTTCTAGGACGAACTTGAGCTTCATAACCCACAGGAATTTCCATAAAAAGACCGGTGGGTACAATTACTTTCTCAAGTGATTGAATGGTAATAGGCTCCTCAATATTAGCTCTTAAATCTACTCCTGCAGAAGCAATCGTCCCATATTCTGGTAATGGATGCCTTGATTTATTGATGATATTTATCTTCATTTTTTTAGCTTCTTTTTAACGATTACGAAATTAGCTCTTTTTTAGGGTTTTCTAAAACAAATACCAAAGCAACAAAAGCAATCATAAGCAAGCTGTGAATTCCATATTTTATCAGCGGTAACTCTAAGTTCATCCATACACTCAAGCCATAGGCGCCTAGACCAACCAGCAAATATAAAAATATCTTTAATTTCGAATAAGGAATTGGATAATGCTTTTGTCCATAAATATAAGATAATACCGCCATACTGAAATAGCAAAACAAAGTTGCCCAAGCAGAACCCGTATAACCATAAATTGGAACTAACCATATGTTAAGCCCAATGGCCAAGAGTGCTCCAAAAGAAGCAATATAAGCACCAAAATGAGTTTTCCCACTGAGCTTATACCAAATGGAAAGATTGTAAAACATTCCTTGGAATATATTTGCGAAAAGCAATATAGGAACAACATGAAGACCTACATAATATGAATCATTGGAGATAAAGTGCTTTAAAATATCAATGTATAACATCACCCCCATAAAAATAAAAGCACAAACAATGGTAAAATATTTCATTACCATTGCATAAAGCTTTGGTGCATCTTTGCTGTTTGACTGATTAAAGAAAAAGGGTTCTGCAGCATAGCGAAACGCCTGAATAAATAAAGTAATGATTATGGATAACTTATAAACTGCACCATAAATTCCTAATTCTCTTGTGGCTCCATCTACTCCTAATCTATCCACTAACAACCACTTTATAAGTACTTTATCTACACTTTCATTGACGATAATAGCCAGACTAGCAATCAATAATGGGCTTCCATACAAGAGCATTTCTTTAAGCATCTTTAAATTAAATACAGCTTTAACTTTAGCCATGATGGGAGTTAAGAGCAGAAACTTGACAATACTGGCAAATAAGTTGGCTAAAAAAACATAACCAACCCCTACTTCTGGAGAATATAGATATTCAATAAAAAAATTAGAAACGCCTTTTTCATAGGCAGGCATACAGTATCCAATCCAAAAAACATTAAGGCCAATATTAACGAGAATAGAAGCAAAGTTAACTGCAGCAAAATGGAAGGCTTTATTTTCAATCCTTAAGCGAGCCAAAGGGATTGAAGAAATGGCATCAAGGCCAACAATAAAGGCAAACCAAACTACATATTCATGATTATTGGGATACCTTATAAGATCTGCAATGGACTGTGAAAAAGTGATGGAGATTAACCAAAAGATAGAGGTACTTATCAGCATGGAAAACATTACAGTACTATATACTTCTACATGTTTATTCCCTTTTCTGGATTGAAACCTAAAATAAGCCGTTTCCATTCCATAGGTTAGAATCACTACAAGGAAAGCTACATAGGCGTACATTTCTGTAATAACCCCATAGCGTTCCATAAGAAACGCTGCAGTATGTAGAGGAACTAATAGGTAATTTAACAACCTACCTATAATGCTCGGTAAGCCATAAATTGCGGTTTGTCCTGTAAGTTTTTTAAGTTGATTCAACTTTTATCTATTTGCCTGGGAAATTTGCTTTCCTTTTTTCTAAAAATGCAGTTGTTCCTTCTTTAAAGTCTGCTGTACCAAAACAGTTTCCAAACTCTTCAATTTCTTTTTTAAAGCCATTTTCTCCATCTACATAAGCAGCATTAACTGCACGAATAGCAGCGGCAATAGCTACCGTAGAATTCTTGTTAATCTTATGAGCAATTTCCATTGCTTTATCCATTAAATCTTCTGCTTTTACTACATAATTTACTAAGCCAAACTGCAAAGCTTCTTCTGCGCCAATCATTCCAGCAGTAGTTATCATTTCTAAAGCTTTCCCCTTTCCAACTGCTTGAGCTAAGCGCTGAGTTCCTCCATATCCAGGGATTACTCCTAAACTCACTTCGGGCAAGCCCATTTTAGCATTTTCAGAAGCTATTCTAATGTGGCAAGAAAGTGCCAATTCTAATCCTCCACCTAGGGCAAAACCATTTATAGCTGCAATTACTGGAGTTTCGGTATTTTGAATTAAATCAAAAAGTAGGTCATGTCCTTCTTTAGATAGCTCTTTCCCTTCATCTATAGAAAATGATGCAAACTCAGATATATCTGCACCAGCTACAAAAGCTTTCTCACCTGCGCCTGTTAATACAATTGATTTTACTTTTTGGTCTGCAGCAGCTTTAGTTATGGCTTCACTAAGTTCTTTTATCGTTGCCTTATTTAAAGCATTTAACTTATCCGGACGATTAATGGTAATTAATTCAACCTCGCCTTTTCTTTCTATCCTTATATTTGACATTATCATACTTAATATTTTTCGGTAACAAAGATAATTGAATTACCAGCTAAACAATAGTTATTGTCCAGCCTTTTACCAACAAAAAGATGCTAATTATATTATTTTTTGGGAAAGTACTTGTTAAAGTTCTCGTAAAGCAATTCAGCAACTTTATTAAAATCTAACTTTTCTCCTAATTCTTTTTCCATGGAAGTAACTCCCTTGTCCTCAATCCCACAAGGAACTATATTATCGAAATATTTTAGATCGGTATTAATGTTAAGAGCTAAACCATGCATGCAGATGCCATGACTGACTTTTATCCCAACGGCACAAATCTTTCGCGCTTGATCGGTATTAGGTTCCACCCAAACTCCACTTGCTCCTTTTATTGGGCCACATTCAATACCGAACTCTTTCATGCAAGCTATAACACATTGCTCAAGTGTCTCAACGTATTTCCTCACTCCTATGGCAAAATTATCCAAATTAAAAATGGGGTATACGGTTAATTGCCCTGGCCCATGATATGTAATATCCCCACCTCTATTTGTTTCAAAATATTCTGCACCTATTTCTTCAACATTGACTTTTAAATTTTTTATATCTCCAGACTTGCCAAGTGTATATACTGGAGTATGTTGTAAGAAAATTAAATAATCTTCTGTCTTTTCTCCTGCTAATTTTTGATCAATAGCCGTCTTGAAAAGTGATTCTTGAAATGCTAAAGCAACAGAATAAGAAGTTTTATTTAAATAAAACAAATTAAGCGCATGCATATTAATTATTTATATTACAAATCTATGAAGTTGAATCATAGATAAGTGCAAAACTTATGTTTATTTTCGTAAAAAACTAAAATAGTGACAAAAATAGTAATATATACCGATGGATCTTCCAAAGGTAACCCAGGTCCAGGGGGTTACGGAGCTATCCTACTTTCTGGAAAACATCGTAAAGAACTCAGCGGTGGGTATAGAAAAACCACCAACAATAGGATGGAGCTTTTAGCTGTTATTGTCGCTTTGGAACAAATAAAAGTGCCCGATGCCGATGTCCTTGTCTTTTCTGATTCTAAATACGTGGTGGATGCCGTAGAAAAAGGTTGGGTCTTTGCATGGGAAAAGAAAGGTTTTGCAAAGAAAAAAAACATTGACCTATGGAAACGATTCTTAAAAATATATAGAAAATACAAAGTAAGGTTTGAATGGGTAAAAGGACATGATGGAAATGAATTCAATGAACGCTGCGACACCCTCGCTGTAAAAGCCGCAGAGGGAGAAAATTTAGCAATAGATAAAGGGTATGAAGTTGAAAATGGCCTATTTACCTAATTAAACATAATTCAATCTCTTTACATCACTAATTATTAAGGCTTACATTAATAACTTGAATTAAATTTTCACTTTTTTCCTGAGCTTTAATCTCCCTTAATGTTTGTTGAATCTTTTCAGACATTCTCTTGCTTTTTTCATAAGTCGGGCTCTGTGTTATTTCTATTTTTTCACTCGCTTTTTTCCCTTGTTCTTTCATTTCAGCTTTAAAGCGGCTATCCAACTGAATGATACTTGAAACAGCTCCAATCCTCATCCACCAAGCTACATTATTCTTCATTGCTTCTGCCTTTAACAAAGGTAATGCTTCTTCTATTATTTCTACATCTTGAGACTCAAGGTAATCGCCAAGCAAACTGCTTAAGGTATAAGAATCAAATCCAGAAATGCCTTTTATTTTAGTTTTAAAAAAATCAAAATGCTCTGCAGCCCCATCCTCGGCATAAATAGTAGCAAGCTCTATAGCAACCAAATTACTTTTTAAACCTTCTATCTTTTTAGCAACCTTTAATCCTTCTTGAACATCTTTTTCATACAAAGATTTTATAGAGGCTGCCACAACAACATAGGAAGAGTCTTCTATTAACTTGTGATAAGTTGAAAACTCTGTTTCGTTTTTATAATACTTGGTCAAAGCTTTAATGGCCTTAGCTCTAACATCGGATTTAGGATCCTTAAGTGCCATGAATGTCAATTGCTGCTGTATTCCATAGGAGTCTTCTCTAACAAGACTATTAATCCCCTCAATAGCAAGCTCACGAATGTGCCAAAATTCATCTTGCAATGCCTCCTTCTTAATTTGATTAGACAAAGAGTCGCTTCCTCTTTTTAGAACATTTATAGCATTATACCGATCTCTATAATTTTCCCCCTTACGATATAATACAGCAGCTTCTTCAAGAGTGAACCTTTGGTCTACTTCAGCTATTAAACTTTTATCTGCATCAAAATTTACCAATATTGGAGCTTCCTCATAATCAAAGTTAAAAGTATGATAGCGCTCATCAATAACAATGGTTTTAATTTCACTTTCTCCTTTTGCATTTACAATTTGAACTGTGGTCGGTACTTTAAATAGATGGGGCACATCCTCATGCTCTTGGGTTTGCTCTATATTTAATTCTAAGATTTTTAGCGAGTCAATATAGTTAGACCTTATCTTTAAGTTGGGGTGACCTGCTCCCAAAAACCATTGATTGAAAAACCAATTTAAATCTTCTCCAGTTACTTTTTCAAAAGCTAAGCGCAAATTATGGACTTCAACAGCTTGATATTCATTTTCTTTTAAATATAAATTTAAAGCTGTGAAAAAAGCGTCGTCTCCAACGTATGAGCGTAACATATGTAATACTCTACCCCCTTTTTGATAAGTATTAACATCAAACATATCGTTCATGTGCTTATAGTCGTATCGAATGAGATTTTTCTTAGAATTTTTTCCCATTTGAATATAGTAACGTAAATCGTTAAAACCATAATGATCGGCATCATCCTTGCCGTACTTGTGTTCTCTCCAAAGGTATTCTCCGTAAGTGGCAAAAGCTTCATTTAATGGAAGGTTCGCCCAAGATTCTGTAGTAACAAGATTTCCAAACCAATGATGAAACATCTCATGAGCAACAACATCCTCCCCAGAATTGTCTATTAAAAAGCGTTTATCACCTTGTATAAACTCTCCATAAACTACAGCTCCACTATTTTCCATTGCCCCAGAAACATAATCCCGAACTACAATTTGATGAAACTTATCCCAAGGGTAATCATAGTTTAATAGGGTAGAAAAAAACTCCAACATTTCTACCGTGTAGGGATAAATATCTTTAGCGATATCCTCATATTCAGGCTCAACAAAATAATGCACAGGAATATCCCTCCAAGTATCTTCTACCTCAGCAAAATCACCTGCAGCCAACATAAATAAATAAGGAGCATGGGGTAAATCTTGTTTCCAATAATCTGTCCTTGTTCCATCGCTATTTTCAATTTGAAACATCAACTCCCCATTAGATAAGGTTTTAAACTCCTTTTCTACGGTAATATAAATTTCTTGAGTAGTTCTTTCGTTCGGAGAATCTATGGTAGGAAACCAACAAGAATTAGATTCTGGTTCCCCTTGTGTCCAAACTTGCCTTGGTTTGTCTTTTTCACTTTCATCAGGATTTATAAAATACAATCCCTTATCATCCGTAATTGCCCTACTGCTACTATTTTCTAACTTATTAGGCATAGCGGTGTAATCTATAAAAACCTCATATGTATCAGTTCTATGAAAGGTTTCATTAAGGTCAATTGTAATTTGTAAATTATCATAGCAATATTCTAAATTTTTCTTATTTCCTAATGCATCAACTATTGCAACTTCATGTAATTGAAACCCTTTTGCATCCAGCACCAACTCAGAAGTAGAATAAAAATAAGGAGTGAAAGTAAGGTTGGCCTTTCCGTATAGAAAGGAACTGTCCCAATCAAAAGAAACTTCTAACTTGGTATGAATCAAATCATTTATGAGAGTTCTAGAAGGGTTATAAGCGGGTTCTTCTTCGGGTACAATTTCAATGTCATCAAAATACACTTCCTTTAAAGGAACATCAACAATTTCTTTTTTGCTTATACAAGCATCAAGAGTTAGTATTAAAAAACTTAAGGATAAAAGAAGTGCTAATTTTTTCATAACATTTTATTAAAGTTCAAAAATCAATAAATTATTAATAATAACAAACCCTCATCAATTCGTATATTTGCTTTCTCTAAGTATTATTTTTTTCAACACTATGAGTCAATTAAATATAGAAGTAGAAAACGGAGCATCATACCAAGTTGAGCCTTTGTCAAATGAGAAATTTATTGTTAACGGTAAAGAAAGTAAAATTGATATCATCCGACTAAAAGGAGATCGCTTTCACCTTATCAAAGATAATAAATCTTATACAGCTGAGATTCTTTCTGCTTCTTATGAGGATAAAACTTTTGAAATTAGGGTTAATAGCAATACTTATCAGTTAAAAGTAGAAGATCGTTTTGACCAATTGCTTCAAAAACTAGGTATGGAAAATTTAGCTACTGCTGAAATTTCTGAAATCAAAGCTCCCATGCCCGGCTTAGTATTATCTATTGCCGTAGAAGTAGGACAAGAGGTTAAAGCTAACGACCCCTTAGTGGTATTAGAAGCCATGAAAATGGAAAATGTTTTAAAAGCCCCGGCAGATGTTGTTGTTAAATCTATTGAGATTAAAGAAGGGCAAGCTGTAGAAAAAAACCAACTGTTAATTAGTTTTGGTTAAATTATTTAACCCTTAAAGCATCGACAAGTCCTTCTAATATTTTTAAACCATCTGTGTTCCCAACTTCTTCTTCTGAAGCTCTTTCTGGGTGGGGCATTATTCCAAAAACATTTTTATTTTTATTACAAATTCCTGCAATATTTTCAAAAGAGCCGTTGGGATTCGCAGCTTCATTTATTTCTCCATTCTCATCGCAATAAATAAAAACCATTTGCCCATTAGATTTTAATTCTTTTAAAGTTTCTTCTTCAGCAAAATACCTTCCCTCTTCGTGAGCAATAGGAATCTTCAAAACCTCGGAAGTGGAAATATTTTCGTTGAGAATAGAAGCATTATTGTCAGCTTTAATATAAGTGTTTTTAGAAATAAACTTTAAATTGTCATTTTTAGTCAATGCTCCAGGCAACAATCCGGCCTCACATAAGATTTGAAATCCATTTCCAATACCCAATACATAGCCACCTGAATGGGCATGTTGAATAACTTTGTCCATTATTGGAGACAATTTAGCGATTGCTCCAGCTCTTAAATAATCTCCATAGGAAGATCCTCCAGGTAGAATAACAAAATCAGCTCCTTTAAGATCGGTGTCTTTATGCCATATTTCAAAGGCTTCCAAACCTAATATCCTAGTTAAAATATCAATGGTTTCTGTGGCTGCACTAGCTCCTGGAAAATTAATTACTGCGAATTTCATAGACTATAAAACTTTTAGCAAAAATACATAAAAGCAATTAATTTATAGGTTTATAAAAAAGGAAAATTGCCAAAAATAGATTGCCAAAAATAAGCTAATAAAAGTAACAGAAGAAGCAACTTTAAAATCCAGTTATAGCTCATCTTTTGTTGAAAAAAAGCTGCAAAAAAGCTCAATGGAAATGCAGCAAAAATAACAGTCTGCTGGCTAGTTTGAAACAATAAAACCAAGGTTAATGAAATAATGGAAAAAAGAAGGACAGACTGCATTTGTTTACGCTGATGAACAACCATTTTTGTACGAAAAGATAAGGCTCTCGAAACGGCAATCAAAAACAACATGCTTAAAGCAAGATAAAGTAAAATTGTAGAGAGTTTATAGCTTTTATAAAATTCACTGAGGTCAAACTTTATTTCAAATGGAGTTAATTGATAGTTTAATAAATATGAAAAAGTCCATAAATAAAATGCCGGCATCAATAAACCAACGATAGAGATGACATAATCTCTTAATTCAAATGGTCGAATGATTCCGATCATGATCCAAATAAATAACAGCAAAAATAGTGCGGGAGGAAAAAGTAATACTGTAATGCCTAAAAAAACAGAAGAGTTAAAGCTCCATCTTAAGATGTTGTGTTGCTTATTAATTTGAAGTAGATAATTCATCGTAAAAGTCAAACACAACAAAGAAATTGCATTTTCTATGTTATTAAAAAAATTGGGAAAAAGCGTAAAAATGATGGCTAAAAGTGCTAACATATCCAATTGTCCACCTTCCATATATTTGTGCATTCTAATCATTTGCAGCCAAAGAATACAACAAAAAGCAACAATAAGTAGAGAGAAAACTTTGATATAAAATGGGCTCATCCACTCATTTATAGAGATTACCCCCATGCTTTCAGAAACACCTGTCCATACATAGAATAACTGATAAATAATAAAAGAAAGAGCCATAACAATAATGCTGTTATCAATAACAAAATTTATGGATCTCTTCCTTGTCTTCATAATTTATTTATCTCTTGTAAGCCTAATAAAACTATATCTTGATATAATAAAGACTTTATAAATTTATATTTTCAATTGTTTCTGATTATTTAATATCTTTGTCTTATTCAAAATTTAAAAAAAATGAGCTGGAACGGAATTTTAAAAAGCATTGCTGATGTATTTGAGTCAAGTTTTACAATCTTACCAAAATTAGGAAACCTACCTAACGTTATTTTTATACTTGCTCTTTTTGGTGCTTTTGTTTATTGGTTAATGCAACTTAACAAATTCAAAAGGAATGCTATAAAAAATGGGGGAGAAGAATAATTACGCTCTCTCCATTAAGTCAAATCCTATATCTTTTCGATAATATTTTTTATCGAAAAGAATTCTTTCTGCATTTCTATAAGCCTTAGCCAAAGCATCCTTATAATTCTCACCCATAGCTGTAATGGCAATTACGCGCCCTCCATTAGTTACTATTTTCCCATCCGACATTTTAGTTCCTGCATGAAATGCCAAACAATCAGTTAAGTACTCAAAACCGGTCATTACCTTGCCTTTTTGATAAGCTTCTGGATAGCCACCTGAAACTAACATAATCGTTGTTGCAGCTTGTTGATCAAATACCACCCTTTCGTCTTTTAGTTTTCCTTCTGCACAGGCTTTTAAGTGCTGAAAAAAATCAGATTTTATTCTTGGCATTACCACCTCTGATTCTGGATCGCCCATTCTTACATTATACTCGATTACATAGGGATCGTCGTTGACAATCATCAAGCCAAAAAATAGAAAGCCATGGTAATCTATTCCCCTTATCCCAATTCCTTTAACAGTTTGTTGAATGATTCTATCCTCAATTTTTTTCATCAAAGAAGCCGAAACAAAAGGTACAGGAGAAACTGCCCCCATTCCTCCAGTATTAAGCCCTTGATCTCCTTCTCCTATCCTTTTATAATCTTTTGCTTCTGGTAAAATTTGATAACTTTCTCCATCGGTTAATGCAAAGACAGACATTTCTATACCGTCAAGGAATTCCTCTATCACCACATTTTTACTAGCTTCACCAAACTTAGCATCAACCAACATGTGGTGCAACTCTTGTTTTGCTTCTTGAAGATTATCTAAAATTAACACCCCTTTACCCGCAGCTAACCCATCCGCTTTAAGTACATAAGGAGGTTTTAAACTTTCTAAAAATTTCTGTCCATCTTCAATGCTTTCTTTACTAAAAGTTTGATACTTAGCTGTAGGAATACCAAATTCTAGCATAAAATCTTTTGCATATTCCTTACTTCCTTCCAAATATGCTCCAGCTTTAGAGGGTCCTATAATTAATAAACTTTCATGCTCCTTCTTACTTTTAAGATAATCTACAACCCCACCTACTAAGGGTGCTTCAGGACCGACAATCAACATCTGAATGTCATTTTTTAATATCTGCTTTGAAATTTGTCGAAAATCATTAATAGAAACTTCAATATTTTTAGCTAGCTCAAATGTTCCAGCGTTTCCAGGTGCTACATATATATTTTCAACTGCATTGGACTGCTTTAATTTCCATGCAATTGCGTGTTCCCTTCCACCGCTTCCAAGAATTAGAATGTTCATCTTCTTTTTTTACAAAGAAACGAAATATCAATTGGATAATAAATTTAAAGTTTTATGCTTTTACGTAAAAAAGGCAAACCCTTAATAAAAGAACTTGCCTTAAAATATTAAAAGTTTAATTTTCTTATTAATCTATAAGCCCAACAAGATTTCTTCTGGTTCTTTACCACCAAAAATAATTCTCATAGGATTCTCAATCATTTCTTTAATCTTATACAAGAAGCTAACGGACTCCTTTCCATCGATAATTCTATGATCATAAGAAAGTGCAACGTACATTACTGGGCGAATAACAACCTCCCCATTAATAGCAACTGGACGCTCAACAATATTGTGCATTCCCAAAATCGCCGATTGAGGTGGATTGATAATTGGAGTACTCATCATGGATCCAAAAACACCACCATTTGTAATGGTAAAAGTACCACCAGTCATTTCATCAATGGTTAGCTTACCATCTCTTGCTTTAATGGCTAGTCTTTTTACTTCTGCTTCAATTTCTGCTAAGCTCATTTGTTCCGCATTACGGATAACGGGAACCATTAGGCCTTTAGGGCTACTCACTGCAATTCCAATGTCTGCATAATCATGAAAAATCATATCCGTTCCGTCAATCATACCATTAACCGCTGGAAATAAATTCAATGCTTCAGTAACTGCTTTGGTAAAGAATGACATAAACCCAAGATTTACATCATGGTATTCTCTAAATTTTTCTTTATATTTTTTACGAAGATCCATTACGGGACCCATGTTGATTTCATTGAAAGTAGTCAACATTGCTGTTTCATTCTTCACGGTCACCAATCTTTCTGCAACCCTTCTTCTAAGAGCAGACATTTTTTCATTCCTAGTATCCCGTGTTCCTCCCCAACCTTGAGCAGATGAAGCAGAAATACCTGCAGCCATTGCTTGAACAACATCTTGTTTTAAAATCCTTCCGTCCTTTCCACTACCTTGAATTTGAGGTGAAGAGATGTTATTCTCTTTCATCATTTTTTTAGCAGCTGGGGAAGGGTGCCCTTTAGCATGTTCTGCTCCACCGGCTTTAGCAGCTGGTTTTACTTCTTCTTTAGCAGGAACAACCTCCTCTTTCTCCTCTTTTACTTCTACTACTTCTTTTTCTTCTTCTTTAGCAGAAGGGTCTTCTGCAGGCGCTTCAACTGAAGTATCAATTTTTGCTACCACAGATCCAACATTAACTGTATCGCCTTCTTCAGCTACTAAACTTATGGCTCCACTAGCTGTAGCTGTTAATTCTAGAGTTGCCTTATCTGAATCGATCTCAGCAATCACATCATCTTCTTCAACATAGTCGCCATCTTCAACTAACCATGAAGCAATATCTACTTCTGAAATTGATTCCCCTGGACTTGGAACTTTTACTTCTTCCATCTTATACTATTTCTTTATTAATCTACTTTATTTATGATTCTACCATTGAATAACTTAAGACTGTATCAATAATTTTTTGTTGCCTTTTAGCAAATACCTTTGTTGATCCAGTAGCCGGACTTGCACTTGAACGCCTAGCGATAACTTTCCAGCTATCAGCTTGCTTTGTAGTTGTTTTAATAAAACGCCAAGCTCCCATATTTTCAGGTTCTTCTTGAGCCCAAACTAAATTCTCAGCATTTTTATAGCTCTTTAATAAAGCGTCAAATTGTTTTTGTGGAAAAGGATATAATTGCTCCATTCTAATAAAAGCTAAATCTTTTATTCCCGCATCATTTCTAGCTTTACGTAACTCATAAAATAATTTCCCACTACAAACTACTACCGTTTTGATGTCCTTTTTTGTTGCTTGTTCATCGTCAATAATTTCCTGAAACTTTCCATTTGCTAACTCTTCAATAGACGAAGTTACTTCTGGATGTCTCAGCAAACTTTTTGGAGTCATCACTACCAAAGGTGTACGAAACTCCCTCTTAATTTGACGACGCAAACTATGATAAAAATTAGCTGGTGTTGTAGGATTAATAACTTGCATACCATAATCAGCACTTAAAGTTAAGAATCGCTCCAATCTTGCACTAGAATGTTCGGCACCTTGTCCTTCATAACCATGAGGCAACAGCAAAACTATACCACTTTTACTTTTCCATTTATCCTCTGCGCAACTTAAAAACTGATCTATAATAATTTGAGCACCATTAGCAAAATCTCCAAATTGAGCCTCCCAAATGGTCAACATATTTGGGGAAGCCATTGAATAACCATATTCAAAGCCAAGTACGGCATATTCTGACAATAAAGAATTATAAATATGAAAATCTGCCTGATCTTTACTGATATGGGATAAGGGGATATATTCTTCTTCCGAATCTTCTACGGTAAGAACAGCATGACGATGTGAAAAAGTACCCCTTTCAACATCTTGCCCGGAAAAGCGAATAGCATGACCTTCCGATAAAAGAGAGCCATAAGCCAAAAGTTCACCCATAGCCCAATCTAAAGTCTTTCCATCGGCTATCATTTCCCGGCGACCTTTCATCAACCTTCTAGACTTATTAAAGAATTTTGTTTCTTCATCCAGATAAGTAATTTTATCACCTATCTCTCTTAGCTTTTTAATATCAAATGAAGTGTCAGGAGAAACGTCAAAATCCTCTTCTACTGAAGATCTATAATCTTCCCAAGTTTGCTCCATAAAATCGGTAACAAAAGCTTTTTCTATTTGTTTAGACTCATCTAAACGTTCTTGGAGCATATTATTGAACTCTTTCTTTTCAGTTTTAGCTTCCTCTTTAGAGATTATTCCAGTACTAATAAGTTGTTCTAAATAAATATCTCTTAAGTTTCTATGTTTGGCAATGGCCTTATAGAGTAAAGGCTGAGTAAATCGAGGCTCATCTCCTTCATTATGTCCATATTTTCTATAACATAAAAGGTCTACAAAAACATCCTTTTTAAATTTTTGCCTAAACTCTAAAGCTATTTTAATGGTATGTGCTACGGCTTCAACATCATCTCCATTAACGTGAAACACAGGACATAAAGTAACTTTGCCAACGTCTGTACAATAAGTACTTGAACGTCCATCTAAATAATTAGTAGTAAAACCAACTTGATTATTGATTACAATATGAACAGTTCCACCTGACCTATACCCATTTAGCTGAGCCATTTGAATGACTTCATAAACCACCCCTTGTCCAGCTATGGAAGCATCTCCATGAATTAATATGGTTGCTATTTCATCTTCATTTTTTAAGTATTGATCTAATTTCGCTCTTGCTATTCCTTGAACTACTGGACCAACAGCCTCTAAATGAGATGGATTTGGCGCGAGAGTAAGTTTGACATCTTTCCCTTTATCAGTTTTAATATTCGAAGAATAACCCAAGTGATATTTTACATCTCCATCAAAGAGGTTATCTTCATATTCTTTACCTTCAAACTCGCTAAAAATAGCATCATAGGTTTTATTAAAAATATTTGCCAATACATTGAGCCTGCCTCTATGGGCCATTCCCATGACAAATTCTTTAATACCTAGATTAACTCCCATTTCTATCACGGCGTCCAATGCTGGAATTAAAGCTTCCCCACCTTCTAAAGAAAAACGCTTTTGTCCTACAAACTTCTTATGTAAAAATTGTTCAAAAGCTACTGCTTGATTCAACTTATGAAGGATATGTCTTTTATCTTCTACAGAAAACTCAGTTTTATTCTTACTGGTTTCCATCTTATCCTGAAGCCATTTTATTTTATCCGGCTTTCGGATGTATTGATATTCTACACCTATAGAATGACAATAAGTCTCTTCTAAGTGATTGATTATATCTTCTAATGTACCACTTTCAAGACCAATTTCTTGGGCTGCTTGAAAATTTTCTTTTAAATCTGCCTCACTCAATCCGAAATTCTCAATAGCAAGTGTCGGCTCGTATTTTCTTCTTTCCCTTACTGGGTTTGTCTTTGTAAACAAATGTCCACGCTGTCGATAACCATTAATAAGATTGAGAACCTTAAACTCTTTATCAAGTGCCACCCCTGGTTCAAAAACTGCTCTTTTAGCAGTTGAAGTAGGATGTTCTACTTCACTATAATTGGTTCTTGCAAATTCAAAGCCTTCAAAAAATCTAGCCCACCCTTCATCAATAGATTGAGGGTCTTTTAAAAATTGTTGATAGAGTTCTTCTACGGCTGATACATCCGTATTACTCAAATAAGAAAACTTGTCCATAAAGCTAAATGTGCAATATAAATATATATTATGCTAGGCAAAGTTACTTAATTCATATCATTAAAGTAGAGTATTTTCTTTCATTTTTAAGCTACTTCCCCCAATGTTCTTTTAAACCACTTTGTGTATTCCCTTTCGATAAGCAATAGGCTAATTTTTCTTTATATCAATTGAATTTCCTTTATAAAACAAGTCTTCGGCCCTTACAATATCAATACCTATTGCAAAAAGCACTATAAACTCAACAAAAGCAGTTTAAATAAGTAGAATGAATTTGATGATAATATTAATACGTATCAGTTTTTTTACAAATTCAACTCTTCCAAACTTATTCCTAGAGCCTTTGCTACACCTCTCCCATATTCCGGATCTGCCTTATAACAATTTCCTATATGCCTTTCTTGAATAAATCTTTCAGCTCCACCCACTTCTGCAGCAGTATTATCAAACAGCAATTGCTTCTGTTCCTCATTCATCAATCTGAACAAATTTCCAGCTTGAGTATAATAATCTTCATCTTCCCTATGGTCGTAATGAAAAGCTGCCCCTTCAAGCTCTAATGCAGTCTCAGTATATTCTTTTTGCTCTTGCCATTGTCCATAACTGTTTGGCTCATAATGAATCGTAGAGCCTTCATTCCCATCAACACGCATTGCCCCATCTCTATGAGGATTATGAAAAGGACACTTAGGTTTATTCACTGGAATTTGATAATGATTCACGCCCAATCTATATCGCTGAGCATCTCCATAAGAAAATAAACGCCCTTGCAACATTCTATCTGGAGAAAAACCAACCCCTGGAACAACATTTGCTGGATTAAAAGCTGCTTGCTCTACATCAGCAAAGTAGTTTTCAGGATTTCTATTTAATTCCATTACTCCAACATCTATTAAAGGATAATCACCATGAGGCCAAACTTTTGTCAAATCAAATGGGTCAAAGCGATAATCTTTAGCCTCAGCTTCCGGCATAATTTGAACTTTTAAATCCCACTTAGGGAAGTTCCCTTTCTCAATAGCATTAAACAGATCTCTTTGATTACTTTCTCTATCTTTACTAATAATCTCAGCCGCTTCTGAATTGCTTAAATTTTTAATTCCTTGTTGAGACTTAAAGTGAAATTTTACCCAAAAACGCTCATTATCAGCATTGATAAAACTAAAGGTGTGGCTTCCGAACCCATGCATATGTCGATAGGATTTAGGAATTCCTCTGTCGCTCATTACAATAGTGATTTGGTGAAGCGCTTCCGGCAGCAAGGTCCAAAAATCCCAATTGTTATTTGCACTTCTTAAATTCGTTTGAGGGTCTCTTTTTACGGCCTTATTTAGATCTGGAAATTTATAAGGATCTTTCATAAAAAACACAGGAGTATTATTTCCAACTAAGTCCCAATTTCCCTCTTCAGTATAAAACTTTACAGCAAATCCTCGAATATCTCTTTCAGCATCAGCAGCACCTCGCTCTCCGGCTACGGTTGAAAAACGAACAAAAACTTCTGTTTTTTTACCAACTTCAGAGAAGACCTTAGCTTTGGTATATTTTGATATATCATGGGTTACTGTAAAAGTGCCAAAAGCTCCAGAACCTTTAGCATGCATTCTTCTCTCCGGAATTACTTCTCTGTCGAAATGTGCTAATTTCTCAAGAAACCAAAAATCTTCTAATAACATTGGTCCTCTTTTTCCAGCAGTTTTTACATTTTGATTTTCTGCTATCGGCCTACCAGAAACCGATGTTAATTTTTTCTTTTCTTCTTTCATGGTTGTTATTTTCTATAATGAATATTCTATGTTAACAAAGTTTATTTAATATGCCTCTAATAATTTATAAAGATAAGGAGTTTATTCGATAAATAATATGACAAAAGTCAGACCCTTTACTATAAAATAATGTAAGTTTTGTTACTTAAGGGAACTTCCTAACAGGTTTATTGACATCCAATTCTTTAACAGTAAAACCTTAAGTTTGTATATTAATAAAGTATAGCATGAAAGAAAAGGTACTTATAGCAGGAGGAAGTGGTTTAATAGGCCAGCGTTTAACAGAATTACTAATTGAAAAAGGATATGAAGTTGCTCATTTAAGTAGGAGTTTGGGAAACTCTTCAAGCATTAAAACCATTGTTTGGGATGTTAAAAATCAAAAATTGGATGCTGAAGCTATTGCACCTTATAAACATATCATCCATTTAGCTGGTGCTGGAATTGTCGATAAAGCATGGACTAAAGAACGTAAAAAGGAAATCCTTGAAAGTAGAGTACAATCTACTTTATTGCTTAAAAAAGCTATAACCCAAAACTCTATGAAAGTGCTAACCTATACCTCGGCATCTGCTATAGGTTATTACGGAATGCAAACTTCAGATCAAATTTTTAAAGAAGAAGACGTTGCTGCTAAGGATTTTGTAGGGAATGTGGGAGTTGCTTGGGAGGAAGCGGCAGATGAAGTCGCTGCTTTAGGAATTCCTTGCTCAAAAATTAGAATTGGCTTAGTATTAACAGATAAAGGAGGAGCCTTAAAAAAAATGGCATTACCTATTAAGCTCTTTGTAGGGTCTCCTTTAGGAAGTGGAAATCAATACACACCTTGGATTCATATAGACGATTTATGTAGAATATTCATCCATTCCTTTGAAAACAAATTGGAGGGAGTTTATAATGCAGCCTCTCCAGTAGAAAAGCAATTAAACAATACACAACTTACTAAAGCTATTGCCAAAGTATTAAAAAAACCTTGTTGGCCAATTAAAGTTCCATCTTTTGCCTTAAAAATACTTATGGGTGAAAGAGCCAATTTAGTTTTAACAGGCAGCAGAGTAGATACATCAAAAATTCAAAATACGGGATTCCAATATCAATATAAAAACATTGAACAAGCATTAGATGCTATTTATTCCTAAATTTTTAACTTATAGGGAATTCTATAAAAAATGTTGTTCCTTCTCCAATTTCTGATTCAAAGAAAATCTTACCGTCCATTTGTTCAACTATACTTTTAGACATTGCTAAACCTAGCCCGGTGCCGCTGCTTTTAGTTGTGAAATTAGGTTCAAAAATGCGTTCTTGATCCTCAGTTCCCATACCAATTCCATTGTCTTTTATTGAGAGTATAAATTTGCTTTCTACTTCTTCTAATAGGACCACAATCTTTCCCTCTTGCATCTCTTCAATCGCCTGAGTTGCATTTTTAATTATATTGTTAAATAGACGAAGTAATTGATCTTTATCGCCCATAACAAAGGCAGATTTATCTGTTAATTTTATATCTAATTCAATATTCACATCATCCTCATAAATTGAAACAGCCGATTGAAGAATAGGGAGTATATTTAAGCGTTCAAACCTCTTTTCAGGCAGCTTAGCAAAAGTTGAAAAAGCATTGGCAATCTTGGTTAAAGTATCAATTTGTTCAATCAAATTTTGTGCTGTTCGTTCTACACGTTCTTTCATTTCTTCAGCCGTGGTTATTTCCATACGCTGCAAATGTTGAATATGTAAACGCATAGGGGTTAAAGGATTTTTAATTTCATGAGCTACTTGTTTGGCCATTTCTCTCCATGCATCCTCTCTTTCCGACTGTGCTAATTGTTCTGCGCTTTCATTTAACTCAATAGCAATTCGATTATATTCATTTACCAAAGCTCCTATTTCATCCTTACTATCCCATTGAAGCAGCTCTACTGAAGAACCTAATTTCAATCTACTTATTTGATTTCTAATCATCATCAACGGTCGTGATAATTGATTGATTAACAATATAGAAACCAGAAAAGAAAAAGTAAATATCCCTACATAAATGTTAATAGTTGAAGCTAAAAAGGAAGAAATTTCTTGCTCTAACTCACCTTGTTTAGAAAAGTAAGGCAAATTCAAATAAGCCAGCACTTCATTGTTATAATTTTTAAAAGGAATATAAGCAGATAAATAAGCCATTTCTCCGATATATTCTTCTTGAACCCACTCTGCCTTATTTTGATTAATTAAAGCAAAGTAGGCTCTAGGATTAAGTCTCTTGCTTTTTAATCCTTTGTCAAAAACCTCAGGACGAGAGGTAGCATATAAATATCCTTCTGTATTGTATATGTTAATGTCAGAGTAAAATACATTCGACATCTTAATTAATATTGTAGAAATATAATCACGCATATCATCAGAAAGGAATTCCTCTTCTCCAAAGGTTTGTTCTAACTCTAAATTAATGGAGCGAACTTTCTCACTTAATATTTTTGAGTTTTTTTGACGATATTGCTCTTGTATATAATAGGTAGTTCCCCATCCAATTAATATTAAAGCCATTAGTAAAGACCCAATGAGGAAAACTTGTATTTTAGTAGTATAATCGGTGAAAGGGAAACGGTAGTAAAAGGGGAAATTTCCTACGATTCCTGCAAGAATAAAAAATAAAACAGCATAAATTACAAACAAATAAGCCCAGTAGGTAAGGAAGTTTAAAGTCTTGGGTACAGGCCTACTAAGCAAAATAGTGGTTGTATCATCCTTTTGATAAACCATATGGTCATAACCTTCCCAAGTCTGTTTTAAAAAAGGTTCTGTAGTGAGCTTTTCTACATTTAATTTTCTGGCATAATTAAACCCTCCATAATTATAAATCAACTCATTATTTTCATAAACCGCATAGGAGTATTGGTTCATCCTAAGGTTTTGTCCTTGCCCTCTAGACTCAATTAAAAGTTCTGGATATCCTTCATTCTCATTAAAATTATTGGCTACAAATTCTATATAAAGTGTATAATTAAGGCTATCAATAAGAATTCCTATTTCTGCTAAATAGGCTATGCGGC
>CAZKFN010000028.1:0-16735 GCA_964552035.1 uncultured Flavobacteriales bacterium
AATAATTCATCAAAATAATCTTTTCCAAAATTTTTGCCCTGTTTGAGTCGTTCATCATCCAATACGAAACCCTTAATGAGAAATTCCTTCAAAGTGTTAGTTGCCCATATTCTGAATTGGGTGGCATAATAACTATTGACACGATAGCCGACTGCAATGATCGCATTCAGATTATAAAATTCAATATTCCGCTTAACCTGCCGAGAGCCTTCGGTTTGAACTATCCGGAATTTCCGGATAGTTGCTATTTTATCTAATTCTCCTGATTCAAATATGTTTTTAAGATGTTCATTGATAGTTCTAACATCTACGCCAAATAATTCTGCTATTTTCTTTTGAGACAACCAAAAAGTCTCATCTTCAAAACGAATGTCAATTTTGACGTCGCCATCAGATGTTTTATAGAATATGATTTCTGATTCTTTCATTTTGTTATTTTTAATATTCAGCTCACAAAGATTTTATGTCAGTTGATTTTAAACTTGTAAATAATCCTTACAAGTCGCTTTACAAATTTCAACCATCACTCCGCCAATTCCTGTCGTTCTAATTATTCTTTCCCAGTTGTCAAGCAATTCTTTACACCTGAATTTTGAATTATTCGTTTTCCTCCAAACAGTTGATCGATTTCATCATTAATAATTGTTCATTGTTAATTGTTAATTGTTCCTTGTTACTCAAAATCCAACTTCTCTAAATACATCTTCATCTCTGCCTGCACTTCGGCCAATTCCTTTTCCAAATCCTTGATTTCACCAGCCACCGCTTTCATATCTACCGCTTCTTCTTCCTCAAACGTATCTACATACCTTGGAATATTCAAGTTAAAATCATTTTCTTTAATTTCATCAAACGTGGCGATGTAGCTGTATTTATCTTCCAATACACCAGGTTCTAAATTTTCTGAAACAAACTTTTCATAGGTATCTACGACCTTTTGAATGTCCTGATTGCGCAATACATTTTGGTTGGTTCCGCTTTGGTAATGTTGGCTGGCGTCGATGAACAGGACACTTCGGCTCCGCTCAGTGTCCGCGTTTCGGCTACGCTCAACTGTGGGCTGATCGGAGTCGAAGCCCGCGTTTCGGCTACCTTTAACTGTGGGCTGAGCCCTTCGACGATGCTCAGGGACCCCGGAGTCGAAGGGCTCAGGGGCCACGGAGTCGAAGCCCGAAGCCCGTTTCTTATTAAAAATCAATATTGCTGCTGGAATTCCCGTTCCATAGAATAAGTTGGACGGTAAACCGATTACAGCTTCCAACAGGTTTTCTTCAATCACTTGCTGTCGAATCTTACCTTCAGAACTTCCTCTAAATAAAACTCCATGAGGTACTACTACGCCAACTTTCCCAGAGCCTTCTTTGGCACTTTCAATCATATGGATTACAAAAGCCCAATCTCCTCGACTTGTGGGTGGAACACCTCTCCAAAAACGATTAAAAGGATCGTTGTCGGCTTCATCTTTGCCCCACTTTTTAAGTGAAAAAGGCGGATTGGCAACTACTATATCAAACTTCATTAAAGTAGTATTACTTTCCGTATGTAAAGGGTTCCTGATGGTATCTCCCCAACGGATGCTGGCATTGTCGAAACCGTGCAAAAACATATTCATCACCGCCAAAGCCCAGGTACTACCGTTGTTTTCTTGTCCGTAAATCGCCACGTTTCGACTACGCTCAACGCTGGCGTCTTTACTGCCCACTTGATGTGCTGCTTTTAAAAGTAGCGAACCGGAGCCACAAGTTGGGTCGTATATTTTAGACCCTTTTTCTCCTTTGGTTAGCTGAGCTAAAAGCTGAGAAACTTCTGAGGGCGTAAAGAATTCGCCTGCTTTCTTTCCGGCGTCACTGGCAAATTTGGAGATCAAATATTCATAAGCATCTCCAATTGCATCCTTATCCGCCAAATGAGAGGGCATTAAATCCAGTTTACTAAAATCAACTAATAATTCTTTAAGACGACTATTCTTTTCCTTTTCACTTCCTAGATTAGAGCTGTTAAATGAAATGTTTCTAAACACTCCTGATCCACTTTCACCGGTTAGTTTAGCTCGATTGGCTTCTTCTAAATCTGCTAAGGCAATATCGATTAAAGAGCCAATATTGGGCTCGTTTCTATTTTCATAAAGATAATCAAAGTTGCTGGTTTCTGGAATGATAAAACGTTCGGCTGCCATAGCTCGTTCGATTCGCATTTTATTACCATCATACCTTTCGGCATATTGCTGACGCTTTTCTTTATTGACATCACTGATGTATTTAACAAAAAGCATGGTCAATATATAATCTTTATATTGGGATGGGTCAATTACTCCTCGAAAAGTGTTACAGGCGTCCCAAACGGTTGCTTTAATATCTTGGCTAGGTATTTTATTCATTTTTTAATGTGTTTAATAAGATGGATTGAATGTATTTTTCTCTTTTATTGATTAGTTTTTGTCTTAATTTTTTCTCGGTATTCATGAGGTCAACAACAGCTGCAATTTGCTTTTGAATGGCTAAATCAGGCAGTTTAACAGAAAAAGTTTCTAATTTCTTTTGACTAATATAAGGCATACGACTTGAGCCTTGTGCTAATTGAACTAACTTTTGCTGGGTATGGGGATGGTTTAAAAACCACCTTAAGTAATTGGGAATAACCTTTTCTAAATTCGGTTTAATCAACATAAAACTGTTGGAAGCAACATATACTTCATTAGAATCTGGAAGATAAAAAGCATTAAATACCAATCTTGAAGAAAAAAGAACATGATCTTTTTGAACGATATACTTCTCCTTTACTTCCTTTTTATCTATTCTAACTGAGGGTTGAGTCAAGTGAAAATTATCATCAAAATCTTTTATACCTAATAAATATGCCACTTCTCCTTGCTCTTCCTTGGCTTTTAAATACACTCCAGATTGGAGTTGTGCGATGTCTTTTAAAAGCAAATTCATGCTTCTTATTTTAAAATGTTCTTTACAAATATATATATTTATTTTTCAATAGCATTTATATTAATTAAAATATTAGGATGTTGGTTCTAATAAATCAATTGTTTATAGGTTTTTTTGACGCATAAACTAAAAGAAAAATAAGAATTGAGAAGCCATCCCCTACTCTTCCCAAAATATCCTATCCTTAGGGTTGAATTTCGGCATTTGAATGGAAATTACTTTTATAGGTTTTGTTGATTTCACTTCTAAAGCATGAAAAGTGTTCTTAGGAATGACAAAGAAATCTCCTTTTTTAATTTCAAAATGCTCCTCACCTACAGTCATTATTCCATATCCTTCAATTACAGTTATACTCTCGGTGTGCTCCCTATGTTTATGCATTTTGACACCTTCTTTTATCCATATTAAATAATTAGAGGACTGTTCATTTTCATAAATAAGTTGAGAATGAGCATTTTCATAGGCTTCAGTTGGCTGAAGTTCTTCTAAATTAATTTTATCCTGAGCAAAAATCTAAAAAGGAAATAAGAATAAAAAGGTTAAAAGTCTCATAGCAGTTGGATTGATAAATATAGAAACCCTTCCACTCTATTGAAGTGGACAAGTTGATATCAAAATTAAACAAAAAACAAAGGGCTCAAAATCTTAGCAGAAATGAATTTGAAAAGCAAAAAAGGAAAGCTCGTATTTTAGGACTCAAGTTTATTTCTTTGGAATGTACGAAGCCAAATGATTAGCACACTCAGGGGCAAAGGAATGGAAAGATAAAGGATACTTCTGTCATAATTTGGTAAAGAACCCCATGCTTGCCAATAATAAACTCCTTGTAGAAAGAGATAAATTTCTGTCATAACAATGCCAAAGAGAAACAAATACATTTCCCAAGAAAAATTAAATTTAGCTATCATTTTTCTTAAAAGATAAAACAATAGTGTACTGACGATACCAAGATTAACTAAGTGAATGTAGCCGATCATAAAGTTAGTAAACTGCGTTGGTGCATCCCTTACCTCAGGAATAATTAGCAACAACTGAATTATAACTTTAAACACCCAAGAAATAAAACCTATAATCAACAAAATACCCCATTTTTTCAAGAGGAATTTATATCGTATAATGGTTTTTTTAAAGAGGAAAAAAACTATTCCTAAAACACTTGCAGCTTGCAGGACAACTCCTATAGAATTTAAAACATAGCTATACGAGCTGTGCGTAGAATAAAAAACAACTAAAAAATAAGTGAAGAATACGGATATAAAATAAGATATTGTAAACCATCTCACTACCTTTATAGGTATTTGTACGTCTGTTTTTTTAATAAAATACTGTAACAATACAGCCAAAGTGGCTAGGATAAACCATGCATTAAATTGAAAGTGAAGATAAAATTGAATCACCAATTCATACCAAACGGTGTCGTTAAATTTTAAGGCCATAACTATGGCCATTCCCCATAATCCTATAGTAGAAATTAACATTCCAAGAAGGGAAAACCGCATAAGATAAGTTGCGGAAGTTTTATGTCTTCCTGAGTCTCTCCAAATTCGAGCAACAAAGAGGTAGGATAACAATACGTTAAGAGTAGAAAAAATAATGGATACTGCAGCATAACCTTGTATTGGGAAAGCTACCATCATTCCAATAACAGAAAGTTGAGTTAAAATAAAAATCCATTTATAAAAGGGTGATTCTTGTTTTTCTTTGGAGGTAAACCCTACTACTAAGAGGGCAAAAAGTGCCATAAATACCCAGCCTAACATAGCAATGTGGGAATGTCCATGAAGCAAATACCTGTAGTTTAACCCCGGTATTTTCCAAAGAAAAGCAGCCCTGAGGGTTAGTCCCATCAAGGCTGCAATTAGGAAATTAAACAAAGCTACTTTAACCCAAACCGATAATCTCATGCACTTGATTTTTGCAAAATAAAGTTAAGCCTTATTCTGCAGGTGTCAATTCATTTTCTAATTTAATTGCAGAAGGGAAAAGAATGTTATTTTCAATATGAATGTGTCGGTGTAAATCTTGCTCAAATTCTTGTAACCATTTATAGGTTACCGTATAAGAATTACAAGCATCCTCTGGTAAAGTATAACCTTTACTTAAATCATTAATCTCTCTAAACCTTAGCCCGTCGTCTTCGTGCTCTTCCATGAATTTAGCAATGGGTTTTTCAACCTCTCCAAAAGCAGCTCTTTTAAAGGGTTGATTACTTTCTTTGGCTTTAACCAATCGCTTAATATGAGGAAATAAGGTCAATTCTTCCCGTTTCATGTGCATGGTCATTTCCCCTGCTGTTTTATCAAATAATTCCTTAATTCTATGTAACTCCGGATGTTGACCTCCGTGAACTTGTGTTATTTTTTCCAACATGGGTTTTATCACCGGAATTTGTTTTTCAACGTATCTATGATGTTTTTTCTCAATATAGTCCACAATTAAATCCATAGGCCATTGGCGGTAATCAATGTGGTCGCCTGAGGGCTCATTCTGAATTTCTTTTAATTCAGAAATTAAATTGTCCACTTCAATTTTTGCCTCTGTTGCAGCATCTTGTAAACTTCTATTTCCTTGACAACAAAAATCAATCTTATGATTGTTGAATACATCCGCTGATTTATAGTTGTCGCTAACTAAATCACCAATAATACTATCTCTTGTTATTTCCATAATACTTTTTTTAGTCTACAAATGTAACACCTTTTCTATTTAAGACAAAATTGTCCCTTATAAAAATTGTAAAATTAAAAATGGATTAAAATATGTTTTTCCATAAAAAAGGGAAAGCCAATAGAAAAGGGAAAGCTCAATACTTCATTTATGTTTAAATTTGATTTTTACATTAAAAAAGATTCCTCAATTATGAATAAACATCCTTTATTTAAAAAACATATAGAGCAAGCCAAAGAGTTCCCTATGCGCAAACCTTTACCTCAAAAGGATAATTGGGAGCATTTTTACAAGATGTCCTCCAATGAAAACTTGCTAGGTCCCTCTCCAAAAGCAATAGAAGCTATGAGAAATGCTATAGGGAATGTTAATGAATATGATCATTACGACAACAATGAGTTTCATGAAGTGCTTGCAAAACACCATGGTAATGGTTTAAAACCTCAACAATTTATTACTTGCAACAGCGGAGTTGAAGTGATTGAAACCATTTGTAAAGGATTAGTTAGTGTTGGTTCAGAATGCATTATAAGCATGCCTACTTTTACTCCTTATGAGAATCTAAGTGAATTGGAAGGTGGAAAAGTCATCAACATTCCCCTAAAGCTTCCAGACTACGCTTTAGATACTGAAGGAATCTTGTCTGCTATTAATGAAAAAACCGCTTTAATTTTTATTACCAACCCCAATAACCCCACAGGGACTTATGTAAACAAGCAAATTATGGATGCTTTTATAGCAAAAATTCCAGATCATGTAATTGTGGTTTACGATGAAGTTTATCATCATTTTGTAGATGCTGATGATTTCCCTTATGCAATAGATTATATTAAAGAGGGAAAAAATGTAATTGCTTTACATACCTTTTCCAAAATATATGGTTTGGCAGGATTGCGAATTGGATATGCTTTTTCTACTCCGGCAATCGGGGAGTATTTAAACAAGATATTTAGGCCTTTTAGAATTGGTACGCTTCAAGTGAATGCTGCTTTTGCTGCTTTAAAAGATACGGAGCATGTCAAACGTTCTCAAGAAATGGTTTGGGAAGGGAAAAGATGGCTTTACAAAAAATTTGAAGAGGCTGCTATTCGATATTGGCCAACACAAGGGAATTTCATTCTTTTTGAATCTCCAATACAAGATGATGAATTGGCTGAAGAGATGCTTAAAGGTGGTGTAATGGTTCGACCCGGTAAAGGTTTTGGTGCAGACAATGCAATTCGTGTAACCATAGGAACAAAAGCTGCTAACCAACGTTTTTGGGAATTGCTAAAAAAAATAATGAATTAAATTTTAATTGAAGGCTATGAAAATTCGCTTTATCTCAATTGGAGGAAGTGCTATGCACAACCTAGCTATTGCACTGCATAAAAAAGGCTATTCTATAACGGGTTCTGACGATCAAATTTTTGAACCATCTAAAAGTAGGTTAGCTCAATATGGTTTATTACCTCAAACTGTGGGTTGGGATAATAGAAGAATCACAAAAGACCTAGATGCTGTTATTCTAGGAATGCATGCCAAAAAAGATAACCCCGAATTATTAGCTGCTAAAGAAATGGGGATAAAGATATACTCTTATCCAGAATATATTTATGAACAAAGTAAAGATAAAAAGCGAATTGTGATCGCTGGAAGTCATGGAAAAACTTCTATTACTTCTATGATTTTACATGTATTGCAGCAACAAAATATGGATTTCGATTATATGGTAGGTGCTCAATTAGAAGGTTTTGAAACTATGGTAAAACTTAGCGATGCACCTATAATTGTAATTGAAGGAGATGAGTATTTAAGCTCACCTATTGATAGAAGACCTAAATTTTTATGGTACAAAGCTCATACGGCAGTTATTAGCGGAATAGCTTGGGATCATATTAATGTTTTTCCAACTTTTGAGAATTATGTAGAACAGTTTCATTTATTTCTAAAATCCTTAGAAGAGGATGCTGAAGTTATCTATTTTCAAAACGATAAAGTTTTAAAAGAAGTTGTAGAAGAAGGAAGTTATAAAATTCATAAAGTACCCTATCTAACACACAATTATCGTATAAAAAATCAAAAGACTTATCTTACTGCTGTTGATTCAGAAATTCCTGTAGAAATCTTTGGGGAACACAACCTGCAAAACCTCAATGCTGCCTTAAAGGTTTGTTCAAATCTTGGAATAAGTAAAACTGATTTTTACCATGCCATACAATCTTTTAAAGGAGCTTCCAAGCGTCTGGAATTAATAGGAGAAAATAAAGACACCAAAATCTTCAAGGATTATGCTCATTCCCCATCCAAGTTAAAAGCTACTACTACTGCCGTAAAAAAACAATTTGAAAAAAGGAAGTTAATTGCTTGTATGGAACTTCATACTTTCAGCAGTTTAAATAAAGATTTTCTAGCTGAATACTCAGGAGCTATGTATGCCGCAAATGAAGCTATAGTTTATTTCAACCCAAAAGCTATACAGCATAAAGGATTAGAAAAGCTCAATAAGGAGGACGTTAAAAAAGCATTTTTGCCTTCAAAGGTTCAAGTTTATGATGATAGCAAAGAGCTATTAGCTTATCTTCAGGGATTACAGCTTGAGAATTGCATTTTACTTTTGATGACTTCAGGAAATTTTGATGGAGTAAATTTAAATCAACTGGCTCAAGATTTACTTCAATAAATCTGTTATTTCCTAATTTTCAACCTATTTTATCTTTTTTGTCTATTTTGTCTATTGTATCTATAGTATCTATTGTATCCATTTGAATTTTTCTCTCTCCATAAGCCCCCATTTTTCTAGTTGTAAATACAATAATTGCCGAATAAATAAAACCCAACATAATAAAGCCCACCAGAGTTATAGTGCTCTGAAAAAAGGGTGTAAGAATCATCTCACCGGTCTTTTTAACTTGATCCAAATCCATTCCATGTTCGGCAGCCAATGTTAGTTGTGATTTTAATTTAACATCAAAATAAGTTACGTCAATAGAGGAGTAATAGATGTACACAAAAACCGACATCAGGATGGCATATAATCCTACAAAGCGCATAGCCGCCTTATAATCCTCTAAAAAATGAGTTGTTTTCTCTACCTTCCTTTTATACAAACGCAAGGAAAAGAAAACTCCCATCATCAGAACGAAAAGATTTCCAAAAAGGTAAATCTTTTCATAGTTTGTAAATTGCCAATCCATTAGGAATACTATCATTCTCAGTATTACTGAGATAAGCACCATCCATACGGCAATGGAAAATGAAGACTTCATTCTATAAATTTTAACTGTTCATAGAAGTTAGGAACTCTTCGTTATCCTTTGTTTTTGTTATTCTATCTCTTAAAAAGTCCATAGCTTCCACAGGGTTCATATCAGCAATATGGTTTCTTAGAATCCACATGCGTTGAGTCACTTCTTTTCCGAGTAAAAGCTCTTCTTTTCTGGTTGAAGATGAAACAATGTCAATGGCAGGATAAATTCTTCTATTTGATATTCTTCTATCCAATTGCAGCTCCATGTTTCCAGTACCTTTAAATTCTTCAAAAATTACTTCGTCCATTTTAGAACCTGTATCGGTTAGAGCTGTAGCTAATATAGTTAAAGAGCCGCCATTTTCTATTTTTCTAGCGGCACCAAAGAAGCGTTTAGGTTTATGTAGTGCATTGGCATCCACTCCACCGGACAATACTTTACCTGAAGCAGGTGAAACGGTATTGTAAGCTCTTGCAAGTCTTGTAATAGAATCCAATAAGATGACAACATCATGCCCGCATTCAGTCATTCTCTTAGCTTTCTCTAACACGATGTTGGCCACTTTAACATGGCGTTCCGCCGGTTCATCAAAAGTAGAAGCAATCACTTCTGCATTCACTGATCTAGCCATATCTGTAACCTCTTCAGGTCGTTCATCAATTAATAAAATCAACAAATATACATCCGGATGATTCGCTGCAATGGCATTGGCTACTTCTTTTAATAAGGTAGTTTTTCCAGTCTTAGGTTGAGAAACGATTAAACCTCTTTGCCCTTTTCCAATAGGAGTGAATAAATCAATCACTCGTGTAGAAAGGCTTTCGTTTTCATGTCCTGTTAAATTAAACTTCTCGTATGGAAAAAGAGGAGTTAAGTAATCAAAGGGAACTCTATCTCTAACCAATTCAGGTTCTTGGCCATTAATTTCCAACACTTTAATTAATGGAAAGTATTTTTCTCCATCTTTTGGTGGTCGAACGCTTCCTTTAACCGTATCTCCAGTTTTTAGACCAAATAGTTTTACTTGGGAATGAGAGACGTAGATATCATCAGGAGAATTGAGGTAATTATAATCGGAAGATCTTAAAAACCCATAACCTTCGGGCATCATTTCTAATACTCCTTCTCCATTGATAATTCCATCAAAATCAAATTCTTTTTTTGCGGGTTTAGGTTTTACTTCTGGTTTAATCTCCGTCTTAGTTGTAGGATGAGATTCTGTTTTGGTAGCTGTAGTAGCTCTATTTTTTTCTTTTTGCAATTGAGGTATAATAGTTCTTTCTGAAGGTGGCTTTTTAGGATAAGCTACTTTCCTTTTATCTTCTGTTGTTTCTTTTTTGCTTTCTTCTGCAGCAGGTTTTGGGCTGCTTTCTTTTACAGGTTTAGCACTTTCTTTTGTGGTAGGCTTAGTTGAAGATTTCGTTGTTGTTCTTTTTGGAGCAGCAGCGGCCTTAGTTGATGTTGGCCCTTTTTCGGGTGTTGCACTTTCTGTTTGTTTAACAGCGGAACGTACCGCCTCAGGATCAACAGCTTGACGATCTAAAATAACATAGATCAAATCTTCTTTTTTAAGTTTTTGATATTTACTAATTCCTGCGGATTTAGCAATTTCTCTTAACTCTGCAACCGTTTTTTGGTTTAGTTGTAAGATATCGTACATGAAATTAAAATAGTGATTGTATAGTTTTAAAAAAAAATTAACTTACGATGTCCATAAAGTGAAAGACCTCTCAAATGTCAAACTTATGTAAGCGATGAATTGTCTAAGAATAACGCAATGGACGGGGCAATTTTACACAAATTATTGGGAATGACAATAATTTATTTCAGTTTATATATATTTTCTATTATTTCTACAACTTTTAAACCCTCTAAGCTATTGGTTGTAAGTGTCTTATTCCCAAATAAAGTATCTACCACATTTTGAATTACAAATTGATGATTGGCAGCACTTCCTTTATATTTCCCATAATCGTTAGGAGGTAAGGTCTCTTCTAATTCCGGCATATCATAATCCTCAATATAACAATAAGTAATTTCATTCATGTATTGCCCTCCCACTTTTATACTTCCTTTTTCTGCAATTATAGAAATGCTGCTCTCCATGTTTTGACCATATACTGAAGTAGAATAATTGATACTTCCAGCTCCTCCATTTACAAAATCAAACAGCACAATTCCTGAGTCTTCAAACTCCGTTGTACTTTGGTGATTAAAATCATAAAATTTTGCTTTAATATCTTTTATATCTCCAAAGAGCCAATACATGGTATCTACAAAGTGGCTAAACTGTGTAAATAAGGTTCCACCATCTTTATCTTGTTTCCCTTTCCAAAAGTTTGGATCTCCTCCTTGGTAATAATCACTGTCTCTATTCCAAAAGCAATTGATGTTTACCATATAGACTTTTCCTAGAACATTGCTATCTACTACTTTCTTTAACCATTGCGCTGGTGGACTATATCTGTTTTGCATCACACAGAAAACCCTTTTGTTCATTTGTAACGAAAGGTGAATTACGCGTTCAGCATCTACTTTATTTAAGGCCATGGGCTTTTCAATAACCACATGGCAATCGTGATTTAAAACTTCGATGGCTTGAGATGCATGTAAATAATTGGGTGTACAAATATTGGCTACATCAACCGCTATACCTGCTTTAAAAAAATCCTGAATATTTTCAAAAAAAGGAACTCCAAATTCTTCTTCAACCTCTTTTTTAATTGAAGTATCCGTATCAATTATACCCACGAGTTCAGAATCCTGGTTAATTTTAATCATGCTCGCATGACGCTTTCCAATTCGTCCTGCACCTATTACAATAAACTTTACTTTTGTAGACATACTTTAGAAGTGTAATTTCGTATGCGAAAGTAATCTATTTTAAAAGAAAAATAAATCAAATAGCGAACAACTTATTAAAATGAAAAAAATATTAGTTACTGGAGGTGCAGGTTATATTGGTTCTCACACCATAGTTGAGTTACTCGAACTAGGCTATGATGTTATTTCCGTAGATAATTATCTTAATTCATCATCAACAACCTACGAAAGAATTCAGTCCATTACCGGTAGAGCTGTAGAATTCTACGACATTGACTTAAGCAATGAAGCCGACACTCTAGATTTCTTTAAAGATCTTAGAGTAGATGCTGTTATTCATTTTGCAGCTTTAAAATCCGTTCCAGAATCTGTAGATGTTCCCTTATCTTATTATAAAAACAACCTCAACTCATTGCTTCATGTGATTGAAGGAATGAAAGAAAATAAGATCAAGCATTTAATTTTCTCCAGTTCGTGTTCGGTCTATGGCAACCCAGAAAAGCTTCCGGTAACTGAGGATACCCCTTTTGGGGAAGCTGAGTCTCCCTATGCTAGAAGCAAGCAAATGGGAGAGCATATTTTAAAGGATTATTGCAAAAGTGCCCCAGACTTTAAAGCTCTTTCTCTAAGGTATTTTAATCCTGCTGGTGCACATTCTTCTATTAAAATAGGAGAAGCACAGAGTGAACGTCCGAATAACTTAGTACCCATTATCACACAAACTGCTGCGGGAATTAGGAAGGAAATGACCGTTTTTGGAACCGATTATGCCACTCGAGATGGGAGTTGTATTCGCGATTATATTCATGTTAGCGATATTGCAATTGCTCATGTTAAAGGCCTAGAATATCTCCTGAACATCAAGAAAGAAGAAAATTATCAAGTTATCAACCTAGGGAGTGGAATTGGAACTACAGTATTGGAAATGTTGCATTCCTTTGAAAAGGTCTCCGGTCAAAAGCTCAACTATAATTTGGGTGAGAGAAGGGCTGGCGATGTGTCTTCTATATATGCCAACAACAATAAAGCAAAGAGTTTATTAAATTGGGAAGGCAAAAGGAGTTTGGATGACATTTTAGCTAGCGCTTGGGAATGGCAAAAAAAGTTGCTTTAATGATGGTATTTTTCCCCCGATAATATAGTAAAAGCCCTGTACAATTGCTCCACAAAAACCAATCGAACCATTTGATGGGTAAAGGTCAATTTAGACAAAGCTAGTTGGGTATTAGCTCGCTGATATACACTTTGATCAAAGCCATAAGCCCCACCTATACAAAATATTAACTCCTTGCCTCCGGCATTCAATCTTTTTTGTAGGAAAGCAGCAAATTTCTCTGAGCTGTAGCTGCTGCCTTTTTCATCCAACAGTATCAAATAAGAGGACTCGGCAACATGAGAAAGGATGGCTTCTGCTTCCATTTTTTTTAATGCAGATGAATCTTGTTGTTTTACTTTTCGTTTAGGCTGAATGGTTTTAATCTCAAAGCCAATGTAGTACTTTAAACGTTGAAAATAATCCTCAATCAAATCCTTAATAGGCTTACTATCTGTACTTCCTACAACCAAAAGTGTAATTTTCATAACTTTATTGTCTAAACATTTGAGTTTAAATCTAATTAATTTCTAAAGGAATTAGAAATAATTGAGTAATTTTAAATATGCGTTGGTTTTTTTTAGTCGTATTTTTTTCTTTTTTTTCAGCTTTGCAGGCTCAAAATACAAA
This sequence comes from uncultured Flavobacteriales bacterium, assembly GCA_964552035.1. Lineage (GTDB taxonomy): Bacteria > Bacteroidota > Bacteroidia > Flavobacteriales_E > Vicingaceae > CAZKFN01. The sequence continues at coordinate 13,380 of CAZKFN010000028.1, forward strand.
TTTTGAAAACAGCTTAGCCAAGCTAAATGCGTCTAATTTTGCACTGCATTTTGATTCTAAGATTGAATTAAGTACTCCGAAAACTACTGGTGCTTTTAGCCAACAGCAAGCCAAAATCATCTTAGAACAGTTTTTTAAGGAAAACCAATTTAATAAGTACGTTTACAAACACAATGGAGGCTCCAAAGAGCGTTCTTTTTATGAGATTGGGAGGTTGGAGTCTGAAGGAAATAATTATAGAACTTATATCCTTTACAATTTAGTTCAAAATAAGCCACGAATTATCGAACTTCGCATTGAAAAAGAATAAAGATAATTAAAGCGCATTGAAAAAAATTGAATCCCTTATTTCTCTAGCAATAAAAGAAGATATTGGCAGTGGAGACCACAGCGGTAAAAGTTGTATCCCCGAAGATGCTACAGGTAAAGCTAAACTCCTCGCAAAAGATGAAGGAATTATTGCTGGGCTTGAAGTAGCCCTAGAAGTTTTTAGACAAACTGACCCTAATCTTAAAGTGGAATTTTATTATAAAGATGGAGATGCCATTCAACATGGCGATGTCGTTCTAACTTTATCAGGAAACTCGCAAGCCATCCTTAGAGCAGAACGTTTGGCTTTAAATTTTATGCAACGAATGAGTGGTATTGCCACGCACACTCATAACTTGGTACAAAAAATAAAAGATTTAAATACCAAAATTTTAGATACTCGTAAGACCACGCCCAATTCTAGGGTTTTTGAAAAAATGGCCGTTAAAATTGGTGGAGGATTGAACCATAGAATGGGGCTTTACGATATGATCATGATTAAGGATAATCATATTGATTATGCTGGAGGAATAGCACAAGCCATAAATAAAGCAAAAGACTATTTAAAAGAAAACAATTTAGATATTCCCATTGAGGTGGAGGCTAGAAACCTTCAAGAAGTTAGAGAAATCTTAGCTGCTCCAAAAGTTGAGCGGATTATGCTGGATAACTTTAATTATGAGAATTTAAAAACTGCTGTTGAATTAATTGGGAATCGCTCTGAAACTGAGGCTTCTGGGGGGATTACTTCTGAAACTATAAGAGACTATGCCTTATGTGGAGTTGATTTTATCAGTGTAGGTGCCTTGACGCATCAAGTTAAAAGTTTAGATTTGAGCCTTAAAGCCTTTTAAAATGTCCTACAAGTGGTTAAAAAAAATACTCTCTATTCGATTTATTAGAGAAAGTATTCGACTTTCAAAAATCATTGTACTTCCCGGTTTTGATCAGCTATCTATTTATCACGTCTCTCGTTTTTTTATTCAGGGAATACAAAAGGGTTTAATTGCAACAAAAGCCTCATCTATGGCTTTTAAGTTTTTCATGGCCCTTTTCCCAACGATGATATTTTTATTGACCCTTATCCCCTACTTCCCCATTAAAAGCTTTCAAAGTGAATTGCTAAAAATCTTAGAAGATATTTTGCCGGCTACTGGTTATGAATTCATTTCAGACTCTTTGATTCAAGTTGTAACCGAACCAGATGGAGGTTTGCTTTCCTTTGGTTTTATCTTTGCTTTATTTCTTGCAACCAATGGAATAGATGGCATGTTGGCAGCCTTTCAAGACAGTTATAACAGTAGTTTTAAAAGAGGATTTGTCAGGCAAAAAGGAGTGTCCGTTTTATTACTATTTATTTTAACACTTCTTATCGCTACTGCAATAGCTTCTATTATTATAACAAAATATTTAGTGAATAATATTTTTACTGCGGGAACCTTAGCTTCCTTTTTAATTGTCTTAGCCAAGTGGATTATTATTGCTGCATTAGGATTTTTCGGAATATCTTTTGCCTATTATTTAGGGGGTAATAGAAAAGCGAAATGGCGTTTCTTTTCTGCGGGTTCAACCTTAGCTACCTTTTTAGTTTTAGTTGTATCTATTGCTTTTGGGTATTATGTAGATAATTTTGCTAACTACAATAAAATTTATGGATCTATTGGAACCATCATTGTTTTAATGTTGTGGATTTACTTTATTTCTTTTGTGTTGCTTATTGGGTTTGAACTCAATGCTAGCATACAACAAGCAGGTTCTATTGAAAAAGTACAAAAGGAAATAGAAAAAAACATAGAGCTAGAATAAGCTTAATTAGTTTTTTTAAACACCAGAGCCAAATACTTATTTATAAAACCATTGATGTCCTCTGAGATTTTAAGATAATAAATAGAAAATCCAAGGAAAATAACTTCTATCACTGTTCTATAAATGGAATCCACATATATATTGGGTAGAGTGGGTAAAAGTTCATTGAGTCCAAAACCTAAGAGTAAAATAATAGAAGTTTTAATTGTATTTAGGGTAAAAGGTTGCATTTGTAATTTTCTATAGACAAAGAAAAAGCGAATTAAATTATAGATTAAGATAGAAAGTGCGGTTGCAAAAGCGGCACCTTCAATACCCCAATAAGGAATAAATATATAATTGGTAAAAATGGTAAGTACACCTAGAATAATTCCTGTTGTGGTATCGTAACGGTAATATTTAGAGATGCCAATAATCTGTCCATTAGCTCCAAAAACAAAGTTAATTAGCTTAGCTATACCCAAAATTAAAAAGGTTGTTTTACCTACAGAATAAACATCTCCTTGAATGACATAAAAATTATCCAAGTTAGCCCAAACTAAAATGAATAATACACCTGAAGTTGCAAATTGAGTAATGGATGTTTTTTTATAGACAATATCGATTTCATCTAATTTCTTATGTTTCCACCGGTCAGAAATAATGGGTAAGGAAATCTTATTAATCGAGGCAGCTGGAATAAGAATAATAGCCACCAAGTACACGGCATTAGCATAAATTGCAGTTTGAGCTAAGCCTAAGAAACCTGCAATCATAATGGCATCTATTCGATTTACTAAAACCGTTGAAGCATCAGACATTATGGAATAACCACTAAAGTTAAGGTATATCTTTCTAAGTTTTGGTCTAAAAATACTTTTGGAAATCTTTAAGTGCAATTCTCCTTTGCTGATTAAGTATAGAATAAATAAGAGTACACTAATGGAATAAGAAAAAACAAAAAAGACAATAAACAAATGAAAGTCAATCACCCCAAAATAATATAATATCAAGAGGAAAGTTGTTGTTAGGCGATTAAATACATCTCTAAGGAAAATAGAAAAGATGGTCTTAGATCGAGCTTGTAGATAGCTTTCAAAAACATTATTATAGAGTAAGAAAAAAAGCAATGGAAAGCTGTAGAAAAAATATTCTATAAATAAAGGGCTTTTTTCTTGATAAAATCCAACAATTGAGCTTTTAAATAGCAAGGCTAATAGACTCACAATTAAAAACCCAATAAAAGGAAATAAAAGTCCTAT
>CAZKFN010000028.1:16745-24492 GCA_964552035.1 uncultured Flavobacteriales bacterium
AAAAAAGGATAAAACTTTACTAAACTTCTAAATGTACCTAAATGTGCAAATTGAGTTGCAAAAACGGCAACATTTAATAATATTTCTCTAAGTCCATATTGATCAGGTGTAAACCATTGGGTCATTAACAAGGTTACATTCACAAAACCTATGGCTACGCCGGCATAGCTTAAAACAGCTGAGATAGAAGCTTCCCTAGATATTATACCCACAATAGTTTTCTTCTGGATTATGTGCCAAACATACAAAGGTAATTTTTAATGAAATAAGCATTAAGGGTCTTATAAAAGTGAACTGAATAAAATGTGGAATATGCTATTTAATTAATACTCCATTTGCTATAAAGGAAGTTTTTACTTTTGGTTCTGTAATGGCTGCAATTTCTTCTTCAGATTTACCTTCATCCTCAGCATAGTGACGCAGCTCTTCAACTGAAATAGTATCTTTAAAGGCAATTCCTTCAAAAACTACATTTCTTCCTGCAATATCTTTAGGCACAAAAAATCCATAATCCTTAAATCGAATTCTCAAACTTTTCCCTTCTGAAGTTTCTACTTTCATCCAACAACCTTTCTTTTGACAAATTTCTGTAGCTACTGCTTCAATCTTGACTCTTAGTGTATCTTCTCCTTCTATTTTTGTAGCAAAGTCATCCATAGAAATTGATCCCTCAGATTCTATAATTTTTCCGAAATGTAACGAATCTTCTTCTAAGGCCCAATTTTCAATAGTTGACACATCCTTTATATCTTCAGCTAGGCGATCCTCTTCTTTTACCTCGGTTTCATTATCTTGGTAACTGTTTTGCTGGCACCCGAAAGACAATAATAAAATGCTTGCGAAAAATCCTAAAAATACTTTTTTCATTTTAACTTCTTTTATGATTTGCAAAAGTAATTTAATTATTTCTATTTTGAAAGGATTATAAATTCAGTTCTACGATTTTCTGCCCTTCCTTTTTCTGTGGCATTATCAGCAATGGGCTCAGTATCTCCAAAGCCTTTGTATTTAAGCCTATTTAATTCAATTCCATGTTGATTCAAATAATCACTCACTTCTTTAGCTCTTAAAACGGATAACTCTAGATTACTTTTAGAGTTTCCAACATTATCCGTATGCCCGTGAATAGCCAATTGTATTCCTTTATTTTCTTTTAGAAAAACGATAAATTCATCTAAAATATTTTTAACCTGTGGAGTTAAAGTATGGGAGTTAGTTGCAAAATTTATATCGTTAATCTTATAAGATTCTCCTATTTCAATAGGATTGAATTCAATTTTGGGAGTTCGTATTGGCTTACCCACAACTTCTTTGTCTGCACTGATGTATTGAGAGGAAAAAGCATAACCTTCTTTTTTGGCCATCATCATCACATCGTCTGTTTTCCTAGCTGAAATTACTGCCGTGTATTCTGAATTTTCTTCGTTAACTACTCCCTCTACCACTGACTTATTTGTCATATTTTTCAATTCTATAGTCATGCCTTTAGCAGCATCTGGGTCTTTTGAAGCGACTTTCCCTCTCACAAAAACCACTTCTTCCGGCCTTGCCTCCTCGGGTATTTCAAAGGAATAAATGTTCAACTCTTTTTTTCCTAAATTGGAAGAAAAGAATCCGTACCTTCCGTCAATGCTAACAATAAAACCATGTTCATCTTTTTCTGTATTTATGGGAACACCAATATTTTTTGGCTCACCAAAGGTTCCGTCTTTTTGCATTCTGGCATAAAAAATATCTTGTCCTCCTACGCCTGGATGTCCATCAGAAGAAAAGTACAACGTTTGTCCATCGGGATGAATAAAAGGAGATTTTTCATTCCCTGAGCTATTGACTTTCGGGCCTAAATTAATTGCCGGCCCCCAGAATCCATCTTCTCGTCTTTCCGTCTTATATAAATCCATTCCTCCATAATTGTCCTCTTCTCTTGCCGAGGCGAAATAAAGGGTTTTATTATCAGGAGAAATCGAAGGTTGCCCCTCCCAAGTTAATCTACCATTGATGTGAGATCCTATGCTTTTTAAATCAGACCAATGTCCATTGGTAAAGTCGGAATAATAAATATCCCCATTAGAAAATAACCTTCCATCTCGAGTAGTTTCTTGATTTACTATGGTAATAAAAAGCAGCCTATTATCAATTGAAATTGAGGAACCCCCTTGATATGCCCCTTTATTAAAGGGAGTAGGCATAGGAATTCCAGAAGAAAAGCTACCATCCAATTGCTTTCTGCTTTGAAAAAACAACTCCTCCTCTACTTCTCCCAAGATGGATTTACTATCCTGTTTTACTTTTCTTGTATAAAAAAGATATTGGTTATCTGGAGACAACATAGGAAGGTATTCATCAGAATTGGTTGATACCCCTTTTACGATTTGAGGATTAAAAGGAACAGGGTTAGTAAAAATCACTTTATAACTTTGAATTTTCTCTTCTAAAGCCTTTGCTTCTTCAATGCTATTTCCCTTGATTGCTTCAGCTCCTCCAAGATAAGCTGAAAGGTATTTTTCGGCTTGGTCAAAATTCCTATTTTGATAATGGTGTTGTGCCAACCACCATGCTGCTTCATAATTTCTATAGGCCGCACAAGCTTCATGTGTTTTCTCATAATACGAAACTGTTCGGCTGAACGACTGGGGATTAGCCAAGTCACTTTTGCTGTTGATGTAGGCTAATATGGACAATGCAGCCACATAATTTTTATCAATTTTTGTAGCTTCTACCAAATAAGCATAAGCTTGTTTGCCTTGAAATCCATATCGCTCAGCTTTTTTAAATACTTTTTCTGCTTTCTTGGAAGGTTTTTTACAACCGTAATCCTGTGCAGAAAGACTAGAAAAGCTTATCAATAAAACAACTAAAAATATAAGGCTACCTTTTAAATTTGCCTTATGCTTCAATCCTATCCACTTCATTATTCAATAAATATCTTCTGCGCCGTTTTAAGTTTTTATTAATCAAAAAGTCCCTTTATTTTTTCTTTGGCTTTTTTCTCTGCTGCCTTTTTTTCCTCTTCTGCTTTTTCTTTAGCTTTTTGTTTTTGTCTTTCTAACTCCTCTTCTGCCTCTTTCTTTTTTCTATCAATTTCTTCTTGGGCCTTTTGCTTCTTCTTTTCTAATTCCTCCTTAGCTTTTGCTTCTGCTTCTTTCTTTTTAGCTTCTAGCTCTTTCTTTTTGGCTTCCATTTCCTGTCGAGCTCGCTCTTCTGCTTCCTTCTTCTTTTGATCAAAAGCTTCTTTAGCTTTATCTTTAATGGCATCTGTTGCCTTACTGGCAGATTCTTTTAAATCGGTTTTTATGGAGGGATTCGTAGCAGGTCCTACCAATTGTACATCTACATTAATCATCTCAGCCAATTCTAAATTAATTCCTTTTTCTGCTGCTTTTGCCAATAATCCATCCGCTGCTTGATTGGCTGTACTTCCCAATTCTTTTCTTGGAATTTGGAAACTGAACGTATAATCAATAGTTTGGTCTAAGGAGTTGGTTCCTGCAATGGTAATCTTGGTATTTCCAACCTTGTAAGTAAAAGGATAAACGTGTATTTTCCCTTCACTTATGGTAAAGTCTATGTCCAGATCATTTAACTCCATTGGATTTAAAGCATCATAACGAATTGCTTTAGCTATTTTTTCAAAAGGCTTATAATCTTTTACAGTAACACCTCTTGTTTTCATTTGCCCCTCTCCAAATATTGTTTCGTAAACTGGATCCATATTTTTATCTAAGGTTCCTTTAACTTTTAGTTTTGCTCCATATTCTCCAGAAGTATGTTTGGCTAACGGGACTAACTTATCGACGGTATTAAAGGTTTCAACGGTTTGTTTTACATCAAAATCAGAAACATCCATAGTCAAATCATAAGTGGGATTGGAAGGATTAGTAGTTTCATAAAACCCATTAAGTGTCATATTTCCTTTCAACAGTTCCATTCCCGTATTGATCATTTCTAGCTTTTGTTCTTTTAAGGTGATTTTACCGCCCATATTTTCCATGATAATATCATCGAAGATAACCTTTTTCATTGCTGCAGTCATGGTAAAATCTATGTATTTAGGTAAAATTAAAGCCTCCATAGGTTCTTCTGATGTTTCTTCTTCTTGTTCAGAAGATTCATCCTCTGCATCTAAACCAGCCAATTCATTAATGTTCATTAAAGTAGAATGAATTGCCAATTCTCCTTTTAAGATTTCCTTATCTTTTAAGGCATAAGCAATAAAATTTTCTAATCGCCCATCTAATTGAAGATCACTTTCACCCAATTGCAATTGCATATCATCTAAAGCTACAAATTGAGGGCTAAAACTCAGCTTTGCTTGTTTCATATCTATTGGATAATCCAGGGAATCACTGCTGTAATGGAAATTTTCTGCCAACAAACTACCTTCTGCTTTAAACTCCTCATATTGTTCATTTTCTATGGTAGAAAGTTTACCTGCCAGGGCTATATCTGCAGTAAATACTCCTCTCATCTTCTCATCTGGATCAAGAGGTATAATGTCTTTAATGTTACTTAAATCTACTTTTCCTTTCATTCCTGCTTTGATGTATGGGTCGCTCATGGGTGTAGCCAAGTAGAAGGTCATATCAAATGGATTTCCAGCCATTTCCAAATGGAACTTTGGCACATCTACAATAGTTTCATCCAAATCTCCAGATTTATTTTCCACGCTTGCTGCAATTTGAATATTATCCACAGATTTGGGTAAGTCAGGATATTGAAATCTTGCATTATTAATTTGTAAATCAATTCCAAAGGCTGGATAAACCTCATCTAAAAATGTTCCTTTTGCATATCCTTGAAGTGCTAGTGTACCAGAAGTGTTAACTCCTTCTAAATCTTGAGTAAATTCAGCAGGTACCAAACTTAATATTGTTTTAAAATCAGATTCTAACGCAGAAAAAGTTAGATCCATATCTATGGCTTCATCGGGCATTTCTAACCAACCATCTAGTGCTAAGGGCAATTGATTCACCATAATTCTATTGTCTTTAAAAGTGAACTTAAAGTGGTTTAAATCCATTTCAACAATAGCCTCGAGTGCTACCACTACTCTATTCATTAATCTCATTCCGTCAAAGGTGAGGTCAAAACTTTCAATTGAACCCTTGGTATCAATGTTGGTTACATCGGCCGTCATGTCACCCGAAAGTCCTATGTTCAAACCTTGAATATCCATAAGCATGGGCATAGTGGCATCATCAAAAATAAATCTACCGTTGCTAATGCTTAAGCTTTTTAATTCCAACTTAAATGAACTTTCTTCTTCTACATTACTTACCTCTTCCGCTTCATCCGATTCTTTTGCTATATCATAATTAGCCTTGCCATCCTCTAAAACTTTCATTTCTATATAGGGAGTTTCTATGGCAATCTTTTTAATGTTGATGCTTTCTCCTTTAATCACAGACATGATGTCCACTATTAAAGAAAGCTTTTCTACATGTGCCAACTTAACTCCTTCAAACTCATCAATTCCTTCTACATCTACATCTTCAATAGTGAAATGAAAATCTGGAAAGCTTTTAATCAAACTTAAACTAAAATCTCCAAAGTCAATTTTGGCATTTACAGCCTCATTGGCTTCTTTTTTAACCAGCTTTACAATATCATCCTTAAATACAATAGGTAAGATAAAAAGTGCTGCAATAAAAAGCACCACTATAATTCCCAAAATTTTTAAAACCTTTTTCATTTTAATTATTTTTTATATTATTTCTCCAGCTGATTTACTAGGGAAACACCTCTCAAGTAATAAAGCAAAAATCGCATAAATATTGTGTTTGCTTTCACTTATTCACCTTTTATTCCATTTTTTAGGAAAACTTTAAAAAAATTAAAAATTATGCTGTTTTATAAGTTTTATCTAACTCTCCTTCCGTATGGGCTACAATAGTGGCTACTGTTGCATCACCAGTAACGTTAACCACTGTTCTACACATATCTAATGGTCTATCTACTGCAAAAATAAGCGATATTCCTTCAAGTGGTACACCAACTGCACCTAAAACAATGGCCAACATGATTATTCCAGCACCCGGAACAGCAGCAGCACCAATAGAAGCTAAAGTAGCTGTTAAAACAATGGTTAATTGATCTGCAATCCCTAATTCCATTCCATAAACCTGGGCAATAAAGACCGCTGCAACAGCTTGATACAAACTTGTTCCATCCATATTTATCGTAGCACCTAGAGGTAAAACAAAAGAAGTTACTTTGTTAGAAATTCCTAAATTTTCTTCACATCGCTCCATGGTAAGGGGTAAAGTTGCAGCAGAAGAAGAAGTAGAAAAGGCAAGCAACTGTGCTGGTGCCATACCTTTAAAAAAACGTTTATAGGGATATCCTGTAATTAGCCTTAAGGCTAATGGATAAACACCAAACATCATAATTATTAAACCTAAAATTACAGCTAAAGAATAAATGCCTAATCCTTTTAGAATTTCTATTGCTGCAGCAGGGTCTGCTCCAGCTAATTCTACCATTATATTTCCTAAAAGTGTAAAAACACCTATGGGAGCAACCAACATAATTATATCTACCATCTTAAGAATGACCTCATTGGCTCCTTCAAAAAAACTTTTAATTCCCTCTATTTTTGTTGGGTCGGGAACCATAATCAAAGCAATACCAAATAGCAGTGCAAAGAAGATTACTTGCAACATGTTGGTGTTATAAGAAGCAGAATAAAATAAATTTGAAGGTACTAAATCTTCTAAAAAACTCAAGGGTCCGCTTTCTCTTTGTTGAAATGCCTGTTCTTCTGTCGATTTCACCTGATCTTCATTTTGCAAAACCATTTCTTCTTTGATTTCCTCAGAGAAAGAATTGCCTGGTTGTATAATGTTAACTACAATAAGACCCACTGTTACAGCAATTACCGTTGTAACTAAATACAAAACTATGGTTTTGCCTCCAATGGATGAAAGTTTAGAAATATCTTTTAAACCTGCTATTCCATTGATTAAAGAAATTAACACTAAGGGCACAGCAATCATTTTTAGCATGTTGATAAAGATTCTTCCAAAGGGAGCAATCCAATGGGCTGTAAACTCCTGCCAGCCAGCATTAGCTGCCAACAATCCATAAAGTAATCCCAGAACTAAACCAATAATTATTTGCCAATGTAAAGCGAGTTTTCTCATATTTTAATACAATAAGTATGTTTTTTTGATTCTTATTTTTACAATTTAATTGTTTTACTTCTCAATAAATGATCGGCTAATACTAGCCCGGCCATTGCTGAAACGATAGGTACTGCTCTTGGCAAAACAGAGGGATCGTGACGTCCTTTGCCTTGAATGAGAATCTTTTCTCCTTCTTTATTTACACTTTCTTGGTCCTTCATAATGGTCGCAATGGGTTTAAAAGCAATACGACAATAGATGTCCTCTCCATTGCTAATTCCACCTTGTATTCCACCACTTCGATTCGTCTTCGTGCGAATGTTTCCTCTCTCATCTTGATAAAATTCATCATTATGTTGACTTCCAAGCATTTTTGCAGCTCCAAATCCTGAACCATATTCAAAACCTTTCACCGCATTGATACTCATCATGGCTTTTGCTAAATCTGAATGTAATTTATCAAATACCGGCTCGCCCAAACCCACTGGCAATCCTTGTACAACACATTGAATCACACCTCCTACCGTATCGCCTTGTTTTTTTATTTTTTCAATATAAGCAATCATCTTTTCGGCCATGGCAGCATCTTGACAACTTAATTTATTTTTATATATAATTATAAT